>CAZVTD010000497.1:0-1504 GCA_964629945.1 uncultured Planctomycetota bacterium | reverse complement strand
CCAGGGACGGGACAACTCGCGGGATTTCCTGACGGCGAACCCGGACGTGCTGGTGGAGATCCGGAACAAGATCCTGCAGAAGCGGGACTTCGAGGCGCTGATCGAGAAGCTTCCGACGGTGGATGAGTTGAAGAAGCAGCTACCCGCGATTGAAGAGGAAGCGGAAGAAGCCGAGGACGAGAAGACGTCGAAGAAGAAGTGACCGGTCCCCAGGAGAGAAACGGCGGCTATGAGACCCGACGAGCTGAGAAGAAGTTATATCGAGTTTTTCGTGGAGAAAGGACACGCCCACCGTCCGAGCGACAGTCTGGTTCCGACGGACGACCCGACGCTGCTGTTCACGGGCGCGGGGATGAACCAGTTCAAGGAGATGTTCCTTGGACGCGGGAGACTTCCGTTCCGGCGTGCGGTGACGTGTCAGAAATGTCTTCGGACGGGTGACATCGGGAACGTGGGTGTGACGCCCAGTCATCACACGTTTTTCGAGATGCTGGGGAACTTTTCGTTCGGGGATTACTTCAAGAAGGAAGCGATCGCCTGGGCGTGGGAGTACGTGACGGGGGTCCTGGGGATCGCGCGGGAACGGTTGAGGGTGTCGGTGTATCAGGAGGATGACGAGTCGTACGCGATCTGGAAGGACGAGATCGGGGTTCCGGCGGCGTGGATTTACCGGTATGGGGAGCACGACAACTTCTGGCCTGCGGATGCGCCGACGAAGGGTCCGAACGGTCCGTGCGGTCCGTGCTCGGAGATCTTCGTGGACATGGGAGAGGCGTTCGGGTGCGGGAAGCCGACGTGCGGACCGGATTGCGACTGCCGACGTTACGTGGAGATCTGGAACCTGGTGTTCACGCAGTTCGAACGCAAGGACGGGGGGAAGCTGGACCCGCTGCCGAACAAGAACATCGACACGGGGATGGGGTTCGAGCGGGTGTTGGCGGTCCTTGGGGGGAAGCCGAACAATTTCGAGACGGAGTTGTTTGCGCCGATCCTGGAGAACATCGTCGAGGCGAGCGGCCAGGCGTACGTGACGAAGAGCGACGTGGGACGACGGATGCGCCGGATTGCGGACCACGTGCGTGCGGTGACGTTCTGCATTGCGGACGGAGTGCTGCCGAGCAATGAGGGACGCGGGTACGTGGTTCGGAAGCTGGCGCGGATCGCGACGAACGACGGGAAACAACTTGGGGTGGGCGAGACGTTCCTGTACCGGCTGGTGCCGCTGGTGAGCGAGATCATGGGCAAGGCGTATCCGGAGGTGAAGCAGCGGACGGATTACATTGCGCGGGTGGTGAAGGCGGAGGAGGAGAAGTTCCGCCAGACGCTGGACGGGGGACTGCGTGCGTTGAAGCAGCTGGAGGAGCGCGTCCGTTCGGAGGGACGAGGCCGGTTTACGGGCGAGGATCTGTTCCGTCTGTATGACACGTATGGTCTGCCGCCCGAGCGGGCGAGGAACGCGCCGGCGATGCCGGGGAGGGAGACGAGGGAAGAGGAGGTCGAGGGG
>CAZVTD010000496.1:0-1507 GCA_964629945.1 uncultured Planctomycetota bacterium | reverse complement strand
CCTGGGGTGGGATCAGCGGGGGTGAAGACGATTCCTGATGGGGATAGAATTGGATGAACAGCCTCACACCGACGTACATGAGAACAACGATGACCGAGGCGATCCAGATGCGAGGATCAATCCTGGCAACGGGCCCTTTGCGCCTTGGCAGTCGGGAGGTCATGGCTTGTCCTTTGACTTGGCCTGGTATTGACGGATGAGTTCGGCGATCTCTTCGAGACCGTCATCCTCGGCGAGTTCACGTGCGCCGGTTTCGGGATCGACACCCGCTTCCAGAAGTGCTTTGACCATCTCAAGGTTTTGTTTCCTGACGGCGAGCTGCAGAGGGGGCCAGTAGGTTTTGCCATACTGTATGCGTGGGAGCATGTCGGCCCCCTTTGAAACGAGCAGTCTGGCAATTTCAACCTTCCCGGAATCGACGGCCACCAGAAGTGGGGAAAGCTGAATGTAGTTCCGGGCATTGACGTCGGCCCCGTGATCGAGAAGGTACTGCACGAGACGAAGGTTCCCGGCTTAGCCCGCGCGATGCAGGGCACTTTGCTGGGCGCCATTCCTGCGGTGGGCGTTGACGTCGGCCCCCTTGGAGAGGAGGAATTCCACGACCGTGAGGTAGCCCCGGGCGGCGGCGATGTCGAGATAGGTGCCATCCGGTCCCACCGTCTCATCGAGGACGCCCCCGTTCTGGACAAACTGCTTGACTTCATCCAGCATTTTCTGTTCGGCGGCAGCACGCTCGGCGGCACGGGTCTCGGGAGTGCTGCGCTGGGGCGGACGCTGGGGTCCTGCTTCCATCACCACACGCACGCCATACCAGTCCGGACCGTATCCGTCGTCGATTTCGGGAAGCTGGCGAGAATCCGCACAGCAGTCCGTGTAGAGATCCTTGTAGGCCCCGCCCCGGCGGACCACGTCGCTGTGCGTGTCCCGACCGGGTTCCCGGGCAAAGGGGTCGCGGGGCGGCGCCCAGGGTCCGACGGTGCACCATTCGGAGAGGTTGCCGTGCATGTCGTAGAGCCCCCAGGCGTTGGGCTGGAGGGTGGCGACATCAACGGGCTTCGGCGTAAGAGAGGCATCGTGACGATCCGGGAGGGGTTCAAGAAGGCAGTTCGCCACTTTGCGGGCATCGTCTCTGGTCGAGCCGGAAGAATACGGCGTGGTGGAGCCGGCACGACAGGCATATTCCCATTCTTCCTCGGTGGGCAGACGCAACGTGCGCCCGGTCTCCACGGAGGCCCGCTTGCAGAACTGGTAGGCTTCACAATAGTCGACACCTGCTTTGGGAGCAGTCGGGTAGGAGCCTTTTCGATAGTAATGTCTCATGATCGAGTGGAATTGATCGTAGGTCAACTCGGTGCGGCCGATGTAGAAGGGCGTGCTGACGGTGAGGGTTCGCGGACCTTCGGCAGAGTTGACGGTGAGGGTGCCCGGACGGATGAGGACGACGGTGAGGGGGACGCCATCGTTGAGTTCGATGGTCACCATGGGAGGCAGGTCGCGGTCCGACGGG
>CAZVTD010000495.1:0-1508 GCA_964629945.1 uncultured Planctomycetota bacterium | reverse complement strand
GATCGAGGAGAAGGTGAGGATTCCGGGGGACCTTCTGCAACGTCGGGGATGTGCGGCGCCGCTGGAGGCGATCGGGCTTTTGCGGAAGCGGATGGGTGAGGACGCGGCGGTGGTGGGGAAGGTGTTCGGTCCGTGGACGCTGGGATATCACGTGTACGGGGTGGAGGAGTTTCTGATCCAGACGCTGCTTGCGCCTGATACGGTGAAGCGACGGATGGAGGAGTTGAAGGAAGTGACGGTGACGTTCGCGAAGGCACAGATGGAGGCGGGGGCGGATGCGCTGTGCCTGGCGGACCACGCGACGCGGGATCTGTGTTCGCCTGAAGCATACCGGGAGTTCCTGGGGGAGATTCACGCGGAACTGGTGGAGCGGATCGGGTGTCCGCTGATCCTGCACATCTGCGGGGACACGTCGGACCGGATCAAGTTCATCCGTGAGACGGGGGTGGCATGCTTCCATTTCGACTCGAAGGTCCCGACCCAAGTGGCGAGGGGGCTGGCGGGAGAGAAGATGGCGCTGATGGGGGGAACGAGCAACCTGACGGTGGTGAGGACGGGGACGTCCGAGAGCATCCGGGCGGACGTGGCGGAGAAGAAACGTTGGGGGATCGAGGTGATCGGGCCGGAGTGTGCGGTGCCTCTGGATGCGCCCTGGCGGAACCTGCGGATGCTGGCGGACGAGGGGAGGCGGCAGACGACGAAAGTCGAATAGCTGGGCGGGAGCGTCGGTCACGCTGTGCATTGCGGGGGTGTAAGTTCTACATTCTGGAAACGTTACGTCCGATTCGCAAGGCGGGGCGTCCGGGGAAGAAGTCTGTCGGAATCCGTGCAAGAATTGATCCTTAAACGCCACCCTTAACATGGGAAGTGCGTACGCACAAAATCCGTACCAAGGGAGGAGAAGATCGAGGATGTCCACTTTGAGGGTGTTGGGTCTGGTAACGGTGCTGTGTGTGGCGGTGGGGGTGGGGTCTGCGCTGGGGCAGGAGCCGGCGGGTCCGGCGGAGGGTCGGGTTATCGTTCTGGATACGTATGGGAGCTGGCGAATCCGGAGCGAACTGGCGCCTCCGGTTCTGGCGAGTGGCAAGGAGGCGTCGTTCAAGCACCGCTGGATGAATTATCATACGCCAAGTGCGGAGGCGGGGTGGACGGGGGCGGAGTTCGACGACGCGGGCTGGCTTCGCGGGACGGCGTTGATGAGCGGGAAGACGGAACTGAACGCGCGGGTGTGCCTGAGAGGGAAGTTCGTGGTGCCGGAGCCCGGTGCGGTGAAAGACCTTCGGTTGAACGTGGGGTACCGGGGCGGATTGGTCGTGTACGTCAACGGTGAAGAGGTCGCGCGGGAGAACATCGAGAAAGGGAAGGAGATCGCGGACGGCAAGGCGGGAGAGGCACGGGAAATGAAGGAATTGGCGATCCCGTCGGCGAAGCTGCGCAAGGGCGTGAACGTGATCGGGCTGGAGATCGTGCGCGCGGGGTACACGGTGACGGAAGAAAAGCGGAAGATC
>CAZVTD010000494.1:0-1513 GCA_964629945.1 uncultured Planctomycetota bacterium | reverse complement strand
GGTTGGGGTAGTCGCCCACTTTTGCGGGTATGGGTGGTAGGGTGCAGGCGAGGAAGGGGCGGCCGGAGAGGTCGAGGACGACGTCGGCAAGGGCTTCGTCCATGGGGATGCGGGCGGCGCCGAAACGGACGATGCCTTTTTTGTCGCCGAGGGCTTTGACAAGGGCCTGTCCGAGGACGATTCCGACGTCCTCGACGGTGTGATGGGCGTCGACCTGAGTGTCGCCTTCGGCCTGGAGGGAGAGATCGAACCAGGCATGACGTGCCAGGAGGGTGAGCATGTGATCGAGGAAGCCGACGCCCGTGGCGATCTCGGAGGTTCCCTTTCCGTCGAGGGTGAGCGAGGCGGTGATGCGAGTTTCGGCGGTTTTGCGCTCAATGCGTGCGGTCCTGGTCACGGGCAGCTCCTTCAAGAGTTCAGGAAGCCTGGGCTTCGTCGATGATTTCGGCCAGTGCGGCCAGCAGGGCCTGCATCTGCTCGTCGGTGCCGATGGAGATCCGCAGGTGATTGCTGAGCCGCGGGTGGGTGAAGTGACGGACGAGGATTTTCCGCCGCCAGAGGGACTGGTAGAGCTGCTCGGCGGAGAGGGAGGCAGGAGGACTGGTCCAGACGAAATTGGCCTGGGAGGGGAAAACGGAGAAGCCAAGCTTGCAGAGACCGACCGTGAAGTCCGTTCGCGTTTTGCAGACGCGTGCGGCGTTGGTTCGCATGGTCTCAACGTCTTCGAGGGCGGCGGCGGCACCGGCGATGGCGAGGCGGTCGAGGTTGTAGGAGTCCTTGACCTTGCGCAGGGACTGGATGATGGAGGGCTGGGCGAGGGCATAGCCGACGCGAAGTCCCGCGAGGGAGTAGGACTTGGACAGGGTGCGGAGGATGATGACATTGGGGTGATCGCGAAGGAGCCGGACGCTGTCGGATTCGGCGAAATCGACATAGGCTTCGTCCACGACGAGGAGTCCCCGGAGGGACTGGGCCAGACGGGCGAGGTCCTGGAGCGGGGTGACGGTTCCGGAAGGGGCGTTGGGGTTGGCGACGAAGGTCAGGACGCCATCGTTGGCGAAGAGGGCTTCGGGGAGAGAGAAGTCGTCGGGGAAGTCCACGGGGCAATTGATGCCTTCCTGGATGTCGACGAGGACATCGTAGAGGGAATAGGTGGGCCAGGGGTAGTAGACCTTGTCGCGGGGGCCGACGACGGCGCGGCAGAACACGGTGAGGAGGTCGTCGGAACCGTTTCCGGAGATGACGTTTTCGGGTTGGAGGCGGTTGAGGGTGGCGGCAGCGGCGCAGAAGGAATCTACGTCGATTCGGAGAGCTGGAGCCACGTGACTATCCAGGGCAACATCATTACTGGATGCTGGAACGAAGGCATCCTGGTCTCGGGAGCCGGCGTGCGGTGCTTCAGCTCACTTTCCATCCTCGACAACGAGATACGCGCCAACGGAAGTTCGGGCGCCAGCCTGGCCCCGGTGAGGGATTTCAGCAGCGTTGGGGTGAACCGGAACGCGATCACGGA
>CAZVTD010000493.1:0-1522 GCA_964629945.1 uncultured Planctomycetota bacterium | reverse complement strand
ATCGGCCCGGATGGGGATGGGACATCTTTATGACGTGCCGGCGCTGTCGAAACGGCTGCTGGCGGTGGAGCAGGGGGAGGGACGCGAAGCGGACCGACGGGTCTGGGACCGACTGTCCACGGGCGCAAAGCAGGTGGTGCGTGAGACGGCGAGCCGGGGACAGATCAGTGACGCAGACAAGCAGATTCTGCTGGGTGCCCTGAACGAGATCATCGGGACGCGGGACTTCTACGGGTTGTTCGAGCATGATCGTCTTCCGGCGAACGCGCGGGACACCCTGAATGAGCGCGAGGCGCTGATCAGGAAGCAGGAGACGTTGAAGGAGGAGCGGGAGCGTCTGGTCCAGCAGCGGGACGAATGGCGCAGCCGACTGCGTCCGGAGATGGAAGGGCTGGAGACGGAGCGTGCGGAGGTCCTTGCGCGACGGAACGAGCTGAACGGAACACTGGAAGGATTGAAGGCGAAGTGGCAGGACCTGAAGCTGGAACTGTCCAGACAGGAAGGGGGTGCGGGAGGCGGGAACGGGACGTCTCTGGCGGCCCGGATGCGCGAGGTGGAGGTCGAGAAGGAGGCCCTGGCGGCACAGGTTCTGGCTCTGGACAAGCAGCTGGATGGGCTCGACAGCAAGCTGGCGAAGGTGAACACGCCGGTGCGGGACCTGGAACACCAGATCCGGATTTCGGGCGGGAAGCTGACCTCGATGGAGCGATCCAGCGGGACGTCGGAACTGATGGGACGTCTGGAGGAGAAGGCGAACCGTGAGATCCTGGTGTCGCTGTATCCGGAGTCGATTTCGGAGATGCCGAGGGGAACGGGTGTGCTGCCGATGGGTGGGGACGCGGACCCGTTCGTGGGCGATACGATGGTGCAGGGGTGGGGTGGACCGAAGGCCCTGGGACTGACGGAACTGCCGTGGCAGGAGTGGTGGCCGACGATCCGTCTGTGGGGGACGGTTGCGATTCTGGTGTCGATCGCCCTGCTGTGCATGGCGCTGATCGTCCACCCGCAGTGGTCACGACGGGAACTGCTGGCGTATCCGATCGCACGGTTCGTGGACGAGGTGACCCAGACGGACGGAGAGGGGCTGGGTCCGACGATCCTGCGTTCGCGACTGTTCTGGTATGGGTTCGTTGGCTTGATCCTCGTGCACCTGATCAACGGTCTGCACGCGTGGTTTCCGGAGCAGATGTTTTTTGAGATCCCGCTGAAGGTGGACTTCTCGGCCCTGTCCGTTCTGTTCCCGAACGCGATGAGGATACCGGCGACGCCGAACATGACCCCACCGATCTACCTGAGTGTTCTGGCGTTCGCGTATTTTCTGAATTCGGACGTGAGCTTCAGTCTGGGGACGGCGGGCGTGGCGTGGGGGATGCTGGGGGCGTTCATCTACTCGCACGGGATCGGAGCGGAGAGCGACCCGGCGAAGGGCGGGGAACTGAACATGCTGCTGTTCGGGGCCTACCTGGGGATGACGGTGATGGTGCTCTACGTGGGACGACGGAGTTCGGGGCGGCCCGGGGGG
>CAZVTD010000492.1:0-1527 GCA_964629945.1 uncultured Planctomycetota bacterium | reverse complement strand
ACGACCCCACCACCAGCCTGAGCGAAGTCGCACTCTCCAGTGCCCAGATCACCATCACCCCCGACAAGTGGCAGGGAAACCTCCCTTCCACCACCACCACCACCGGCTTCGGACGAAACAAAAAAACCGTCACCACCTACTCCGACTATGACGACATCGCCTCCAACAACATCCGACGTCTCGACGGGGCCTTCTACACCAACCACACCTTCGCCATGTATACCTCCGCCTCGGGCGACACCGTCTTCAACGGCTGCCTCATCTCACGAAACGAGGCCATCGTCTATGCCAGCCACAGACTCATCATGAACTACGACCTCCGTCTCTGGGATGCCGGGGCCAGCTTCGGCTTCCATCTCCCAAAAACCTGGGGCGCCATCCAGGTCGTTGCCTGGGGAATCGATGACACCGGCGCACAGAGCGATAACTTCGACGTCCCCGCCGCCCCAACGGGACCCGCCTCACTCTCCAATACCACCACCGACAACTCCTCCAATACCACCGACACAAGCACCTCCAACTCCCAGGACACCACCACGACAGACACCACCGACTCCTCCTCCTCCTCTTCCTCCGATACCACCAACGGCGACAGCACCTCCGGAAACGGAAATGGCAATGGCAATGGCAACGGTAATGGAAACGGCAATGGAAATGGCGGCAGCTCGTCCTGGTGGTGGTGGTGGTGGTAGTCGTCCAATGCACCATCCCCCAACGTGCCGTTCATGAATAGGAGAATACGAATGGTTTTCGCTGCATCGCTCACACGAACGCTCCGGTGTCTCCTCGTGCTGCTGGTCTTCGCCTTCTCCTTCTCCAACGCCCAGGCCCAGAAGGCCGACACCATCCCCGCTCCCGCTCCCGGGCAGCCCAAGCTCGACGCCGGCGCCGACCAGCCTTCCTCCTCCGAAACCCAGACCGTCACCCGGAACTTTACCCCCGCCCCCGCCGAGAAGCCCGTCGATCGCTCCCTTCTCAAGAGACCCGAGGACTTCGCACCCGCCGAAAGGATCATCGTCGGACGTGACGCACGCGAATTCCGGAAGCCCGGCTCGCTCCTCGAATCCGCACGGGGCGACCTCCCCCAGGTCGACACCGACCGCCTCACTGAACGCAAGCTCTCCATGTTCGAAGGAAAACGCTTTGCCGCCTCCATGACCGTCCCCGGCCAATCCCGCTGGCTCCCCGAATCCTCCAACTTCCGTGCCACGCCCCCTCAGAACAAACGCTCCGGATATTCCTCCTTCGCGACCCTCGTCCTCATCGCCATCCTCGGACTCGGCGTCCTCTTCCTCCTCATCCGTGCCGGGCTCTTCGAACGTCGCCCCGACGACAACCCTCGCCCCGAAAAGAAATCCCCGAGAATGAAGGTCCATCTCGTCGACCGGTGAGCCGCCCCCGTCTCCCGGCGCTCTCCCTTGACGTCCTCCGGGCCGTCCTGTTATAATCCTGCCCCGGGAGACCACGATGCCTATGAAAGTCCTCGTCACCGGAGGCGCCGGCTACATCGGTTCGCACGTCGTCCGA
>CAZVTD010000491.1:0-1537 GCA_964629945.1 uncultured Planctomycetota bacterium | reverse complement strand
CCTTTCGCGAGCGCGCAGGAGTATCTGAAGGCGGCGGTGGAGGGGTTCAAGGGAACGGCGTCGACGTACGAGGAACTGGCGCAGAGCCTGACCAAGCGGCTGAACGACGAGGAGTTCTTCGGCCATCTGAAGGCGTCGGCGGAAGAGGCGCATAAGACGATCGAGAGCTTCCGCGTGACGTCCGAGCGGATCCAACTGCTGGCGACGGAACTGTCGAGCCGCGCGACGGAGGTCTCCAAGGAACTGACGAAAGTCAGCGAGACGATCTGCAGCCAGGTGGAGCACCAGGGGGGCTACATGGATAAGCTGACGGCGGGTCTCCTGAGCAGCACAGAGGAACTGAACAAGACGCTGAGTTCGCTGCGCGAGGTAACGGAAACGGTCCGCAAAGGAGAGGGGACGGTGGGGGGATTGCTGATGCGGGACGAGGTGTACAAGGAGATGGTGAGCACGCTGGAGAAGATGCAGAAGATGCTGGAGGAGATGGAGGAACTGGGACGCTTCATCCGGGAACACCCGGGGGAATGGCTGTGGGGGAAGTAGTGCGCTCTGAAGAGCGCAGAACAGCAGAAGCAAGAACAGCAGAGAAGCAGGAGTTGAGGCCGTCGTCTTCAGGGCGCGGGGACGTAGATTTCGGCGGTCTGGAGGGGGGTGTGGGCGTCGGTTCCGTAGCCGCCGACGATGAGGATGGCGCCGTCGGGGAGGGAGACGGCGACGTGGTTGTTCCGGTTGTAGTTGAGTCTGGGTCCTGGGACGAAGGTCTGTGAGTTGAAGGCATAGAATTCGCAGACTTCGGAGCCCGGTCGAGTTCCCCCGCCGACGATGAGGATTCCACGCAAGCCATTCCAAGTGGTGAGGGTGGCGGTGTGTACCTTTCGCGGGAAGGCGAGCGAGGGACCCGGCGTGACGGAGCCATCGGCGGGGTTGATGATCTCGGTGTCGTTGAGGGCGTCGGCGGTTTTCTGTCCGCGTCTGCCGGCTGCGACGAGGACGTTTCCGTCGGGGAGGGGCGTTGCGGTGTGTTCGTAGCGCGGGTGCTGGAGGTGGGCGATTTCGACGGAAGCGGCGGAGCGTGGGTCGTAGATCTCGATGCTGTCGAGAGGGGTGTCGGTTCCGGTGGAGCCCCCGACGACGAGGACGCGACCGTCGGGAAGCAGGGTGAGGGTGTGGTCCTTGCGCGGGACAATGAGGCTGCCGCCCGGGTTGAAGCGGTGGGTTTCGGGGTCGTAGAGTTCGACGGAGGCGAGTTCGACTCCGCTGCGGTCCTGTCCGCCCGCGACCATGAGGCGGTTGTCCGGAAGGAGGAGGGTCCGGTGTCTCGTGCGGGGGGTGTGGAGGGCCCCGGATTTCGCGAAGCGGAGGTCCGTGGGGCTGAATTCCTCGACGGAGTCCAAGGCGCTTCCCGGGGCGGACTGTCCGCCGACGGCGAGGAGGGTTCCTTCGGGAAGGGAGTCCAGGGTGTGGTTAAAACGGGCTTCGTTGGGGGGCGAGGTGAGGGTGAAGGCCTTCACCGCCCCCGTGGACGCCAGCGGCGACT
>CAZVTD010000490.1:0-1541 GCA_964629945.1 uncultured Planctomycetota bacterium | reverse complement strand
GGGAACTGGCCGCTTGCGGTCGTTTTTGATCATGGGGGTTATGTTGCGGCCGCTGGCGTACCTCGGGGCGAGCGTCATTGCGGTCATGCTGGTGGGGGCGGTATTGCCGTCGTGGGGAATAGATTGCGTATTCCGCGGTCGCCCTTTTAAATTCGAGTATACGGACATCGACGGGACGTCCTTCAACGTGGCGCCCTTCCTTCTGGATATTGCGATATACGTGGTGCCCGCGAGCGTACTGCTTTATCTTGGAGAGCGCGGACTTGGCAAGCGAGGGGTCAAGGAAGCGTATCTGAAAACGGGACACGTCGTGTTGATCGTGCTGGCAACGATCCTGCTGCTGTGGGTGTGCACGGGCGTCATGATGGGACGGTACTTGTACTTCGAATGAAAACTCTGAAGGGCAAGAGCCAGACGACTCGAATCGTCACCCCTGGCAGGCTTTGCGGGTTTTGGCGAAGGCGTCCATGGCGGTGTCGAGGTCTTCGTGGGTGTGGGCGGCGGAGATCTGAACGCGGATGCGGGCTTCGCCTTTGGGGACGACGGGATAACTGAAGCCAATCACGTAGATTCCTTCCTCCAGCAACATCGAGGCCATCTTCGTCGCGAGCGACGCGTCGCCCAGCATGATGGGGACGATGGGATGGTCGCCCGCGGGGATGTCGAAGCCCCGGTCCTTCATGCCCTTCCGGAACCAGGCGGTGTTGGCGGCGAGGGTGTCGCGCAGCTCGGTCGATTCGGAGAGGAGGTCGAGGACGGCGAGCGTCGTGGCGGCAATCACGGGGGCGAGGGTATTGGAGAAGAGATAGGGACGGGAGCGCTGGCGCAGCAGCTCGATGATCTCCTTGCGCCCGGAGGTGAAGCCGCCCGAGGCGCCGCCGAGGGCTTTGCCGAGGGTGGAGGTGAGGACGTCGATGCGTTTGGCGACGGAGTGATATTCGGGAGTGCCCCGTCCGGTGGGTCCGAAGAAGCCTGTGGCATGGGAGTCGTCGATCATGACGGCGGCGTCATAGCGATCGGCGAGGTCACAGATGGCGGGGAGGTTGGCGACGGCGCCGGTCATGGAGAAGACGCCATCGGTGGCGATGAGACGAAGTCGGGCGGAGGCGGCTTCCTTGAGGCGTGCTTCGAGGTCGGCCATGTCAGAGGTGGCGTAGCGGAGGCGCTGGGCTTTGCAGAGACGGATGCCGTCGATGATGGAGGCGTGGTTGAGGGCATCGGAGATGACGGCATCGGCATCGGTGAGGAGGGTTTCGAAGAGTCCGCCATTGGCGTCGAAGCAGGAGGAATAGAGGATGGTGTCCTCGGTTGAGAGGAAGGCGGAGATGCGGGCTTCGAGCTGTTTGTGGAGTTCCTGGGTGCCACAGATGAAGCGGACGGAGGAGAGGCCATAGCCCCAGCGATCGAGGGCAGCCTGGGCGGCGGCGACGAGACGGGGATCGCCGGCGAGGCCGAGGTAGTTGTTGGCGCAGAAGTTGAGGACGGGTTTGCGTCGCTTGACCCCGATGCGGCCGCCCTGTGGGGGGGTGATGCGACGCTCG
>CAZVTD010000489.1:0-1547 GCA_964629945.1 uncultured Planctomycetota bacterium | reverse complement strand
CGAGGCATCTCCTCCGACCTTCCCCCGGGTGTCAACAAACCCCAGACACCTCAGCCCGGTACAGACCATCTCATCTCAAAAGGCCTCACAGGTGACCTTCCCCCAGGCGTCAAGGGCCCTGCCGAACAGCCAACGGAAGAAGCGAAACCATCTCCCCCTCAGGGTGCCGTCCTCTTCGGCGGCATATCCAAAAAACTCGACGAAAAACAGCTCCGCAGCCCCAAGCCCGCAACCGAGCCCAACGACGGCTCCACCCCCAAGGAGCCCTGAGCCATGAATGCCGACATCACCCTCGTCAACCTCAACATGCTCTTCATCCGCTCAGGCGAACAGACCGAGCGCGAAATCCATCTCCCCCTCGGCTGCCTCTACCTCCCCCGGGCACTCGAAGACGCCGGCTTCCGCGTCGACTTCCGTGACTACCAGCTCACCGACGCCCCCGACCCCTTCGACATGAATGCCCTGCTCGACTTCCTCCGCGACCCCGCACCCGTCATCGGTCTCTCCTGCATGGCCAACCTCCTCCCCTTCACCATCCTCGCCATGAAAGCCCTCCGCGAACGTTACCCCGACCGCACCCTCGTCCTCGGAGGCGTCGGCTCCGCCTCCGTCGAGCACGCGATCCTCGAACGCTTCCCCTTCATCGACATCATCTGTCGTGGCGAAGCCGAACACACCGCCCCCCCCCGGCGCTCGGGCGGCCCGCGCGGCGCCGCCCGCGCCGACGGGCCCGGCCGCGCGTGGCCCCCCCACGGCGCCCGCCCCCCTGCGCCGGCGCCGACCTCGCCGACGTCCCCGGAAGCTCTTCGCACCCCACCGGCGCCAACCACCACAATCCCCCGCAAACCCGGATCCCCGACCTCGACACCATCCCCTTCCCCGCCTTCGATCGCGTCGATCTGGCCCGCTACGGCGCCTATGGCATGATGACCAGCCGCGGCTGTCCCTACCCCTGCACATTCTGTTCCGTCGCACCCGTCTGGAACCTCGAAAGCCACTCCCGCTCCCCCGCCAACATCATCGACGAGATGCTCCTGCTCAACCACACTGCGGGCGTCGACCTCTTCCTCTTCCAGGACGAGTTCTTCATCTCCGGAAAACGTCAGGTCATGGAGTTCTGCGAAGGCCTCCGCCGGACGCAGCTCAATGTCCGCTGGAAAGCCTTCGGTCGGGTCAACCTCACCGACGTCGAGATGATGAACGCCATGGCCGAAACCGGCTGCGTCGAACTCCGCTTCGGAATCGAGTCCGGCTCCGACCGCGTCCTCTCGCGCGTCCGTAAGGGCTTCACCGCTGCCCAGGCCCTCGATCTCATCCCCCGGGCCATCGACATCATCCCCCGCGTCGATACCTTCTTCATCTGGGGCTTCCCCTTCGAGACCATGGACGACTTCAACCAGACCCTCTTCCAGATGGTCTCCTTCCGCTCCATGGGCGCCCGAATCCTCCCCAGCCTCCTCTCGCTCCTCCCCCAGACCGAACTCTTCAGGGAATACGCCTCACAGACCCCTCTCGCGGTCTGTCCCCACCTGCTGCCGGAGTTCGTC
>CAZVTD010000488.1:0-1550 GCA_964629945.1 uncultured Planctomycetota bacterium | reverse complement strand
ATGGGGTGTGCGGGGGATAGAATATCAGGGGAAGCGCGGCAGGATGGTGTGTTCCGGTGATTGGAGAACGGCGATGAAGAGGTCAGGGTCGGGGATGGCGTGGGGGTTGGCGGTGCTGCTGGGGTTTTCGGTGATGTGCGGGGAAGCGCTGGGCCAGGGCCGGGGAGGAAGACGGGCGCCCGGAGGGTTCGGGATGGAGGTGGGTCCGGCGCTGGAGGCGAAACTGAAGCTGTACGAGACGCCTTATTACATCATTCACTCGGACCTGGACGCGGAGAAGCTCAAAGAGGTGATGGTTCGATCGACGACGATGTTCGAGACGTATCGCGATCGGATGAAGGATTTCGGGGGACGGATCGACCGGAAGCTGCCTTTCTACGTGTTCAGCGACGAGGCGGATTACCGTCAGGCTGGTGGCATCCCGGGATTGGGCGGGATGTTCATATGGAACCGGTTGATGGTGGTGGCGGAAGCCAGCGGGGAGGCGGACTGGGACGTGGTTCAGCGCGAGGGTTTCCGTCAATTTGCGGCGCAGGTGATGCGCGGGGATATTCCGGTGTGGCTGAGCGAGGGTTTGGCGGAGTATTTCGGGGAGGGGATCTGGACGGGAGACGGGTACGTGACGGGGGTGATCCCGGCGGAACGGCTGGGGGACGTTCAGGGACAAATCCGCGGTCGAAAGATGCTGGCGGTGCGTTCGATGATGGATGTTTCGATGATGGAATGGATAAGCCCGAACGGCGCTCGGAACCCGGATGAGGTTTGGGCGCTGGTGCATTACCTGGCGCACGGGGACGGGGGCAAATATCAGAAGGGGTTCTCGGCGCTGCTGTCGGGTCTGGGACGCGGGCAGTCCTTCGAGAAGACGTGGGTGGCGAGCTTTGGTTCGGACATCGATGGATTCGAGAAGGCATGCTGGGCGTGGTGGCTGGCGCAGCCCAGCGAGGGGACGCGGGAGAAGGGGGTTGAAGCGACGGTCCAGACGCTGACGAGCACCCTGGCACGGGCGACGAGCATGGGACAGGAGTTCGCGGACGCGCAGGCGTTCCTGGAGGCGTGCGGTCAGAAGGACGGGGTGAAGTCGGCGCCGGAGCAGTGGCTTCCGGAATCGCTTCTGACGAAGGCGGTCGAGGACGCGAAGAAGCTTTCGGAATGGTCCCTGGGACGGGGAAAAACGGGGAAGACGCTGGTCCTGAAGACGGAGGATGGGACGGAATACACGGGGATGTTCCGGGTTTCCGGGAAAAAGATCGTGAAAGTGTGGGTGGAGGTGAAAAAGCGGGAGGAGGGTGCAAAAAAGGAGTGAGGGGATGGGGGCCGTCCGGGCGTCGGCAGGGGCTTATGCGGGCCGTCAGGGCGGAAAACGGCATGAGAAGAAGGATGAGAGCGCCCCGTGGGCGGGTTCCGCGGGGTATGTTTTTTCTTGAAAGGGATTCTGGGGGTGCTATAAGTAAGGGTTCTGTTTTGGCCAGTGCAAGGTGGCCAGGTCCGGCGCAGGGCGCTGCGGATAACCGTTGAGGGAGCACGTGCATGAGACTGTCGGAACTTCT
>CAZVTD010000487.1:0-1579 GCA_964629945.1 uncultured Planctomycetota bacterium | reverse complement strand
GACCACAAACCACGATCAAACCTAAAATTGCCTTTCGCATCCCAAGACCTCCAAAGAACCATCAAGGATCCTGAAGAACCTCCCATGAACCACCCCTTGCTTCCCAATCCCTCCTTTCACCTTTCCAGTAGAACCGTGTCCCTTTCGCTTCTTCAATGTCATCTCGCCAACACACCACCGTGTCCAACCGTTCGGCCGACATCCGGGTATCCGAAGCAAAATCCGTGCCAAAAAGACCGCAAAAATCCCCGCCTTGTAGTAACTCCCTGACACATAAGGGGATAAAACGTCCTCCGGAGAGCCCTCCGAAGGATACGTCATGCCCCTGACCGAAGACGCATGTCAGCCTGCATGTACATGGACCCGACATCTGGTGACGGGTCGGAATGCAACATATTGCAGAGAAAGGAGTTACGTCTGTTGAATCCGTGCCACGCCCCGGTCAGGTCCCTTCCGCGCCGCTGGACGCAATCGGCGGGGACGCATGTCGGCGTCGCAAACCGCGAATCGCACGCCCCGGTCGGCCAGAATGCTGCCGACCGCCCCTCCCCGGCACGCCTTCGTCAACGCACTCAGCCCCCGCCTCGCGACCGATCCCCCGTACATGAAACAAGGGACGCTCCTCGCGTCCCTTGTATTCCTTTTTCCGTTCCTGTGGCGTGCCGGCCTCTACCTAACTCCGACCGGCACCCATCCTCGGCGGCTGCCTTCCCGCAGCGCCACCTCCAGCAGTCTCCCCAGTTCCGCAAGGTTCGTCACGTTGTACACCCGTTCCCCAGCCATCGGCGCGCTGATATGCCGCCGAACCACCTCCGACGCAGCCAGTTCCTCCATCCTCAGCAATCCCACCGGGTCCGCACGATGCACCAGCAGCGCCGTCTGCATCCGACGCACCAGCCGGTCGCTTCGCGTCTCCCCCAGACGCACCCGGAACCGGTCCACGATCCGTCCCCGACGGAACAGCACGATCGTCGCCCGTCCCCCTTCGCCGTGCGGACTCGTCACCAGAAGCTTCGCCCCCTGGGCCGGCTCGCACCACTCCGCCAGACCCCGCTGGACCTCCAGGAGGTTCCGCGCACCCTCGTCGAACGTCACCACGTCCTCGCCCTTCAGCGTCTTATACGTCCGACGCATGTCTTCCAGCAGACGGTCGTCGTCCCCGCGAAGGAACATCACCAGGCGTTCCAGTCGACTCCGGTACACCGCCGACGTGATCGTCCCTCGACACGGCCCCGCGCAGTGGTCCTTCTGATGACGCACGCACCGCGCGTGATCCGGAGGCGGAAAAACACTCCCGCAATACCGCAGCCGAAGGATCCGACGCGCCACTTCCAGACCCCGACGCAGCTTCTCCCCATCGAAGAACGGACCGAATCCCGTCCGGTCCCCCTCCGGAAACTTCCGGCTCACCTCCAACACCGGAAACGGATGGTCCCGACCGATATGCAGATACACAGCCTCGCGACCTTCCTCCACACACCCCCCCAGCTCGGGCTGATAGTGACGGATCAGGTCCAGTTCCAGCAGGTCCGCCTCGATCAGCGACCCCGTCACCACGTAACTCAGCTCGGCCGTCCCC
>CAZVTD010000486.1:0-1581 GCA_964629945.1 uncultured Planctomycetota bacterium | reverse complement strand
GGGCGGAGGTCAGCGTGTTTATCGAGGTGAACATCGCCGGGGAGGCCACCAAAGGGCGCGTCCGGTCCGAGGTTGAGCAGCACGATCTGCTGGCCCGGCTGGAGCGCCGAGAAATCGACGATGACGTCGGCCCGTTCGGCCGGCGCCATCAGGATCTCCTGCTGCGTGACCGGCGCCGGGAGGAAGCCTCCTTCGTTTCCGATCTGATGGAAGGGGATGGGCTGGTCGAACTTCAAGATGAGAAAGCGCGACTGGCAACCATTGAGGAAACGCAGGCGGTACTTGCGGGGCTCGACCCTGTGGAAGGGCCAGGTCTTGCCGTTCACCATGATAGTGTTCCCGAAGAACTCGGGGTTCCAGATGGGTGGCACGTCCGTCGTGGGATGATAGGGCCCGGGGTAGCCGTCGAAGTACTCGCGGGTCGCGGGGTAGAAGAGCGAACCGTCCTGCTTGAACGAGCGATCTTGGATGGCGATGGGGATCTCGTGGTAGCTCTTGCCGGGCTTGTCGCCCAGTTGGGGAGCGCGGCGCGGGAGGTTGAGCTGTTCCTCGTCGTCGCCTCGAACGAGATAGAAACCAGCCATGCCGGTGTACACGTTGAGCCGAGTCATCCCCAGCGCGTGATCGTGGTACCAGAGCGTCGTCGGCCGCTGATCGTTGGGGTACTCGAACACCGCGCTGCCGGGCTCGGTCTGAACAACGGAGTCGTAGTGAGTGCCTTTGCGGTAGTAGCCCGCTGGGATGTTCTTCGCCCACGGCAGGTACCAGGCCTCGGGATAGCCGTCACTGACGGGGCCGACGTGGGCGCCATGCACGTGAGTCACGATGGGGACCGGTCCGGTGTAGGGCATGGGGTCCATGCCCATGGAGTCGCGAGGACCGGGCGGGTTCGCCCAGTGGAGTGTCTGATCGACGGGGAGGAGGTGAGGCAGGTACTTCCGTCGCGCGTCCACCAGCTGGGTGATCCACTTGACCCTGACCGGCCTGTCCACTCGGGCTTCGATGGTGAAGGCCGGCGAATTGAAGGTGCCGGCGTGATTCACCGACCCGTAGCCCCAGACCGTGGTCTGGGGGAACCCCGACGGCAGTATCTGCTGCCGGAACTGCCGGACAGCGATCTCGTAGTAATCGGTCTTCTTCCATTGGTGCTTGCCCTTCCACCAGTGGTGGTTGTGGAGCACCGCCGGCCGCGGCATCACCGGCGGGATGACGAGCGGATCGACGAACTTCGGGATCGTCGTAGGATCCAGGAGGTCAGGAACGGGGACCATGCCACCGCCCCCCATCGGGGATCCGGTCTGTGAGCGACTTGCCTCTTCCGGCGCGCAGGATAGACTGCTCAGGAGCGCAAGGCTCGCAAGAAGCAGCGCGGTCCGGCGCACTAGCGCGTTCGTCTTCATACTCCCCCCCTTTCGTCGAGATCAAAGCAGCTGCGGTCAACGGAGCCTGTCGGCCCGAGGCGGGGCAATGCACCCAGCGTGCCTGCGCTGATCGCATGGCGGCCCGACGAGGCGCCCCGGGATTTCGACCAGTAGACCGAAATGCCGACCTTCCCTGCGGCTGCTACCGACGATGCGCGAG
>CAZVTD010000485.1:0-1622 GCA_964629945.1 uncultured Planctomycetota bacterium | reverse complement strand
GGCCGACGCGGGGGCGTCGGCCCGGCTTCTGTACGACGAGAAATTGTTCACTCAGCAGCAGGTGCTTTCCTTGGCTCTCTGACCACGATCTGGATGAGGCTGGCGGTGAGGGTTTCACCCTCGGCGGTGTAGGCGACGGCGACACGGAGTCCGGGCTTGAGGGCTTCGAGATTGGATGCTTCCTCGCCGGCGACAACCTTGGTGGTGTCCTTCTTGACAACGAAGGTCATATCGGTCGGTTCGGCACCTTCCTTCTGAACGGTGACGACGAGAGTACCGGCTTCGAGGTCAAGGCTCTTGACCTTTCCGGCCACATTGAGGGTGTCCGCGGCTGCGAACGCAACGCCCACTGCGACGAACAACGACACGACGACGGCAATCACGCGACCTGTACGCACTGCAGTACCTCCTGACCCGGCGAAGAAGAAGAAGACCGCCATGTCTTCGGACATGGCCGGCATTCGAGCCGCCGGAGGCTCATTGTGAGAAAGGGTTCGTCTCTCCCGAGATATCGAGAGAGTGTTCCACCGTTCGGATTCAGAGGGAGAGCCCTACAGACGGCAGAGCAAGACCCACGGAACCACTATAGATGGGGTGGTAGACCCGGCAGGCACTACGGCGCCCTCAGACCCCTTTACAAGCGACCCTGTGGAAACGCGCAGCGTTCAGAAAGGCTGGTGCCCTTGAACATCGGGACACAAGTCATCGAGGCGAACTTGCGCTTCTTCGCCTCTGTAAGGGAGGAATATAGCACCAGGAGGGGACAGAAAGCAAGAGAAATCCGGCGTGCGGGAGGCGGGGTCAGGCAAGCCTGGAGACGAAGCGGGAGAGTGCATTAGCAGGGTCGAGCGAGCCGGTGTAGTGAAGGACGATGAGGGGAGGGGAGGGGAAGCGACGTGCGATGAGGTTCCGGGCGAGGGTGTCGAGCTCGCGGGGGTCGTCGGCGAAGGGGACGCGCAGGATGGCGAGCGGGAGATCGTCGGGAAGGTCGGCCAGCGAGCGGATGTCGAAGGAGAGAGCAAGCGCGGGGGATTGGAGTTCGGTCAGGAGCGACGCGGGATCTGGGAAGAGATGGGCGTCGTCCTGGAGCGCAAGGAGCCTTCCGGTCGAGGCGGCCTGCGGGAGGAGATGTTCGAGGGCGTGTCGGGTCCAGGAGCGGGCGAGTTGTGGAGAAAGGTCGGGGCGAAGGACGCCGGTGTGAAGGTGGAGGAGGGGGATATCGAGCTGTCGGGCGAGGTCGATCCATGTGGTGAGGTCGCGGAGTTGTCGGGTGCGCTCGTCGGGATCGGGAAAGGCGAAGTCGCTGCGGATGTCGAGGGAGCGGAGGGTGATTCGGGTGGCGAGGGATTGGGTTCGGAGCTGATCGAGATAGGCGGGGGAAAGGTTGGCGAAGTGTGCGGAGGCGATTTCGAGGAAAGGGACGCCGACGGGGACGAGTTCCATGAAAAGGGAGGGGAGGTCGAGGGATTTGTCCTCGAAACGTGTTCGGAAGGAGGCGGAAGCGGCCGCGAGGTGCATGTCAGTTCCCGGACGGGGTTGAGGAGGAAACGGGCTGCTTGGGAGGGGGCTCGACCCAGGAACCGGTCTGGGAGACCCTGGCCCCTTCGGGGATGTTCACGGAG
>CAZVTD010000484.1:0-1625 GCA_964629945.1 uncultured Planctomycetota bacterium | reverse complement strand
GTGGCCGGAATCACGAACCCTTCACCCCGCAGTTCGCTCACCGTGGCCTTCAACCCGCGAATGGCATTGCGCGAACCCACCACCACCTTGTCCGAAAAAATCCCGTTCCGTGTGCCGTCCAGCTCGATCGGCCTCACCGTCTCACACGGGTCTCCCCGGTCCAGCGCAAAGTCCGCACGAAGCATCGAGCTGTTCCAGACCTCCAACCCCGCCGGACGTCCCGCATTCCGCTCCAGACCCGCTCCATCCGCACACTGCAACTCCACCTTCTCCAGTTCGCACGTGTTCCAGGGCATGTTGTACAGGGGCTCTTTGTCCCACGTGAACAGCTTCTGCGCCGGTGCGTCCACCACCTGGTCATACGGCGCGCGGATCACTTCCAGCGACAGGACGTTCACACCCTGTCGCAGCGCCTTCGCGGGGATTTCCATCTCCAGGCTGCGCTCCCGAAGCTCCATCCGCTTCAGGGATTCCTCCGACGGCTTCGGGCTCCTCTCGGATTTGTCGCCCATCACCGTCGGTTCGCCCTCGTGCACCAGGATCTTCCCGTCCACGCCGACGAACGCCTCGACAGGGTAGGGCGCCGCCAGGTTTTCCCCCTTCGCCACGTCCTTGCGGCCCACTTCCTCCCCGTTCACATACACCACCACGCCCCCGTGGTAATCCACCCTCAGCTTCAGACCCTTTACCTTCGCCGGGTCTGTCACCCGGAACTTCCCACGGTAACATGCCTGCTTGACGAACGCCGTCTGACAGCCCATCCACACCGGACCTCTCAGCCACTCCCCGTCGTCGAAATCGACATTCGTCCATTCCGCCGCCGGTGCCGGCGTCGAACCGTTCAGCCAGTAATGCTCACTGGTCTTGTACTTGACCTCTTGCGCACCGTCCTCCTGTGCAATGGCTGGCGGTGCCAACACCACGAACTGTCGCCACGACCCGAATCCGTCCAGCACCACCGTCGACGGGACCGTTTCCTGACCCCACGCCGACACCACCGCACTGAGGATCACCGTTCCCAGAAGCATCACTCGCACCATCATCTCGCCTCCCATCTATTCAGGTGTTCCACGTTGGCCGGACCCGGTTGTGTTTGCACCTGACCCTCCGGGCGGCTTCAGAACTTCACCCTAACCTCACGCACACTCCGACGTAGCCCGTGCAGACCTGCGTCGATCGTCACCTTCACCGTCGCCTCCGTCCCCTTGGCAGGCGCCTTGGCTACGGGCACCTCCACCGCCCACACCGCCTTGGGAGAAAGGTCCAGCAGGGTCTCCTCCACCGCCTCCTGGAACAGCCCCGGCGACTCCACCTTCACCCGCACATCCGCGCTGCGACCCCCTTCATTGAGAAGGCTCACTTCCACCTTCCCGTCCGCCTTCAGCTGTGCCGCCACCTCCAGGGGCAGCCGCGCCTCCATCTTCGCCCCCTTCAGGACTTCCACCAGCGCCTGGACCCCGGGCGTCTTCGTCATCACGTACACCGGATGTCCCATCTTCAGTTCAACCTGTCCCGTCTTCGTGGCTTCCGTCATCTCATTGCTGAGCATGTCGGTCAGCGTGGCCTTCGTTCCCGCCGGCATCGTCACCGTGCGCCAGGGGCTGAACGGCGCGACCGTGCCCGAC
>CAZVTD010000483.1:0-1630 GCA_964629945.1 uncultured Planctomycetota bacterium | reverse complement strand
CCTTCCTCTCTACCGAAAATTTCCCGCCACCACCCCTTGACACGCCGCCTCATGAGTGCTATGGTGTTATATAACACTAATCCGGAGCCCGGAACATGCTCATCACCATCAACCCGAACGACGGACTCCCCATCTACCGACAGATCGTCCACCAGGTCAAGCATGCCCTTGCCTCGGGCACGCTCAAACCCTTTGGGAAGCTCCCCTCCCAGCGTGATCTGGCCCGCCAACTCGTCATCAGCCACCTCACCGTCAAGAAAGCCTACGACCTCCTCGAATCCGAAGGCATCATTCGCACCGTTCGCGGACGCGGAACCTTTGTCGCCCCCCATCCCCCTGCCCAGCTCCGCCGCGACAGTACCAATCAAATCAAGCGCCGTCTCCAGGAGCTTTCCGATTCTGCACGCCTCCTCGGCTTCCCGCGCGACGCATTCCTCCAGCTCATCAAATCCTCCTGGCCCGACGACGAAACCCAACCGGCTGCACCCCATTCAAAAGGAGACCGTTCGTGAATGTCGTCCATTTCGAAAACGTCACCCGTCTCTACCCCAAGGGTGTCACAGCCCTCCGGGACGTCTCCCTCTCTCTCCCCGAGGGAACCGTCTACGGACTCGTCGGTCGCAATGGCGCCGGAAAAACCACCCTCCTCCGCATGATCCCCGCCCTGCTCCACCCCACCACCGGCTCGGTCCGCGTCTTCGACCTCGATCCCTGGGAGCACCAGGAGACCGTCAAGCGCAACCTCGGCTACCTCTCCGAGGACGACGTCCTCCCTGCCCGCGCGCGCATCCGCGACCTCGTCGACCTCTGTGCTTCACTCTATCCAAACTGGGACGCCCCCATGGCCGCTTCCTTCCTCGACCACTTCGAGCTCGACCCCGCCTCGCGCATCGGACGTCTCTCCAAGGGTCAGAAACGACAGGTCGGACTCATCTGCGCCGTCTCCCATCGTCCTCGTCTCCTCGTCCTCGACGAACCCGCCGGAGGCCTCGACCCTGCTGCACGACGCGAATTCCTCGAAGTCGTCATCGACCTCCTCGCCGACGCGGGCTCCACCGTCATCCTCTCCTCTCATCTCATGTCCGACCTCGAACGCATCGCACAGCATCTCCTCGTCCTCCACCGGGGCGCCCTCATCCTCGACGCCCCGCTTGACGACCTCAAGGAGAACTTCTGCCGTGCCGAGCTCGCCGGCCCAGGCGTCACGCCCGACCAACTCCTCCATTCACCCGCCTGTCTCCGCGCGGAACGCTCCGATTCTCATCTCACCGCCACCTTCCGCTGCGCACCTCACGCCCTCCCGCCTCTCCTCCACACCGACTTCCCCGACCTTCACCAGCTCCAGCTTCTCAACGCCGTCCCTCTCAACCTCGAAGACATCTTCATCGAGCTCACTCGGAATAACTCATGATCCACCTCCTCCGATTCCATCTCCGGCTCCGTCAATGGCGTCTCCTGCTCGCCACCAGTCTCGTTGCTCTCTTGCTCGTCCTGCTCACCGTCCTCATCTTCATACCGTTGGCCCCCGAACGCCTGCGCCCACTCCTGCATGCCCCCCCTCTCGCCGTCACCGCCGGCGCCTTCCTCCTCGCCCTGCTCGGAAAGCCCGACGATGCCCTCGCCTTCGAAC
>CAZVTD010000482.1:0-1633 GCA_964629945.1 uncultured Planctomycetota bacterium | reverse complement strand
GACTCATGACCTCATGATCCTCTAGCTTCGACAAACAAGGTTTCTACAGAGCACACTGAGCTAACAGCAACAACGGCAGCAGCAACAGCAGCAATCCAAGCGGCAGTTCCTGCCTGAGGTGTTCGGAGAGAAATCGGCTGATTATTTATTGTAGCGCGGCTGCGAGATGAGGAGCGGGGCCCGGGTGTGGGTGAAGGTCTGTCCCTCGTGAGAGAGGAAGGTGAAGACCATGACGACGTAGACGTTGTCGCCGGGGGGCGGGGTTTTCCACCAGGTGAGATGGAAGCGGTAGGCGTGCCGATCCCAGGTCGGGAGGAGCTGGTCTTCGGGGATTTGCCAGACGAGGAGCCGGTCGCCAAGGGAGGAGAGGGAGTCGGGGTCGAAGCGGTAGAGCTCGAGGATGACACCTCCGGGGTGCTTGAGGGGATGATGGAGATCATCGTGCGGGGTAAGCGAGACGACGAAGCCATCGAAGCGTCGGTCGCCTGTGAAGTCGCCGGGGCGGCACTGGAGATCGACGTCGTGGAGTGGGCGATCGTCGGGGTCGAAGCGAGCGACGGTGAGGTCGTCGGCGGGTGCGAGGTCGGCGATGCTGGGCGGGCCTGTGAACCAGTCGTCGGGCGAGGCGTCGGCGTGGCGCGGGGCGAAGGCGGCTGCCGGTTTGGCGTCGACGGGCGCGAAGGTGGGTTTGGGCTGTGTGTCGAGCGGGGCGTAGTCGCTCTGGAGGGTTCGACAGCCCGAGAGGAAAAGGAGGAGGGGGAGGAGGAAGAGGATGGCGTTTCGGATGGCGTTCATGGGTCACTCGCTGAGTTCGATGAGTTTGTGTGAGGAGACGGTTTTTCCGTCGGGATTGGCGAAGGTGACGTAGACGACGGCGTCGCGCAGGTCGGGGCGGGTGTTTCCGGGCCAGGGGAGGAAGAGGTGATAGCCCTGGTAGAGCTGTCCGGCCCATTTGTCGTGGAGCTGCGTGGCGGAGAAGTTCCATTCGGCGAGTTTGGGGGAGTCTCCAAGTCCGAGGACGCCTGGACGTCGAATGATGACGTTGAGGGCGCCTGGGAGTTTGAGTGCGTCGCCATGGGTGTCGCGTGGAATGACCCAGAGGTCGAGACCTTTTGCGGAGCCGACGGGTGAGAAGAAGGGCATCTCGACGGAGGCGGCTTTGAGTTCCCGTGCGAGACGGTAGCGCTGTCGTTCGCGTCGAAGGGCTTCGAGTTCCTGCTGCTGGGTTTCGAGCGTGCCATGGGAGGACTGGAGTTCGCGTCGGAGTGAGGCGATGGTGTCGAGGAGTTTCTGTCGCTCCTGGGGGTCCTGGACGGCCTGGGCGTCGGTCTCCATGGCGTCGAGGAGCCGGGTCTGCTCGGTCCGGATTTCCTGGACGGACGGTTGAGGACAGCCCGTCAGGAGGCAGAGTGCCAGGAGCGTCGGGACGAGGAGCCAGGTTCGATTGGGCATCGTTGCAGGTCCGAGAGAAAGAACGTGTGGGAGACAGGGGGACGATCCACCCGCAGGGCCTCCGTGGTGGGGGCGCGCCCGAGCCGGCTGCGGAGCGGCTCGAGCCTGGAGTCGAGGCCGGCCCGCGCGCTCTCCCGGTCGCGGCGCGGGGCCAACGCCTTCCTGCGCAGTGCGCTCTCCT
>CAZVTD010000481.1:0-1635 GCA_964629945.1 uncultured Planctomycetota bacterium | reverse complement strand
ACGGAGGGGACGGGAGAATGAACGGACTGCCGATCGAGACGATGCGGGACGTGTGGGAAAACGCGGTGGAGAAATGGCCGAAGAAACCGGCGGCGATCTGGGAGGGGCGGTCCACCAGCTACGCGGAGATCGACGAGTTGTCGAGACGGCTGGCGGGGCGGCTTGCAGGAACGCTGGGTGTGGGCAAGGGCGACCGCGTGGGAATCCTGTCGGGCAATACGCTGGCGTTCTACGTGAGCTATTGGGCGGTGATGCGATTGGGGGCGGTGCTGGTGCCAATCAACACGCGGCTGCAGGGCGAGGTGATGGCGTATGTGGTGGAAAACGCGCGGCCGAAGGGGTTGATCTGCGACCGGGAGCAGGCCAGTGCGCTGGAGGCGATGCTGGGGAAGACCTCGTGGGCGCCTGAGGTGATCACGGTGGGGTTCGCGCGTGAGGGGGCACTGTCGTTCGAGGAGATGGTGAGCGGGGCGCGTGAGGATGCGCCGAGGGTGACGCTGGCGGAGACGGACCTGGCGGCGATCGTGTATACGTCGGGGACGACGGGCAAGCCGAAGGGGGCGATGATCCGTCACGGGAACCTGGTCTATAACATCCGGAACACGATCATCGCGCAGGCGGTCCGTCAGGCGGAGGTGCACCTGCTGGTGGTGCCGCTGTTCGACTGCCCGGGGCGGAACAGCTTCATCACTACGTCGGCGTATCTGGGGGGGACGGTGGTGATTGCGCCGAGGCCGAACGTGGCGGAACTGGTGGAGATGATGGCGGCGCACCGGGTGACGACGTTCCTGGGGGTCCCGACGCTGCTGTATTTCGTGTGCGCGATGAAGGACCTGGGCAAACACGACCTGGAGAGCCTGCGGGTGATCGGTTATTCGGGTTCACCGATGCCGATGGCGACGATCGTGAGGCTGCGCGAAAGGTTCCCGCGGGTGATGCTGCACAACTTTTTCGGGCTGACGGAAACGGTGAGCATCACGAACGTGCTGCCGAGCGTGGACGCGCTGAGTTGTGCGGATTCGGTGGGTCCGGCGCTGCCTGATATCGGGATGAAGGTGATCGGAGAGAACGGGGAAGACCTGCCGAGGGGAACGGTGGGGGAATTGTGCTTCCACCGGAGCAACGTGATTGACGGGTACTGGGAGCGTCCGGGGCTGCTGGAGGAGTCGATCATGGGGGAATGGTTCCGGAGCGGGGACTACGCGGTGATCGCGGAAGATGGGTACGTGACGCTGAAGGGTCGCAAGAAGGACATGATCATCGTGGCGGGGGAGAACGTGTACGCGACGGAGGTGGAAGCGAAATTGCTGGAGCACGAGTAGGTGCTGGAGGTGGCGGTGGTGGGGGCTCCGGCTCCCGGCGCGCGGGCGTACATGGGGGAGGTGGTGAGCGCGGTCGTGGTGAAACGTCCGGGGGAGGAGGTTTCGGTGAACGAACTGAGGCGGTTCTGCACGGAGCGGATGTCGAGTTACCAGGTTCCCCAGTTCATCGAGTTCGTTGAGGAACTGCCGAGGACGCCTTCGGGGAAGGTGATGAAGAACGTGCTGCGGGAGAGGAGCAGGGGATGAGCGATGCAGTGCTGGGAGTCGTATGTTGCCCACCATGGCTTCAGATGCTTCCCGTCGTGGTGGTGGC
>CAZVTD010000480.1:0-1640 GCA_964629945.1 uncultured Planctomycetota bacterium | reverse complement strand
TCCCGAAACCTCGGAACGCCCTTCGATGCTTCCTCAACACCCCGCCCGCTTACACCTTCGCCGGGTCCTTCTCTTCCGCGATCAGGTCATACGAGTTCAGCGTCGTCGCGTCTTTCTGCTCGATCATTGCCGCGTTCATCCGTATCCTCGGCAGCGCCGTCGCAATCCACTTCTTCGCCACCGCCGCCTTGTGATTGTCACGCATCCCGCACCACAGCAGCAGATATCCGCAATACACGTCGATCGCCATGTCCACCGCGTTGCGTGCATACAGGTCGATGATCCCGCGGTCGCCCTGGGCCTTCAATCCCGCCACTGAAGCCGTCATCAGATCGAAGCTCTTGTCCAGCTCCGCCTTCAACGGCTCCAGCTCGCTCGGCAGACCCGTCAGGTCCACGTCCTCGATCCCGAACGACAGGCTCCCCGCCATCAACCCCGTGATCGCCGCCACCACCTGAAGCTGGCTCGTCCCCTCGTAGATGCTCGTGATCCGGGCGTCCCGATACAGTCGTTCCAGCTTGTAGTCCTTCATGTACCCCGACCCGCCCAGCACCTGGATCGCGTCGTACGCCACCGCGTTGCACATCTCCGAGCAGTAATACTTGCTCAAAGGCGTCAGCAGCGACGCCAGCTTCTCATACTTCCGATACCCCGCGCGGACCTCCTTCAGCGCCTCCTTGTCCCCGCTCTCCTTCAGCCTCTCCAGCTTCGTCTCATACGCACGCGACCGGTCCACCACCAGCGACGTCTGATACGTCAGCACGCGTCCCGCCTCGATCCGCGTCTTCATGCTCACCAGGAGGTCCGCCACCGCCGGGAACTTCTTGATCGCCTGGCCGAACTGCTCCCGCGTGTTCGCATACGCCAGCGCCTCGCGATACGCCGCTTCCGCGATCCCCAGCGACTGCGCCGCGATCCCCAGCCGTGCGCCGTTCATCATCGCCATCGTATACCGGATCAGCCCCCGACGACGTTCCCCCACCAATCGCGCCGGCGTCATGTTGAACTGAAGCTCACACGTCGGCGACCCGTGGATCCCCATCTTGTTTTCCAACCGTCTCACCTTGATCGTCGGTCCACGGTCGCAGATCAGCAGGCTCAGTCCCCGCCCGTCGTCGCTGTCCGGTTCGCTCCGCGCCAGCACCAGAAGCACCTCCCCGCACCCGTTCGTGATGAACCGTTTCACGCCCTTCAGATACCACATCCCTTCCACTTCCCCCGGGATCGCCTTCAACTGCACCGCCTGAAGGTCCGACCCCGCGTCCGGCTCCGTCAGAGCCATCGCCGCCGTCACCTCGCCTCGACAGAACTTCGGCAGATACTCCGCCTTGATCTCCTCACTGGCGAACATGTTCACCGTCTCGGCGATTCCCTGAAGTCCGAAAATGTTCATCAGCGCCGCGTCCGCTCGGCTCACCATCTCGATCGCCGCCGTGTAGATCAACCCCGGACAGTTCAGTCCGCCGAAGCGTCTCGGCAGCGTGAACCCCATCAGGTCCGACTTCCCGAGACGTCTCACCGCTTCCGCCGTTCCCCGCGCGTAATCCACCCCCCCGCCGCGTACCCGCAGCGCCCCCGGCCGGGGCCCCGCGTCCCCCCCCGGCGCGATGCACCCGCCCGCCGCCCGCGCGGGGCTGGCG
>CAZVTD010000479.1:0-1642 GCA_964629945.1 uncultured Planctomycetota bacterium | reverse complement strand
CACCAGCCCGTACAACACCCCCACGGCCCCCACCTGATACGCCGGCGCCGTCCGCGGAATGAAGAACGACACCAGCTGCTCCCCACCCACCGACAGGCTCCCCGACTGGATATATTTGATCCCATGCGGACCCTTCGGCACCGCCTCTACGCTGATCCGCTCCACCTTCCCCATCAGCTTCACCGGCTTCCCCCGGAACTCCGCCGGACGTTCATACAGCGACTCCACCTTCGTCATCGGCGCACGATGTTCCAGCAGCCCCACCTGTCCATACGTCTCCGACGCCTTCCCCAGAAGCCAATGAAAAGGCCCCTCTTCCAGAGGAGCCCGGTCCACCACGCCCTTCAACCCCACCATCACGTCCACCATCACCTCATCAGGCGTCTTACCGGTCTCCTCCCCGGTCTTCGCTTCCACGTCCGCCTCAGGCGCCGTGCCCGTCGCCGTCTCCTGTCCCTGGACGTCCTCCGCCTTCGGCAGCTTCACCTCGATCCACTGCGTCTCGTCCTTTTCCTCCGTCCGCTTCTCGGGCTCCTTCACCTTCCCCAGTTCCCCGAAGAACAGGAACCCCGCCAGCACGACCCCGGGCAGCACGATCAGCAGAATCAGCAGCCGCACGATCCGGTGATACCCCGCCAGCTTCTCCTCGCGTTCCTCCCTCACCTGAAAATCCATGCCGGACGCCTCCCTCAGGTTGGATTGCCTCTCGTGTCACACGCCTGATCTATTCCTTCTTCATCCTATTCCCCCCCTTCATCCATGTCAAGTCGCAAGCCCGATCGCCCCCTCATCGGGGCCGACCTCTTCTCCGGAACCCTCCCCCCATGTCCTCACGCCGTCTTCAGGTCCGACGTGCAGTTCGGGCAGCGCGTCGCCTTGATCGCGATCGTGCTCGCACAGTATGGACACTCTTTCGTCGTCGGCGCCGCCGGCCCCGCCTCCTCTTTCCGATGCAGCTTGCTCACCATCCGAACCATCATGAACACCGCGAACCCCACGATCAGAAAGTTGATCACCGCGTTCAGGAACACCCCGTAGCTGATCGTCGCCGCCCCCGCGTCTTTGGCCGCCTTCAGACTCCCATAGGGCGTCCCCGACAGGTTGATATACAACTCGCTGAAGTCCACTTTCCCCAGAAGCAGCCCGATCGGGGGCATGATCACGTCATTCACCAGACTCGTCACGATCTTCCCGAACGCCGCCCCGATGATCACCGCCACCGCCAGGTCGATCACGTTCCCTCTCATGATAAATGCCTTGAAATCCTTCAGCATGATCATCCCCTTTCTCAAAAAGATTACTCTTCCATCCAGCTCTATTCAGCCCCGATTCCGCAAGAGCCGTCCACAGGACGTGTTCGTCTCAGGCCGACTGCCACACCATCCGCCCTTTCCGATCGATGTAGCCTCTTTTGTCCTCCATCCACACTTCCGCCAGTCCCCCCTCAAAACCGTAAGTAAGCTCGAATCTCGGTTCAATCACCCATGCCCCCGTCCGGTCAACAAACCCGAATCGCCCCTTCACCCGAACCGCCGCTAGCCCTTCCTGAAAATCCCGTGGCCCCGAACGCATCCGACTCTTCCCCATGCACCACGACGGAAATCGAGGCCTGATCGCGTAGCTTCCGTCCCTGCGAACGGCC
>CAZVTD010000478.1:1424-1654 GCA_964629945.1 uncultured Planctomycetota bacterium | reverse complement strand
TCCCCCGCGCCGGCGCACACCGTGTCCACCGCGACGACCGGGCTCTCCGTTTTCCTGCCG
The DNA here is from genome assembly GCA_964629945.1 of uncultured Planctomycetota bacterium. Taxonomy (GTDB): domain Bacteria; phylum Planctomycetota; class DG-23; order DATKVD01; family CAZVTD01; genus CAZVTD01. The sequence continues at coordinate 1,594 of CAZVTD010000478.1, read as the reverse complement.
TAGGGGTCCTCGGGACGGACGAGCAGGAGCTTCCTGCCGTTGAAGCCCTCGTGCTTGAGGGTCGCCACCACCGTGCCGATGACCGTTCCGATATTCATGAAGCACGAAGCGTCGTCACCGGGTTGCTCATATGACCCAGATCGCCATTCGACTAGCGAACACACAACAGA
>CAZVTD010000478.1:0-1414 GCA_964629945.1 uncultured Planctomycetota bacterium | reverse complement strand
CCGATTTTCATGCCGCCGCTAGCGTAATGGCGGATGCGCGGAGCTGGCGGAGCAGAACGCTCGCGTTTCGATTGTCCGCTTCATCCGCGGTTTCTCCACGTCATCCGCCCTTGCATTAGTTCGATTCCCTTGTCACAACGTCGATGATGCCGGTGATGCTGGCGTCTGAGGGGTTGAACGGATCGGGCAGCGGCAGAGAGGCCTCGCGCCCGCCGATGTAGAAGACCTTCTGCCCGGGGCCCGACTGCTGGGTGTCGCAGGCGACGACCGGCTCGCCCGACGGCGTCCCGTCTTCATCGAGCGGCTGGACGAGGAGGAGCTTGACCCCTTTGAGGGAGTCCACCTTCCTGCTCGCCACCACCGTCCCGATGACCGTTCCGATCTTCATGATGCACGCAGCGTCGGCACCTGGTTGCTCTGATGAACCTGATCGCCATTCGTCTCGCGAACACACATCAGAGAAATCAGGCGCGGAGGATGATCGCTCCTCTCATTTGTCGTCTTTCTCTTTGCGATAGATTTCCTTGCCGCCGATCTCCCACGTGTCCACCACCGCCATGATGATGCCGTCCACGGGCCTCTTGTCGGTGGGGGGGGTCTGCCGGCAGGAGCTCCCCTCGGAGTAGATGACGACGTCGCCCATGCCTGCCTGGACGACGTCGACGGCGACCAGGCAGTTGCCGAGCGGCTTGTTCGTGCTCGAAAGCTGCTGCACGAGCAGGAGCTTCAGCCCCTTGATGTTGTCCGTCTTGTTCGTCGAAACAACGGTCCCGACGACGGTGCCGAGCTGCATCTACTCCTCCGGAGTAAATCCCAAATTCCAAATCCCAATAGAGTATACGGGGAGGGATTAGGAATGCGGGGCTAGTCCTTCGCGGCGGGCCTGCCGAGGGGCAGCACCGCATCGACATTGACGTGCGGGCGCGGGATCACATGGACGGAGACGAGCTCGCCGACCTTCTCCGCCCCGCGTGCGCCCGCCTCGACCGCCGCGCGGACCGCGGCCACGTCGCCGCGGACGATTGCCGTCACGTACCCCCCTCCGATTTTCTCATAGCTTACAAGCTCGACCTTCGCCGCCTTCACCATGGCGTCCGACGCCTCCACCATGGCGGCGAAACCCCTTGTCTCGATCATTCCCAGCGCTTCAGCCATTGTGTCATCCTCCCTCATGCCGCGTCGCGATGGTGCACCATCATAGTACAGCTGCTCGCGCGGCGTCAAGAAGGGAAGCTGGCTGGAGTTTCCCCGGGGATCTAAACTGGAGTGTGGGCTTTTGAGGGAGAGGGGTGACCCCCACCCCTCGGGGTGGGGGTGGGCGTCATAAGATTGTTCTTGTCAAGTTTGCCTCGGTGGGTTAAAAAGGGTACAACCGCTTCCAGGTTAAGAAAGGAGGTTGTACCCCATGAAGCAG
>CAZVTD010000477.1:1151-1661 GCA_964629945.1 uncultured Planctomycetota bacterium | reverse complement strand
CTGCGGGTTGGTCACCACGCTCACCACCGACCCGGGCGCGTGCTGCGCGATCTCCCGCGACACCGACCCCACGATCTTCGCGTTCGTCGCCACCTGGTCATCCCGGCTCATCCCGGGCTTCCTTGCCACCCCCGCCGTCACGATCACCGCGTCCGACCCCGCGATGGCCGAAAAATCGTTCGTCCCCGTCACGCGTCCCGACGCCCCCACCAGACACGCCGACTGCATCATGTCCAGTGCCTTCCCCTGGGGCACCCCTTCCACCACGTCCACCAGCACCACCTCATCCACCTTCCCTGCCAGCGCCGACTGGGCCGCCGTCGCGCCCACGTTCCCTGCTCCGATGCACGCCAGTTTCATACATCCTCCTCGTTCTGACCGTCTTCCTCGCCTGACTTCATGTCCCGGATCGCACCCGTTCCCCCCCACCCCCCCCCGCCCTCCCGCCTCGTGGCACGGTTGGAATCTACCCCCCCATACCCGTCAAACCCCCAAAAACCATAAACACAC
>CAZVTD010000477.1:0-1141 GCA_964629945.1 uncultured Planctomycetota bacterium | reverse complement strand
GTTTCTAGTCTCCACACCCTTCCGCGTCAACCCCCAACTCTCCTTCTCCTCACGCTTCCCGTTGAAAACGTTCAACTTGACTCTCGCTCCACCATGGGCAACAATCCTCCATGCGCAGTCTTTCTGCCTCCTCGCCATGGAGCCATCACATGCGAACCCGTCCCGTCCTCGTCCTGTTCGCCCTCCTTTTCTTCGCCTCGCTTGCTCACCCCACCGATATCCCCGCCCAGGCCGCTGCCGCCGTCTCCACCGACCACCTCACCGCCACCATCCGTTCCCTCACGGGCCTTGATCCCGTCACCGTCCCCTCCGGAACCTACTCCATCACCACGCGCCAGTCCGCCAACGACCTTGCCGACGTCGCCGCCGAGTGGCTACACCAGTCCTTCTCCTCCCTCGGGCTCAACACCACCTACCACGACATCGATTCCTATCCCGACTATTCCGACAACGTCGTCGCCGAGCTTCCAGGCCTCCAGTACCCCGAACGCGTCTACATCATCTGCGCCCACTACGATTCCGTCTCCACCGGCGCCGACGACAACGCCTCCGGAACAGCCGCCGTCCTCGAAGCCGCCTCCATCCTCTCCCAATGCAACTTCCGTTCCACCATTCGTTTCATCGCCTTCTCCGGCGAAGAACAGGGTCTCCGGGGCTCCGCCGACTACGCTGCGGATGTCTACGCCGCCTCCACCGACGTCCGGGGCGTCCTCAACCTCGACATGATCGCCTACACAGGCGGCTCCCTCGACGACATCGACATCATGTACAAATACGACAATGGCTCCGCCCTCGGACTCGCCGCCCAGGACCTTGCCCAGTCCTATGCCGACAACTTCGTCCTCTATTCCGGACTCGACGCCGAAAACGTCCAGCTCCACCCCGACGACTCAGGAGGCTCCGACCACGTCTCCTTCCGCAATCGTGGCTACCCCGCCATCATGGCCATCGAGGATCCCCCCTCCGAAATCTGGTCCGGCGCCAACCCCTACTATCACACCGTCAATGATTCCTACGATAAGCTCGACATGGACTTCGCCACCGCCGTCACCCGCGCCGCCGTCGCCACCCTCGCCGACTGGGCCGTGCCCCTCGCACCGGGGGACACCAATTTCGATGACCGCGTCGACGGAGCCGACCT
>CAZVTD010000476.1:0-1661 GCA_964629945.1 uncultured Planctomycetota bacterium | reverse complement strand
CCGACCACGTCGCCTCCACCGCCGGGATCCTCCGTTTCTGTCGCGAATCCTCCGCCCCCGCCTTCATCATCGGGACCGAAGTCGGCCTCCTTCACCGCCTCCGCAAGGAGAACCCCGCCAGGACCTTCCACCCCATCTCCTCCTTTGCCGATTGTCCCAACATGAAGCTCACCACCCTCGAAAAGCTCCTCTGGTCCCTCCAGGACATGCAGTACGAGATCACACTGCCCGAACCCATCCGCCTCCCCGCAAAGCAGGCGATTGACAGAATGCTCCAGTTGTAACTCGGGGGTATTGAATACGGAATGCGTCTTGTTGGAACGGCGCGGAGGAGCGTCCGTTGTCCTGAGAGCCTGTCCGAAGGACTCCCCGGCCTCGATCGTCTACTTCGCGGCCTTGACCACGATGGTCCGGACCCCCGCCTTCTCCGCCATTTCGAGAACATCGATGGGAATGCGGCTGTCCGTGATCAGACAGTCGATGTCAGCCAGCGTGGCGTAGGGGGAGATCACTTCCTCGGGGCGGTTCGAGGAATCCATCAGCTGCTGGCGAATCCAGGAAAGTCTTCGCTTGGTCGTCTCCTCACACGCCTTCGAAGAATCCATCAGCAGGACGACACGGTCGGCACACTTCATCATCAGACGCGTCACGTCGCCGACCACGCGACTGGTCAGGCGGTCGATAATGCCCCGACTGACGCCTCGGAGGCAGGGGTGCATGGCGCTGAGCACACCCTCAGCCGATATCGCATCGGTGCCGACGAACGCGCAGTCCACGTGAATCCGCGACAGGTGCTCCTCAACCTCCGGTCCGAAAAGGTCGTTTAGACCCCTCGAAGTCCGACCACCCACCAGCTGGCACTCGACACCGGGCGCCTCCAGCAAGACCGACACCACCGCCAGACTCGTCGTCAGCACCGTGATCCCATGATACGTGACCAGCTCATGGGCCACGGCCAGCGCGGTTGACCCGGTCCCGATCAGCACACGCTCCCCCGGACTGATCAGACCCGCCGCCGCGTGACCGATCGCCACCTTTTCCCTCCAGGCGTCTTTAGCCCAACTGGCTGGGAGGTACTCTACCTTGATCGCTTCGCGGAGGCTGGCCCCCCCGTCTTCTCGGATCACCCGCTGTTTGTCTTCAAGATACTTCAGGTCGCGTCGGATCGTCACCGTCGAGCATCGCATTCTCCTCGCTAATTCCGAAACCTTGGCGAACGAATGCTCACCCAGATAGCGAAGCAGCTTCTCCCGACGCTTCACTCCACGTGCCATACCAATGGTCTCCTCTCATGCCCTCCTCTCTCATATATATCGTCTCCCAGGCACAAGACAAGAGGATTACCTCGTGCTCTCCTTCTTGCGCCGCGGGAGTTCCTTCTCTTCGCCGTGTGCCATAACCAGCCCGCCGCGCAGATTTCCGGAAAGACAGAGATGCTCTCTGGCATGAAGAACATTCTTCTTGGGAAGGGACTGAACCGCATGGTCCGCAACGCACACGCTTCATGCTTCGTTTGCAACACCTTCATCCACATCGTGTGTGGCCCGCACTCAACCCGGCAATCGCCGACAGAATCGCCCCTCCGGGGTTGCTCCCGGAGGGGCGTCTTTGAGACGAAGAATCCCTTGGGAGGTGTGAGCCGGATGCGTGCCAGCTCATCG
>CAZVTD010000475.1:0-1664 GCA_964629945.1 uncultured Planctomycetota bacterium | reverse complement strand
TCCTCCGCATGACCTTGAGACCCAGCCCCAGGCACGTCGGAATCAGCACCAACAGCAGCACGTTCCACGACACCGTCCCGCCCGCCTCCAGAAGCACTTCCGTCATTCCGGACTCTCCTCTCCCGCTTCCCGGATCGCACGCACCAGGATCCGGTTCCCTTTCGTCTCCAGCACCTCGATCGCGCGGCCCATCTCAATAAACTCCCCCTGCGTCATCACGTCAAGCACTTTGTCTCCGAACCGGGCCCGCCCCGCCGGCCTCAGCATGCTCAGCGCTTCACCCACCGCACCCACCGACACGTCCGTCTTCGTCGTTCCCGCCGACCCCACCAGTTCTTCTCCCGATCCCGGACCCGCCGTCTTCAGCACCAGTCGGTTCAGAAACGGGATCCCGGGCAGCAGTTTCGCCAGGACGATCGCGCTCGCCAGGAACGCGATCAGCGACAGCGACACCACCATCAGGTTCACCTTGAACGCCTCCCACTGGTCGAACCGTTCCTGCTTCGGGAGCCCGAACGACTGACCCGACAGGAAGATCCCCACCACAATCAGAATGATCCCTGCCGTCCCCAACAGCCCGAACCCGGGCGTCACGAACAGTTCGATCCCCAGCAGCAGGATTCCCACCCCAAGGATGATCAGGTCCGTGTAGTCCGCCAGCCCCACCAGGAAGTGGCTGAAGATCAGCAGTCCGATGCACACGATCCCCAGAATGCCCGGAACCCCGAAACCGGGCGTCTTCAGTTCGATATACAATCCAATCAGCCCCGCCGCCAGCAGCAGCCCGCTGATCACCGGACTCGACAGGAACCCGAACACCACCTCGCTCCAGTTCGGCGACATCACCTCCACCACCGGGTCCACCAGCCCCAACGCATTCAGCAGTGCTTCTCGGTCGTTCACGATCCCGTGCGCGAAACCCACCTCCGCCGCCTCTTCCGCCGTCAACACCAGCGGTCCCTTCTTGAACGGCTTCAGCACCTTGATCCGACCCTCCACCGCCGACTGTCGGCTCACCGCGTCGCCGCCTGCCTCCGCCAGCATCTTCTCGCGACGTTCCGACAGAGCGCTCGCCGTCAGGATCATCTTCTCCCCGTCGATCGCCACCAGCACAGGCTCCGCGTCCGGGTCCACCGTCGCGTCCACAAGACCCGCGTCATACCCCTTCTTCTGCGCCAGCGCTCGGTACACCCCCTCCAGGGCCCGGTAATTCTTCTTCTTGAGGTCTTCAGGCAGATTGATCGACATCCCCTGGGCATCCGCCCGGTAGGGCGTCGATGCACCCACCGTTCCCGTCGGACTCATGTACACACGGTCGCACGAGATCGTCAGATACACCCCCGCGCTCATCGCCATCGGACGGATGAAGCACACCGTCGGCGTCGGTGCAAGTCCCGTCAGGTCACGGCTCATCGCCTCCGCGTCGAGCAGGTTCCCACCGGGCGTATCCAGTTCCAGGAGCACCACGTCCGCCTTGAACGCCTTCTGTCGTCTCACCGCGCGCTTCATGAACGCCATCGTGCGCAGGTCGCTCCCCCCCGCCCCCGGCACCCGAACGCGAGGTCTATGACAACCCGGGCCCGCCCGTCCAAGGCGCCGGCCGCCCGGGCCGCCGCGGCGCGCAGGAGGCCGGCGCCCGGCTCCCCGATGAGGTTGGTTCCGGC
>CAZVTD010000474.1:0-1666 GCA_964629945.1 uncultured Planctomycetota bacterium | reverse complement strand
ATATCGGAATCGAGTCTGTCTGCATGATCGATTGCTAGAACGGGAGCGCAGGCGACTCTGCCCGTGTATGACTTGATTTCCTTCGGTCCGGCATCTGAATCACGCCCTACCCATGCCACGGGCAAGCCGCCCGCCGATAGCGACGCGACCAAGCGCATGAGTGACGTGCTCTTGCCCGCTCCCGCCGTGCCTGTGACCAGAAGCACCTTCGGCAGTGCAATGCCCTCTTCCTTGGTCGCCTTCTTCTGCTTGTCAGCGATGTCGAGGGCCAACGCCTTGAGTTCATCGTCATGTGTGCGTTGGGCTGCCTGACCGAACACGATGTCGTGCCACTCCGGCTCCGCGCCCAGCAGGAAGAAGGATTGCTGCTCTTTTACGCCAGCCAACTCCTCAGCCACGAGGGGAATCGCCGCAGGGTTCGTGGCGGAACGCTGAAGGCGCTTGAGCCCGGCACTGAAGGATCCCTGAAGCTCGTTGAGTACCTCTCCAAACAAGTCCGCCGTGGCATTGACCCACTCGACGTTGAATGTCTTCAGCAGTTCTTGGCGAGCACGGGACAAGGTTGGCGAGATAATCACCGAGCGCGGTCGTAGTTCGCGCAATTCCTTAGTCCCACGGTCGCCCCGCATCTCGATGTGCTGCCAGAGCACAGCCTCGTCAAGCTTCGTTCCTACAAAGACGAACGGATAACTGGCCAAGTCACTTACCAACTTGTTGAAGGCGGGCTCTTGCGAGGCAAGGCGACGTCCGTACTGCGCAGTAGAAAAAGTCACGAAATCAGGGACGTCATCCAGTGTGCCGTTGAGGTGGGTGACCTCTAGGTCGTGAGGAGTTGCCGCGCGGTCGGAGGCGAAGTCCTGGGTTCCCGACACCGGAACAATCTTGCGAGGCAAGCCGAACTTCCGGGTTGCTGCCTGCGCCAGGTCATCCACGTTGAGGGTGTAGATCTTCCGCCAAGGGGCGGAAAACCAAGTCTTGTAGTAGTCGGGCAGAGAGTCCGCGTCCACCGTCAGGCGCTCATGCATGAGCTCCGTGAGAGCTTTTCGATGCCGTGTGTTCGCGTGCTGGTAGAGATCCTGGAGGGAGCTTTCTTCGTCGAATGGCTCACCATGAAAAGCTAGGTCCCAAATCTCCCTCGCCAGAGCACTCCCGACGGGAAGCTTTCGTCCCTTCTTGTCCTTCGCGTCGTAGGAAAAGCCTGCGCCTGACATCAGCACGATTCGAGCGTTCTTGAACTGCTCCTTCAGGTACGCAGGCAGGTCCAAGAGAGTCCTCCGAGGAATGGACGAGGTGACGGAAGACTAGCTCGGATCCCCCCGCGCTGCGCCCCTCCCGTCACCCCTGCTGCGGAGGACACGATTTCGACAACCGGTGTCCTGCTGCGGGCCCAACGAGCCGGGTTGTTGCCTACGGTCTTCGGGTTCCTGCCCTCCAGAGGGCAGCTGCATCCCAAGACCTTCTGGAGCCGCTCCCCTCCCCTTGCCCGCCGCCGAGGTCGTCACGGCTGGTGGCCTCGTAGCCGTGCCGTCACTACTTGCCCCAGGAGGTTCTTGATGAGCGCGGCCGCGCTTCGATGCGTCCCCCATGAGACTTCCGGAGCACCAGAGTTCGGTAAGCAGTGCGCGGACGGGCACCTGACCTGCCGACCGGCGCGCCGTAGCGTGCG
>CAZVTD010000473.1:0-1670 GCA_964629945.1 uncultured Planctomycetota bacterium | reverse complement strand
CGCGATCGAAATCAGCCAGTTCGCCCCGTTATCCGCCACGAACATCCCGTGGACCTTCAGACCTTTCAGGATCGCCTGCACGTGGGGCGAAAATCCCGTGATGTCGAAGTCCGCCCGCAGCCTCAGCCGTTCCCCCATCCTCGGCAGGTTCTCGTCCGTCAGTCGGCTCGCCTTGTGTGTCGCCGGATACACCCACGCCGCGCGCGTCCGCTTCACCGTCACCCGCATCGCGTGATCCACCATCCCCCGCTCGCACTCGTCATAGCGCACCACCGCCGGAAAGATCGGAAGCCCCGCCGCATCCGCCGACGTCCATCCATCGGGACGCAGCTCGTTGCTCTTCAGGTCGAACACCGACGCCTGGTTCGCCTCCCAGCCCGTCGCCGCCTTGCGCATCACGAAAAACTCATACAGCTTCCCGCTCCACGGGTCCACCACGATCGCGTGACGGTCCCCCTCCGGCGCATTCTGCGACGCCTTCAGGTCCCCTTTGTAAAACACCGGCCACCCCTCCGTCGGCGTCTCGTCCGGAACCGGATACGGACCCGGGTCTGACTCCCCGGGATACGCCGTCACCTTCACCGGCACCTTCTTCTGCGTCGGGCCGACGATCATGAAGCACATGTCCCGGTTGAACCACAGATGTCCGCCCGTCCCGATCGTCGCGATCATCGCCTTCGAGTTCGCCGCCACCGGGTATTCCGAGATGTCCCAGTGCCACGGGTTATCCGCCGGAAAAATCTGCATCTCCGACAGGATTCGGTCCGCCTCGGGCGTGTTGAACACCACCGCCTTCGTGATCGGCTCCGGCAGCTTCTTCTCCTTCGCCTTCTGCGCCCACACCAGTCCCGCCGCCGTCAACCCGGCCGCCGCCACCACCACGATCACCATCGTCTTCCGGACGTTCATCGCATTCTCCTTCCACGATCCGCTCGACGCTTACCCGTCTCCGCCTCCACCGACATCAGACATCCTCACCCCGCGTTCAACCATCTCACGCACAACCACGTCCACTCCGCCACGTCCCCATGGGCTTCCGCCAGCCCCAACCCATGTCGGCCCGACGCGAACACGTGCAGTTCCACGCCCACTCCGTGTTTCGCCAGGGCTTCCGTCATCCTCAAACTGTGTCCCACGTTCACCACCGGGTCGTCCGACGTGTGCCACAGGAACGCCCTCGGCGTCCTCCCGCTCACGTTCTTCTCGCACTCGTAGAACGCAAAATCCTCCCCCGCGTCCGGAACGCGCTCCTCCACCACCTTGTGCCGGCCCGTCACCGGATAGCACAGCACCATCCCGTCCGGACGGCTGCTCGTCCGCTCCACCGGGTCCGCGTTCGCCGCGTCTCCGTCGTCGAAGTGCGTCCCGCACATCGCCGCCAGGTGTCCCCCCGCCGAAAACCCCAGCACGACAATCCGTCCCCCGGCCCCACCCCCCGCCCGCGCGTGCGTCCGAATCAGTCTCACCGCACGCTGCGCGTCCCACAAGGGCCCCCGGCTCAACGGCGCCGGTCTCGCCGGATGCTGAACCCGATAATCCAATACCGCCGACGCGAATCCCGCACGCGCGAAGAACTCCGCCACTACCACCCGCTCGTGCTCCGCACGATTCACATACCCCCGCCCCCGGCCGCCCCGCCCCCGGCCCCGGCCCGGGGCCCCGCGGGGGCG
>CAZVTD010000472.1:0-1675 GCA_964629945.1 uncultured Planctomycetota bacterium | reverse complement strand
CGTCGGCCACGCGCTTTTCTGCGGACTCGTCAGCACCGATTGCGACCGCCCCCCCCAGCAAGACGGCGCCCAACATCCCCCGGATACCAAACGTATTCATAATTGCATAAAGCGTGCGAACCCCCAGAACACCCGCCCGCACATGTTCCCCAGCGCCGTCACCCCCACCACCGCCGCCGCCGCCTTCCCCAGTCCGAAGCTCAACCCCAGGGGCTTCCCCACGCCCATCACCACCAGGTAGGGCAGCGTCCCCACCAGCATCCCCGCGAACAGTGTCCAGAACCGTCGGTCTCTCAGCAGTTCCCGCCGCCGGAACGCGTCCACCGCCTCCACCCCCGGCTGACCTTCCGGGACCCACTGCATCATCCCCGTCACCAGGATCACCACCGGATACACCGTCCCCAGCAGCTTGAAGATATCGAACGTATTCCACCCGTGCGCGTAGCACGCCTCCCCGATCAGCGACAGCAGGATCGCCCCGCCCGCGAATCCCGACGCCATCAAGCCCGACACCAGACCCCGGCGGCCCGGGAACCATTTCAACCCCGTTGCGATCGGGCACACGTACCCCAGCGCCGACCCCGTCCCGTGCAGCACCCCCATCGACAGCCACAGCCAGCCGTACGACGACCCTTTCATCGCACCCAGCCACCATGCGCACGCCAGCGTCACCGCGCTCGCCACCGCCATGGGACGGGGCCCCAGGCGGTCGTGCAGCCGTCCTCCCACAATCAGCATCACGCAGAAGAACACCGTGCTCGTGTTGAAGATCAGCTGCATCTGCATCGACGTGAACCCGTAATCCTCCCGCAGGGCCGTGATGAACGTGCTCCACGCCTGGGGCGTCCCCAGACACACCAGCATCACCACACACGCTGCCACCACACCATACCTCTTCACTCACGTCTCCTTTCGGCCCGCCACTATACCCATACCCGCCCCCAATACAATCTTTCTCCTCCCCCCTTTGGCCGTTCTTCGTACCCTCCTGTTCCTCCGTGTGGCCGTTTCTTCTTCTTTGCTGTTTAGCTGTTTGCCCAATCTGTGCAATCTGTGTAATCTGTGGAGGCTGTTGTTGCTGTTTCCCTGATTCGTGTCTTCTGTGGACGTACCGCTCATGTTCACCCTCATCAACACGAACCGCATGCAGCCGCCCATTGCCCCCGTCGGGCCCGACTATCTCGCTTCCGCCGTCACCGCCGCCCGCGCCGCCGTCCGCGTCCACGCCCACCAACCCGCCCCCCCCCTCGACTCAGCCCAGCGCACCCAATTCGCCGACCACGCCCCGCGGCTCGTCGGACTCTCCTTCCGAAACTCCGACGACTGCTTCTGGCCCCATCCCGAATGGTTCGTCCCCCACCTCGTCGCCCTGGTCGCTGCCCTCCGTCATTTCACCGACGCACCCATCCTCCTCGGGGGCGCCGGACTCTCCGTCTTCCCCAGCCAGATCCTCCAGGTCACCAATGCCGACCTCGCCATCATTGCCGATGGCGAACACGCCCTCCCCGCGCTCCTTCGCGAACTCTCGCGTCCCGCTCCCGACCTCGCCCGCGTCCCCAATCTCCTCCACCGGGACCCCGCCGACCCCGCACGCATCCTCCCCAACCCCGTCACCAGGCCCCAACTCTCCTTCGCCTCCCCGCGCCCCCCCTTCCACCTCCCCCGATACTTCCCA
>CAZVTD010000471.1:0-1683 GCA_964629945.1 uncultured Planctomycetota bacterium | reverse complement strand
TCGGCGGGCGAGAAAGGGGAATACGCTGATCCTGTATCGGATCATCGGGGAGGCACAGTTGTGGCCGGCGAGCCATAAACAGGCGATCATCGAACGGGGGGAATCGACCATCGTGCACGAGGCGACCCACGTGTTCGACCTGCTGAACTGGCTGACGGAGATGGAGCCGCCGCGGGTGTTCACGACGGGTGCGGGGAACATGGACAACATCATCACGCTGGATTACCCGGAAGAGGTGCACGCGGTGGTGGTGTCGGGAGATAACTCGTGCTCGGGGTTCCCGAAAGAACGGCTGGAAATCGACAGCAACCACGCGACGATCGTGGCGGATGGGTTCGCGGAACTGGTGGCGATGGGGGTGGAGGACGAGTTCGTGGTCCGACACTTCGGGGGAAACGGGGAAGAGGTCGAGAAAGGCATGAGCCACGAGGAACGATTGGCGAAGGGATGGGCGTTCCGGCAAGGGATCACGGAAGAACAGAAGGCATACGGGTATTACTATCCGAAGGGAACCGCGCGGCGGTCGGCAAAAGGACATTACGAGGAGCTGGAACACTTCCGGCGGTGCATCGTGGAGGGAAAGAAGCCCGAGACAGGGGTGTTCCGAGGAGCGGTGGCGGAATTGACGGCGTGGCGTGCGGTGGAGTCGTGGGAGAAAGGGACGCCTGTGAGGCTGGATTTCAGCGGGCTGAGGTGAGGGGGGAAGAAGAAACGGCGTTATCCACAGATTACACAGATTGCACAGATTGGGTAAACGGCAAGAAGCAGAGAAGAAGCAGCAATTGACAGCGGATTTCACAGATTACGGGTGGTGGTAAAGAAGCAAAAACGGCGGGGAACCACGGATGAACACGGATGGACACAGATAAGGATAGGGAAGAAACAGCCAAGAAACAGCAGGGAACCGCAGATGAACGCAGATAAACACGGATGAGGCAAACGACAAAGAAGAAGAGGGAGAGGAAAAAGAAGAAACGGAACGGCAACACGGAGAAACAGGAGGGCACAGGAGGACACGGAGAACAGCGACTCCTGGGAGAGAAGCAGAAAGGGAATTCTGTGAGGCGCCTGGGAAGGCATCACAGGTGAACGACAGAAAAACAGAAGAAGCAAGAAAGGGATGTGAAGGACAACGGCACGGGCGGGTCCGAAAGGGTCCGCCCGGTTTGTTGTACGGGGTTACCAGGTGGGGTTCCGGGCTTCGTCGATGAGTGTCTGGGCGAGAGCGGGGTCGTCGAGGCGGGTCCGGGCGAAGTCGGCACACTGGAGGAGAAAGGCTGGGGAATGATATTCGGTTCGGAGGGCGCGGTCGAGATCGAGCCGAGCTTTGTCGCGTTCGCCGATGGCGACGTGAAAGGTGGCCAGCGAGAGGTAGAGCCTGGGATAGTCAGGCTGGAGGTGGGCGACGCGCAGGTAGGCGGCTTCGGCGGCGTCGAGGAGCGATGAGATGCGCTTAGCGATGGCCGGCTGCGACGAGGGCAGGCGGCGGGGGAGATCGAGGGAGAGGCTTCGGGCGCGGTCCTGGTAAAGGATGGCGGCGGCGAAATGGACGTCGGGGACGTCGGGAAGGGCTTCGAGCAACGGACGGAGACGCAATTCGGCGAGATCGAAGCAGCCGAGGAGGCGGCAGAACTCGACGTCGTTGAGTGCGGCGGGGAGTTCGTCGATGAGGGAGGCACGCGG
>CAZVTD010000470.1:0-1684 GCA_964629945.1 uncultured Planctomycetota bacterium | reverse complement strand
ATGCTGGACATGGGGCCCTATTACCTAACGGCCCTGGTGAACCTGCTGGGGCCCGTGGCGCGAGTGACGGGTTCGGCGCGAATCACGTTCCCGACGCGTGTGGTGGGGAGCGGTCCGAAGGAGGGAGAACAGATCACGGTGAAGACGCCGACGCACCTGGCGGGGGTGATGGATTTCGTCAACGGGGCGGTGGCGACGGTGGTGATGAGCTTCGACGTGTGGGGGAGTGAGGTGCCCTGCATCGAGGTGTATGGGACGAAGGGGACGATGAGTGTGCCGAACCCGAACGGGTTCGGCGGTGCGGTCCGGGTGAAGTGTGCAGGGGAAAAGGAGTGGCGGGAGCTGGAGGCGATGAAGGGTCCGGAAGGCGGGGGACGCGGGATCGGCGTGGCGGACATGTCGCGGGCGATCCGCGATGACGGGAAGGTGCGTGCGAGCGGTGAGATGGCGTTCCACGTGCTGGAGGTGATGGAGGCGTTCGAGAAGGCTTCGCAGGGAGGGAAGCACGTGCGGGTGAAGTCGAGCTGCGAACGTCCGGAGGCGATAGGATAGAAGCGTCGCACAACGGGAAAGGAGGGGTTCGATGGGCAAGACGAGACGCGAGCTGCGGGTGGGGATTGTGGGATATAACTTCATGGGGAAGGCGCATTCGAACGCGTGGATGAAGGCGGGGAAGTTTTTTGCGCTGCCCGTGGAGGTGGTGATGAAGGCGGCGTGCGGGCGGACGGAAGAGAAGGTGAAGGCGTTCGCGAAGAACTGGGGATGGGAAGGGGTGGAACGGGATTACCGGAAACTTCTGGAACGGGACGACATCGACCTGGTGGACGTGTGCGTGCCGAACAACGTGCATTACAAGGTGGCGAAGGCGGCGCTTGAGGCGGGCAAGGCGGTGGCGTGCGAGAAGCCTCTGGCGATGAGCCTGGCGCAGGCCCGCGAGCTGGCCGCATTGGCGAAGAAGAAGCAGGTGCTGACGACGGTGTGGTACAACTATCGTCGGGTGCCCGCGTTGTGCCTGGCGAAGCGTCTGGTGGAGGAGGGGCGGATCGGGAAGGTGTTCCACGTTCGGGCACAGTATCTTCAGAGCTGGATCATCGATCCCGAGTTTCCGCTGGTGTGGCGTCTGGACGGGAAGATCGCGGGGACGGGGTCCCTGGGAGACCTTGCGGCGCACAGCATCGACATGACACGCTACGTGACGGGTGAAGAGGTGACGGAAGTGTGGGCGATGATGGAGACGTTCGTGAAGGAACGGCCGGTTCTGGATGACTTCGGGGCGGGGCTTTCGGCAAGGGCGACGAAGAAGGGGAGGAAGGCGAAGGTGACGGTGGACGACGCGGTGATCTCGCTGGCACGGCTTTCGGGCGGCGGGGTGGCGACGTTCGAGGCGACACGATTCGCTCAGGGCAACGATAACGGGAACAAGATCGAGATCAACGGGGAGAAGGGTGCGGTCCGGTTCAACATGGAGCGAATGAACGAGCTGGAATATTACGACGGGAGTTCGGCGTCGCACGTGAGAGGCTGGACGCGGGTGATGGCGACGGACCCGAACGAGCACGCGTATTTCGGGGCGTGGTGGCCCCCGGGACACATCATCGGGTATGAACACACGTTCATCCACCAGGCGGCGGACATCGCACGTGCGTGGGGGGTTCTGATGAAAACAAAAGCAGTGCTCGGTCTC
>CAZVTD010000469.1:0-1687 GCA_964629945.1 uncultured Planctomycetota bacterium | reverse complement strand
GGGGCGGGCCCCCCCACGGGGGCTGGGGGCGGTGGGGGGGAGGATGGTGGCGAGGTCCCCGATGCGGTAGCGGACGAGGGGCATGCCTGTGCGTGAGAGTGTGGTGATGACTACTTCGCCGGGCTGACCGTCGGGGAGGGGGACGCCGGTGTCGGGATCGACGATCTCGATCCAGAAATCGGCGGAGGCGAGGTGGAGTCCGTTTTTGTGGTGACATTCCGAGGCGATCCCGCAGGCACATTCGTTGGTTCCGTAGGCATCGATGGCGGTGGCGTTCCAGGCGGATTCGAAGAGCTTCCGGTGGTCCTCGGTCCAGGGCTGACCGGCGAGGAGGATGTATTTGACGCCGAGGGTGGTGGTGTCGCAGCCGGCTTCGAGGGTGAGGCGGTGGAAGTAAGGTGGGCCGGAGATGATAGTGTCGGGGTGGTATTCGCGGATGAGTTTGATCTGGTCGGCAGGAGAGAGGTGTGTTCCGGAGAGGAGGCCGAACATGCCGGCTTTTTCCATGGCCCGGCGTGCCATGGCACCGGCGGACCAGGTGGGGTTTTGTACGTGGAAGAGTCCGAGGACGCGTGAGGCGCCTGGGAGGAGCCGGAACTTGGTGGCGAGCATGCGGGCCTGTCGCTCGATGTCGTCGACGGTGAAGTAGATTTTTTTGGCTTCGCCTGAAGTTCCGGAGGTGGTGATGACGTGGGTGAGCTTGTTTTCGGGGACGCAGAAGAAGTGCTCGGGATGGAGGGCGATGTCGCGACGGTCGAGGAAGGGGATTCGTGGGAGGACGTCGGGAGAACGGAGGTCGCGGAGAGAGAGGCCGGCGTCGATCCAGCGCCGACGCTGGTGAGGGGAGTTGCGAAAGACGTAACGGAGGGTGTGGATGAGCTTGGCGCGCTGGACGGATCGGAGGAAGGAGGCGGGGAGATGCTTGAGCCGCCAGGCCATGGAGGCGGGGTTGGAGCGGCCGTAGCGGTCGAGGGCGAGGAAGAACCAATTGAACATTCTGCCTTACCTCAAGAGAGCGGTTGTGTGACGTGAGCCGGTTTTGCGAGCCGTTGGGGAGCGGGGATCAGGGGAAACGGAGGATGCCGAAGCGTTCCGGGGTGTGGGGGTCGCCGGTGAAGGTTGGGGACCAGAAGGTGTAGGAGGCTGGGGAAGCGGCGCGTCGTCGCCGGGTGACGGTGCAACCGCTTCTGGAGCCGGGAGCGGGTGGTCCGGCGAGGTCGTCCCAGGGGATGAAGACTTCGACGGTCCAGCGGTCGTCGAGTCGTGCGACGGCGGCGGTCCAGCGTCCGTTCCAGCGGCTGTCGGAGGGTCCGTTTCCGTCGTAGAGGGCGGCCCGGGCGTTGACGGCGAGGTGTCGATAGGTGGTGTGGTCGAAGTTGGCGTCGATGAAGAGTTCGACGAGGTCGTCGGACCAGAGGGCGTCGTCGCGTGGACGCTCTTTGGCGACGAGGGAGACCATGGCGGGCTCGCGACAATCGAAAGCGACGCAGAGGCCGTCGGGGGTGCGTCCGATGCGGACGTTGGTGTCGACGGGAGAGTCGCCGAGGCCATTGAGGTCGAAGAGACGCCGAAGCTGAACGGCTTGCTCCCAAACGGGATCGTCCAGTCGGCCATCGATGCGGGGTGCGTCGGCCAGGAGGGGGACGGCGACGTCGGGGGTGTCCTTTGCGAGCCAAGGGGTGAGGTG
>CAZVTD010000468.1:0-1694 GCA_964629945.1 uncultured Planctomycetota bacterium | reverse complement strand
CATGCAGACGCCGAGCCCGGAGGGGGTCCAGGAGGGGGAGGAGGGGCTGGAGAACCGGATGGCGGGGGTGGTGGGAAAGGAGTTCCGGAAGACCGGCGGGCCCGAGGCGGTGGCGGAAATCCTGAACCTGAGCGACCGGAGCACGGAGAAGGGGATCATGGAGGCGCTTGGGGAAGAATGTCCGGAACTGACGGAGGAGATCCGGAAGCTGATGTTCGTGTTCGAGGACATCCTGCTGGTGGACGACCGCGGGGTGAGGCAACTGCTGAAGGAAGTGGAGACGGACGACCTGGCGCTGGCGATGAAGACGGCGAGCGAGGAGTTGAAGGAGAAGATCTTCCGGAACATGTCGGAACGCGCGTCGCAGCTTCTGCGGGAGGACATGGGATACCTGGGGCCGGTGAGACTGAGCGAGGTGGAGGCGGCGCAGCAGCGGATCGCGGATACGGTTCGACGGCTGGAAGAGACGGGTGCGGTGATCGTGCAGGGACGAGGCGGCGAGGAGACGATCATTGTCTAACGTGATCAAGAAAACGGGGACGGCCAAGTCGGGTGTGACGCCCGAACGGTTCGAGATGGGCGAGATCGAGGGGAACCGCGAGGCGATCGTGGCGCCCGCGCACGAGGAGGCGGAGCGGGTGCTGCGCAAGGCGCGCGAAGACGCGGAGACGATCCGGGACCAGGCGTATCAGCAGGGATGGGAGGCGGGCTGCCGAGAGGCGAACGAACGGCTGGAGGGGGAGATCCGGGAGAGGCTGGCGGAGAAGTACGGGGAACAGGTGAGCCAACTGGTGCAGTCGCTGAAGCAGGTGATCGGGACGCTGGACAGCGGGCGTGAGCCTCTGCTGAAGGCGACGCGGAACGATCTGCTGAAGCTGGCGGTTCGGATTGCGCAGGTGATCGTGAAGAAGGAAGTGCAGGTGCCCGGCGAAGTGGCGAAACTGAACCTGGAAGAGTGCATCCGGCGGTCGGCACGGCACACGGAACTGGTGGCGCTGGTGAGCGAGCAGGACCTGGAGACGCTGAAGGCGGTGGTGCCCGAGATGGAAGAGATCGCGGGTCCGGAGTCGTCGGTGAAACTGGAGGCGGACGCAGACATCATGCCGGGGGGGTGCCTGGTGAGGAGCCAGAGCGGGGAAGTGGACGCGACGGTGGAGACGCAGCTTCGAGAGGTGGAGACGGTGCTCCTGGGAGAACACGGTGAGCGATGAGGGCGTGAACATCGCGGGGACGGAAGAGCCGAAGGGCACGTTCGACGCGGAACTGGAACTGCTGGAGGGACTGCGTCCCGCGGTGGTGACGGGCCGGGTGTCGAAGGTGGTGGGGATGGTGCTGGAATGTCAGGACTTCAACGTGCCTGTGGGTGCGTCGTGTCTGGTGGAGCGGAGCGACGGGACGGGTCGGTGCGAGGCGGAAGTGATCGGGTTCAACGAGTCGCGGACGGTTCTGATGCCCTATGGGGTGACGACGGGACTGTCGCGCGGGGACGTGGTGCGGTGCGTGTCGAGCGCGCATACAGTAAGGGTGGGAAGCGGACTGCTGGGACGCGTGCTGGACGGGATGGGCCGGCCGATCGACGGGAAGGGGCCGCTGAACGTGGACCGGGAGCAGCCGCTGTTTTCGACGGCGCCCCATCCGCTGTTCCGTCGGCGGGGGAACGCGGCGCGGTCGACGGGAATCCGCGTGGTGGACGC
>CAZVTD010000467.1:0-1705 GCA_964629945.1 uncultured Planctomycetota bacterium | reverse complement strand
GCGTACTCGGCCGGGGTGGTGGTTTCGACGGAGCGGGTGAGGGAAAGCTCGTGGTCAATCTCGTGGGCGAATTCGTGGAGGACGAGGTTGCGTGAGGAGAATTGGGGGTCGCGCGTGTCGAGGACGTCGGACCAGGCCAGGACGACGGCGCCATAGGGCCAGGCTTCGCCGGCACGGGCTTCGTCGGATTCGGTGACGAGGATGCCTTCGGCGTGCTTAACAGCAGGCGCAATATAGGGTTCGGGATAGACGAGGATGGTGATGACGCGGGGGAAGTAGTTGGTGGGACGATGGAGAAGCAGGAGACAGGCCTGGGCGGCGATGGTGAGACGGACCTCGTCGGTGATCTTGAGTCCGGCGCAGCCTTCGAAAGATTTTTCGTCGAGGAAGACGAGGATGTGGGATTGGAGTTCGGCGCGGTCGGCCAGAGGGAGTGAACGGTAGAGGGGTACGTTCTGGAGGAGGAAACGGTCCCAGTCGGGAGGGAATGGGCGGCGGCGGATGCGACGACGACGGAAGCTGCGGAAGATGGACATGGTTCCGAATTCCCAGGAAAACCGGGGTATGATAGCGTGAATTCGATGCGAATGGCATGCGAAAAGGGGACCCACCGCGACACCCCGCGGCACCCTCACGATCCCCCGACAAAAACCGGGGGTTTACCCCCCGCCACCCTGTGGACGGGGGGCTCGGGGAAATGCGAATGACATGCGAAAGAGGTGCGAATCACAACGGCCAAGACTGGGGAAACAGAAGAAGAAGCACGGCTAACAGGGAGGACAGCAAAGGCCTCAGGTAAAAAGAAGAAGGAAAAAGCAGAAGCCGCACGGCTGACGCAGAGGAACAGGAGAAAAACAGGAGGACAGGGAGAAGAGCCAGGGCTGGGTGAACAGCAAAGAAGAAGAAACGCTCAACGCAAAGGCATCCCGATGAATCGGGACAAAGGACGGCACAGCTCAGGTGATCAACGAAGCAAGGGAAGCAACAGCAGGGGTATGGAAAGGACGCCAGGGCCTGGGGGCGGGGACTGTCTCTGATTATGGCGCCTGGGGGGAAGAGGGTGACGGAGGATGGGTTATCCCAATGTCTTGTCGGGCAAGGGGTTAGTGAAAAGGGGAGGGGGCTTTGGGCTTGACTTTGGGGCAAGAAAGGACAATGATAGGAGGCAGGGAGAGTCTGTGTACACGGCGCGGATGGGATTGTGGAACACGGGGAACTACTGAGAGGCCGATATGGGATTCGACATTGAGGTGATGGTGGACAAGGTGTTCGGGGGATTCAGCCGGGTGTTCGGCTCGCGCAACGAACGGCTTCTGAAACGGATGTGGCCGATCGTGTCGCAGGTGAACGAGATGGAGATGTCGTATCAACAGTTGAGCGACGAGGAACTCAAAGGGAAGACGGAGGAGTTCCGGCGACGGATCGAGGAGGGACGCAAGTCGCAGGGGTATGATGATCTGATGGAGGAGTGGGAGGAACTGAAGGCGGCCCGGCGGAGCGAAGAGGCGGAAGAGGTTCGAAAGCGGGCGCATAAGATCGAGCAGGGACTGCTGGATGATCTGATGGTGGAGGCGTTCGCGGCAGTGAAGAACGCGTGCCGACGGCTGGTGGGGCGATCCTGGGAGGTGACCGGGGAGCCTTATACGTGGCACATGGTCCCCTTCGATGTGCAGATCCTGGGGGGGATGGTGCTTCACATCGAAGG
>CAZVTD010000466.1:1373-1707 GCA_964629945.1 uncultured Planctomycetota bacterium | reverse complement strand
ATTTCCGCCTCACGTCTACAGAGCAACACCGTCCGCTGCCCTTCCGCCAGCCCCCGCACCGCCCGACCCACCACCTCCGACAGTTCTTCCGACTCCAGTCCCGCCCCCGGATTTTCACTCACCGACGCCTCTTCCACCTCGAACTGCACCTCCCCCCCCACCTCCAGAGGGATCTCCGGACGCCCCTGACTGTCACGAATTGCGTTCAAACACAGGTTCACCGTGATCCGATACACCCACGTGCTGAACCGGGCCGAGGGCTGATAGTGCTCCGCCGCGTTGAACACCCGCAGGAACACCTCCTGCGTGATGTCTTCCGCCACCGAGGCCTCCC
>CAZVTD010000466.1:459-1339 GCA_964629945.1 uncultured Planctomycetota bacterium | reverse complement strand
GTAGCGCTGTGCCAGGCGGAACACGCGTTCCTGGTTCCGCGTCACCAGCTGCTCGAACGCATCGGTCGAGCCCGCGCGGAACGCAAGCATCAGCTGCGTGTCCTCGTCCCTGCGATATTCCTCGCCGGTGTGTCCCGGCCCCGTTGACGTCATGCCGATCCTCTGACCGATCCCTTATGCAGTCTCAACTGCCCGCATGCCGCCCCCGCCCGCGCCCCCTTGCGACGTCGATGTGTCACGTTCAACCCGCCCCGTTTCAGCCGATCCACGAACTGCTTCACCACCTCGGGCGCCGGACACCTCAGCTCGCTTCCCGCCACCTCGTTCAGCTCGATCACGTTCACCGTCACCGGCTGGTGCTGAAGCAGCCGAACCAGTTTCCCCGCGTCCGCCTCGGTATCGTTCATCCCCGCGATCAGCACGTACTCGAACGTCACGTCGCGGCTCGTCTTCTCCCGGTACAGCGCCGCCGCGTCCACCAGGTCCTTCACCCTCATCAAACCGCCATGCGGAACGATCGTCTTCCGCTTCGCCTCATCCGCCGAATGCAGCGAGATCGCCAGGTTCACCTGCAGCCCTTCCGACGCCAGACGTTCGATCGTCCCGGGCACCCCCACCGTCGAAACCGTCATCCGTCTCGCCGCCAGGTTCATCCCCCGTTCCGAATTCAAAATCCGCACCGCGCGCACCACCGCCTCGTAGTTGAACATCGGTTCCCCGACGCCCATGAACACCACGTTGTCCACCCGGCGCTGCTCGCCTTCCGCGCGGTTCAGGTGAACCACCTGTTCGACGATCTCCGCCGCCTCCAGGTTTCGCGCCAGTCCCGCCGCCCCGCTGGCACAGAACACGCAACCCACCGGACAGCCCGCCTGCGTCG
>CAZVTD010000466.1:0-449 GCA_964629945.1 uncultured Planctomycetota bacterium | reverse complement strand
CACCCCGGGCGCTGTCCCTTCCGCGCAATCAGCACACACTCCACCCCGTTCCCGTCCGCCAGTTCCACCAGCAGTTTCACCGTCCCGTCCGGGTCCGCCGCCCGCTCGATCACCCGCGTGCTCAACACCTCCAGCACTGTCCCCAGCGTCTCCCTCAGCCCCCCCGGAAGGTCCGTCATCCCGGCAAGGTCCGTCACCCCGTGCTGATACACCCACGCCAGCACCTGTCGTGCACGGTAGGCCGGCGCCCCCGCCGCCGCCATCGCCCCCGCAAGTTCCTCTTCCGTCATCCCGCACACGCGTGCTGCGCTCAACCTTCACGCTCCTTGCCCTGTTCTTCCAGCAGACGCGCCAGCCCGCCCCCCGACAGAAACCCCTCCAGCTCCAAGATATACGTAAGGATTTTAGTGCGCAAGAACATAACCCTCCACTTAGTACCCAAAGACCAC
>CAZVTD010000465.1:0-1724 GCA_964629945.1 uncultured Planctomycetota bacterium | reverse complement strand
CAACACTTGGCAGTCCAGTCCTGCACGTCTCAGCCGACCATGAAGCAGCTCCGCCTTGTGATACGAGCTTCCCCCGCCCGAAATCGGGTTCACGATGATCGTAATGATGCCTTTTTTCGCCGTAGCACGTTCCCAGCGTCCCAAAGGACACGAAGCGCCCAAAGCATACCCGCACCATCGACACGATTCAAGCAATTGCCGGGTTCAATGGCCCGTCCCGCACTCCGCTCCCCATTGCATGCTTGATTTCCGGGGGGCTCCCACGCTACAATCACCCCGGGAGATCACCATGGCCGCAAAATCGAACCGTCTCGGATTTGATACCTTCGCAAGGTCCGTGCAGAAGGGACCGCTCTGTCCCGTTTACGCCTTCGTCGGCGAAAACGCCTACTTCGCCCATCAGGGCACCGAAGCCCTGCGCGACCGCTTCGTCCGCGACCACGCCGCCGACGCCATCAACGTCTTCGTCGGCGACGAACCCCCCGAAGTCATCTTCGACCATCTCCGCACCGCCGACCTCTTCGCCTCCAGACGGCTCGTCATCATCCTCCGGGCCGAGCTCTTCATCCGGCAGAGCGCCGAGCCCCTCGAATACTACCTCGAACACCCCACCGCGGGCTCCGTCCTCGCCCTCGTCTGCGCCAAGCTGGACGCCCGCACAAAGCTGGCCAGGCGCATCGCCGCCGTCGGTCAGGAGGTCGCCTGCGACAAGCTCTACCCCGACAAGCTCGCCGCCTGGGTCCGGGACCGCTTCAAAGCGGCCGGGAAGCCCTGCGAATCCGCAGTCGCCGAAGCCCTCGTCGACGAGCTGGGCGATGACCTCTTCGCCCTCTCGGCTGAGGTCGAAAAACTCTGCACCTACGTCGGCCAGCGCGGCCGCGTGAATGTCGAGGACGTCCATGCCCTCGTCGGCCACGACCGCACCTGGGAGGTCTTCGCCCTCACCGACGCCGTCGGCCGACGCGACACCGCCCGCGCCCTCAACATCCTTGCCGACCTCTTCGCCGCGGGAGAAGCTCCCGAACTCCTCGTCGGTCAACTCGGTTGGCAGCTTCGCCGGCTCTGGACTGCCGTACGCCTCCTCCAGCAGGGCACCTCACCCCAGGAACTCGGACGACAGCTCCGCGTCCATCCCAGGTTCCTCGACGGCTTCATCCAGCAGGTCCGGCACTTCACCGAACGCGAGCTCGCACACATCTTCCGCCAACTCGTCCAGACCGACCTCGCGCTCAAAACCGGACAGCTCGACCGGAATCTCGCCATGGAAACCTTCGTCGTGCAGGCCTGTTCCAAGGAAGCCCTGGCCGCTTCCTGAAGTCCACCTCGACCCTATCGAGCGGGCGCCTTCGTCTTGAATACCAGCACGTACGGAACCGCAACCCGTCCATCCCGACCGCGAAACCCCGTGTGACGGAAGCTGTTGCAGCCCACCGCGTATACCGTCCCCTCCACCAGCCGGACCGGTAGCACGCACGTCCGTCCCTCGTTCTCCCACCACGGCTCCCCCAGGTCCCGCGATCCCGGATACGCACCCAGCCGTTCGTGGGTGATCCACGACCAGCTTCCGTCTGTCATCGGACGGTCGAACGTCACCCGGATCTCCTTCAGGGTCGGGTCCACGTCCACCGCGCGGTTTGCCGGCTCCGTCTTCACCACGCACGCCGGAAGGGTCAGGTCCGGTTTCGGCTCCTCCGCCTTCTCCTGGGCCGACAGCAGCCCCCCGA
>CAZVTD010000464.1:0-1726 GCA_964629945.1 uncultured Planctomycetota bacterium | reverse complement strand
GGGCATCTTCCGGAAGGGGTATTCGGCGGAGGTGGATGAACTGAATGACATCGCGCGCGGGGGAAAGGAGTGGCTGAAGCGGTTCCAGGAGGATGAGACGAGGCGGACGGGGATTTCGAGCCTGCGGGTGGGGTTCAACAAGGTGTTCGGATATTACATCGAGGTGACGAACACGCACCGGGAAAAGGTGCCCGAGGATTACATCCGGAAGCAGACGCTGGTGAACGCGGAACGGTACCTTACGCCCGAGCTGAAGGAGCACGAGAGCCGGGTGCTTTCGGCGGACGGGAAGGTGAAGGAACTGGAGTACCGGCTGTTCGTGGGCCTGCGTGGGCGGGTTGCGGAGGAGGTGGAAGGGCTCCAGCGGACGGCGCGTGCGGTGGCGACGGCAGACGTGCTGGCGAGCCTGGCACACGTGGCGGCACGGAACCGGTACGTCCGTCCGACGGTGAACGAGGGGACGGCGCTGGCGATCCGGGAGGGGCGGCACCCGGTGCTGGAGAAGATGCTGGTGACGGAGTCGTTCATCCCGAACGACACGACGCTGGGGGGCGAGGGGAAACGGCTGGCAATCATCACGGGGCCGAACATGGCGGGGAAATCGACATACATCCGGCAGGTGGCGCTGATCGTGCTGATGGCGCAGATGGGCGGGTTCGTGAGCGCGTCGGAGGCGACGATCGGCGTGACGGACCGGGTGTTCACGCGGGTGGGGGCGTCGGATGACCTGTTCCGGGGACAGTCGACGTTCATGGGGGAGATGACGGAGACGGCGAATATCCTCAATAACGCGAGCGAACGCAGCCTGCTGGTGCTGGACGAGGTGGGACGCGGGACGTCGACGTTCGACGGGCTATCGATCGCGTGGGCGGTGTGCGAATATCTTCACGAACACGTCGGGGCGCGGACGCTGTTCGCAACGCATTATCATGAGCTGACGGAACTGGCGCTGCTGTACCCGAACGTGGTCAACCTGAACGTGGCGGTGCGGGAATGGAAGGATGAGGTGGTGTTCCTGCATAAGATCGTGGAGGGAGGGACGGATAAGTCCTACGGGATCTACGTGGGACGGCTGGCAGGACTGCCGACCGAGGTGGTGAAACGGGCAAAACAGATCCTGTCAAACCTGGAATCGAATGAGCTGGATATCCATAACCAGCCGAAACTGGCAGGGGGCGGGGGGAAGCCGGGGACGCCCGAGGTGCAGCTGACGTTCTTCACGGCACGGGAAGAGAAACTGGTGCAGGAATTGAAGGGGATGGACCCGGATCGGATGACGCCGATGGAGGCGCTGATGAAGCTGAGGGAGATGCGGGAGGAGGTGGAGGGTTCCTGATGCGGCTCTTTGGCCACGGAGAACGGCAAGGGCCAGGGGAGAACAGCAGCGACAACAACGAAAAGGACGACGAAGGAACAACGGCAGGGTGGGGGCGAGATTCGGGGACGTCGGAGCCGGGCTCGGGGAACCGCAAAGAACGCAAAGGACAGCAAAGGCATAGCTGAACGGCAACAAAAGGAAAGGCAAGAACGGCGGAGGAACAACAGGGGGTTCTGGGGAGCTCGAAAGGTTCATGAGCCGGACTCGGGGAACCACAAAGGACACGCAGGACGCAAAGGACAGCAAAAGCATCGGTGAAGGGAAACAGAAGAAGAGGAAAGAACGGCATGGGAGGGGGGGATTCGTGGGCAGGTGGGGGCGGGAAGATGAACTGAGCCAGGAGATCAT
>CAZVTD010000463.1:0-1733 GCA_964629945.1 uncultured Planctomycetota bacterium | reverse complement strand
CCCTCCACGCCTACGACCCAGGCTCCTCAGGCCCCCCCGAAGCCGACCAGCTCCTCGCACGCGACAGCCGCGCCTGGGACCCCCTCACATGAGCACGCCCCGTCGCTCCTTTTACCCCTTGTCCTCGCCCCGAAAGGCGTTATCCTGCTTCCCTTGACTCACGAATCTTCCCGGCCTCAACCGCCCGGAGAATAAGAATGATCCAGTCCATCGCCCACGTCTGCCTCGCCGCGACGGATCTCGACGCCACCGAACGCTTCTACACCCACACCCTCGGCTTCAAAAAACACTTCGACTTCCTCCGAGCCGGTAAAATCGTCGGCTTCTACTTCGAGGTCGCGCCCATGAACTACATCGAGGTCTTCCAGCAGGACCAGGTCACCCCCGACGGAAAATGCCCCATCCGACACCTCTGCTTTCAGGTCTCCGATATCGACGCCGTCATCCAGCGCCTCCGAGACCATGGCTGTCAGGCCTCCGATAAAAAAATCGGTGGCGATAACTCCTGGCAGTCCTGGACCACCGACCCCTCGGGAACACGCATCGAATTCCACCAATACACCCCAAAAAGCGCCCAGCTCACCCGTTCCAACTGTATCCTGGGCTGACGCCTGAAGGAGTCACCGATGCAAAGCCCGCGCGAAGTCGTCGACGCTCTCATCCGCGGCAGCGCCAAACCCGAACGCGTCGCACTCCACGATTCCCTCTGGTCCGATACCCGCCTCGCCTGGGTCCAGCAGGGAATGCCCACCGACGACAAAGGCGAACCCGTCGACTCAGCCGACCACTTCGGCTTCGATCTCGCCGACTGTGGCGGATGGTTCGAATGGTCCGCAACTCTCGTCCCCGTCCGCATTCTCCAGGAAACCGACCAGTGGAAAATCGTCCGCAATGGCAACGGCGCCGTCCTCAAATGGTGGAAAGACAAATCCGGAACCCCGGAGCACATCGACTTCGCCATGACCTCCCGCGAAATCTGGGAACGCGACTACCGACCTCACCTCATCAACTTCGACCCCGTCCGCCTCGAAAAACGCCGCGGCGCCGCCGCGCTCGCAAAACGCAAAGCCCAGAAAATCTGGACCCACTATGGCCACCAGTTCATCTGGGAAAACATGCGGGGCGCCATGGGCGACTTCACCCTCTACACTTCACTCCTGACCGATCCCGACTGGATCCACGACTATTGCCGCGTCTACACCGACCTCTACAAGACCGCCTTCAAAGCCCTCATCGAGCGGGACGGAAAGCCCGACGGCATCTGGCTCTACGAGGACCTCGGCTACAAAAACTCCCTCTTCGCCTCCCCCAAAGTCCTCTCCGAACTCATCTTCCCCTACTACGCCGAAATCGTCGACTTCTTCCACGCCAACTACGACCTCCCCGTCGTCCTCCACACCTGCGGACTCGTCGAACCCGCCCTCGACCTCATCGTCCAGACGGGCTTCGACGCGCTCAACCCCATGGAGGTCAAAGCCGGAAACGATCCTCTCCGAATCGCCGAACGCTATGGCGACCGCCTTGCACTCATCGGCGGCCTCGACGCTCGCATCCTCGAATCAGGCGACCGCGACCTCATCCGTCGCTCCGTCACCGACCTCGTCGAAGGCATGAAAGCCCGTTCCGCACGCTTCATCTACGCCTCCGACCACTCCATCTCCACCAATGTCCGCTACGAAGACTTCAAATTCGCCATCCAGGTCTACCGCGAACACATGATGTACTGACCCACC
>CAZVTD010000462.1:0-1735 GCA_964629945.1 uncultured Planctomycetota bacterium | reverse complement strand
GCGCGCGGCTGCTGGCCGCCTGAGAGTTCCCCGATGGGACGGTCCCGGAGGTGGTCGATTTCGAGGACGTTCATGACGCGATCAACGTGGCTGAGGTCTTCGGGCGAGGGGCGACCGAGGAGGCCGATTTTTCCGAGGAGTCCCATGTGGACGACCTGTCGGACGACGACGGGGAAGTCCCAACGGATGCTGGGACGCTGGGGGACCCATCCGAGGACGTCGCCCCGGCGACGGGCATGATCGGGAGGCATGTCGAAGATTCTGACGGCGCCCTTCCCCACCGGCAGGACGCCGAGGATGATCTTGAGGAGGGTGGTTTTCCCGGCGCCGTTGGGTCCGACGATGGCGAGCATGGAGCCGGCGTTGACGTGGAGGGTGACGTCTTCGAGGGCAAGGGTGCCGTCGGGGTAACGGTAGGAGACGTGGTCGAGACAGATGGCGTCGCCCCTGCCGTGCTCGTGTCCGACGTAGTCTTTGCACGTCCGGGGGTCGGGCCTGGTCATGGATCAGTCCTTGAGGGCCTGGACAAGCTGGTCGAGATTGGTTCGCATGAGGTTGAGGTAGGAGTCGCAACCGGGGACGTCGGGGTTTCCGAGGGGGTCGAGGCGTGCGATTTTGGCGCCGGTTTCGCGGGCGATGGCCTGAAGCTGGTCGTCGGGCATGCCGGGTTCGGTGAAGATGGTGGTGATTTTGTGTTCGCGGATGAAGGTGATGGCGGCTTCGACACGACGCGGACCGAACTCGGCGCCTGAGGCGTCCATGAGTGAGATTTCGTGGAGGTCGTAGCGGGCGGCGAGATAGCCGAAGGCGGCATGGAAGGAGACGAAGGAGCGGTTGGGGAGGTCCGCCAAGCGGGTGCGGTACTCGTGGTCGAGGGTATCGAGGGCGGTGCGGTAGTCGGTCGCCCGGGCGGAGAAGACGGCGGCGTGGTCGGGGTCGAGGGTGGAGAAGACGGCGGCAAGGGCATCGGCATAACGCTGCATGAGTGGGATATCGAGCCAGATGTGGGGGTCTTCGCCCGACTCGTGATGGTGGTCGTGGTCGGCTTCGGTGGGCTCGTGTTGGGATTCGTGTTGGGTTTGGGGACGGGCGTCGTCGGGGAGGAGATCGGCCAGGACAAGGGTGTGGGGGATTCGGGAGCCCGCGGCCTGTGCGGCCCGCTCGGCCCAGGGGTCGAGCCCGAGACCGACCCTGACGAGGAGATCGGCCTGGGCCAGGGACTCGGCCTGGCGGGGTTTGGGTTCGAAGGCGTGAGGGCTCTGGCCGGCTGGAAGCAGCGTGATGACCTCGACCTGCTCACCCCCGACCTGACGGGCGACATCGGCGAGGGGGAAGATGGAGGTGACGACGGTGATGCGTCCGGAGGGGGCCGGGGTGGAGGACCCGGCGGAGCAGCCGGCATAGAGAGCCAAGGACAGGACGACCAGCAGGCAGAAGATGCGCCGACGATGTCTCATGATGATCCCCGAAGGTCGCTGAGACCCACAGGCCGCTTTGGGCGGCATGCCGATGCATTCATTTTGCATCCGGCTGGGGATTTGGCAAGAAGGAATTGGATGGGTCGTCAGGAAGCGGCTCGGGATGAGTATGAGGCGAGCGGACCGGAACACGGGGATCGGGAGCCAGGACGTGATGAAGGATGGGCCGGACGAAGGGGATGAGACCGAGGTGGATGAGTGGGGTCCAGAGCCAGTCGATCTTCTTCCAGCCGACGTTGTAGAGGATCCGCGGGAGG
>CAZVTD010000461.1:0-1735 GCA_964629945.1 uncultured Planctomycetota bacterium | reverse complement strand
GAGGGGGGCGAGGTCGTCTGCGAAGGGGTTCCCCTGGGGAGCTTGGCGAGCAATGATTACCTGGGGCGGTCGGTCCCCCCGGAGGTGGTCCGGGCGGCGAGGGAGGCGCTGGAACGGTATGGGCTGGGCGCGGGGGCGAGCCGATTGATGTCGGGGACGTTCGGGGAACACGAACGGCTGGAGACGTCGCGGGCGGAGTGGATGGGGAGGGATAGCGCGCTGGTGTTCGCGACGGGATACCAGGCGAACGTGGGACTGCTGTTCGCGCTGGCGGAGTCGGAGGATGTGATCCTGGCGGACCGGACGAGCCACGCGAGCCTGATCGACGGGGCGAGACTGAGCCGGGGACGGTTCCGGGTGTTCGCGCACAACGACGCGGACGAACTGGAGGACCTGCTGGGGACCTATTCGGGTGCGAGGCGGCGGTTCGTGGTGACGGAGGGGATCTTCAGCATGGACGGGGACCGTGCGCCCGTGGTGAAGATGCTGGAGGTGACCCGGCGGCACGGGGCGTGGCTGATCCTGGACGACGCGCACGCGATCGGGGTGCTGGGCCAACATGGCGGGGGGACCCTGGAGGAGGAGGGGATCGACGAGCGCGAGGGAATGGTCGTGGTGGGGACGCTGAGCAAGGTGCTGGGCTCGCAGGGCGGGTTTGTGGCTTGCGGGCGAGAGATTCGGGAGTGGCTGATCAACCGGGCGAGGACGTTCATCTATTCGACGGGACTTGCGCCGGTGCTGGCGGCGGGGGCGCGCCGAGCGGTGGAATTGGTGCGGGGAGACGAAGGGGATGCGCTGAGGAAGAGACTGCACGAGAACGCGGCGTTCCTTCGGGAACGGCTGACGGGGATGGGACTGGACACGGGAGGATCGGTCAGTCAGATCATTCCGGTAATCCTGGGGAGCGCGGAACGTGCGGTGGAGGTGTCACGAAATATGGCAGCGCGTGGACTGTTCGTTCCCGCGGTGCGTCCTCCGACGGTGGCGGAAGGGACGTCAAGGCTCCGAATCAGCGTGACGTCCGACCATAAGCGGGAAAATCTGGAGCAATTGATCGCAATCCTGGCAGAAACTGCATGTCGGTGAGATCGATTTTGTTTTCGTCTTGATTCCCCTGGTTGAGGCCCTTTAAGGTGCACGAGAGGGGTCGGTCCCCGCAAGGGAGAATCTGTACCGGTCGCCGACACGTTCGCACGGGGAGCGAGGATGAAGTTACGACGAACCATCAGGACCGTGGCACCGATGGGAGCGGTGCTGGTGGTGGGAGTTGTCCTGTTGAGCACGTGTCGGGGGATCAAGGACCTGCCGAAGATGAGGGTGGAGGTGGTGACGCCTTTGACGAAGCAGGAGGTGTCGGTCAACGACAAGGCGCTTCCGGAGAAATTGGGTTCGCCCCGGATTGTGATCCACAAGAGTCAGCGACGGCTGGAGCTGTACGACGGGGGGACGCTGCTTCGGGTGCACCAGATTGCGCTGGGACGAGAGCCGGTGAAGGACAAGGAACGCGAGGGGGACGGGGCGACGCCCGAGGGGACGTTTTATGTGTGCACGAAGAACGCCGAGAGCCGGTATGACCGTTTTCTGGGGGTGAGCTACCCGAACGGGGAAGACGCCGAGCGGGGGCTGAAGTCGGGGTTGATCGGACAGGATGAGTATCGGGTGGTCCGTCAGGCGATCCAGCAGGGACGTCGGCCTCCCTGGAAGACGGAACTGGGCGGGGAGATCGGGATCCACG
>CAZVTD010000460.1:0-1741 GCA_964629945.1 uncultured Planctomycetota bacterium | reverse complement strand
CCAGGATCCATTTGATCGCGTCCACCACGTTCGATTTCCCGCAGCCGTTCGGTCCCACCAGACCCGTCACCCCGGCTCCGAACTCGAACGTCGTCTTCTCCGCGAACGACTTGAACCCCAACAGCTCAAGACGTTTCAACTCCATGAGCGTTTCCTTACTTTGTGTCCTCGCACGGGTCCACGGCACCCGTTGTCATGCACAGTCCCACGACAGCTACTCCATCCACACCACCCCGGCGCTCAGTCCCCGACCCTTGTCCAGCTCGGCGATCAGTGCCAGGATGTCGTTGATCGGCACACCCGCTTCGTCCAGCTTCTGCAGAATGTGACGGATGTCCGTCGTCGGCATCACCGCCGGACGCACGTCCGCACGGTGTCGGAAGATGATCTCCGTCTGACCCGCCGTCACGTTCAGTTCCACCACGGTTCCGCCGCCTTTGAACCCGTTGTTGACGTTCACCATGCTGCCGAACACGAAGATCCGCTTCACCGCCTCACCCGTCGCCACCACCACTTCGTTCCGCCCCGGAACGTCACTGCTGCTGATGACGAGGTTCTTCTCCGGACTGAAATACCACCGCACCGGGATCTGTTCCCTGATCCCCACGCGCTCGAATGAACGGATCGCTTCCGCTCTCACCCTCCCGTCCTCGTCCTCCAGACGCGCCGTCAGCGCCGCCTCGGCACCCTTCGGCTTCGCCCGTCCCAGCAGTCGCGTCGCCTCCAGCCGTTCCGAAATGCTCCCATCCTTCGACAGTCTCAGCAGTTCCTCCCCGACTTCCGGAACCCTCAGTTGCGTCAGAACACGCAGCAGAGCCAGACGCTTCTCTCCCTGACTGATCCGCACCACCCTCACCATCGCCGGCACCGCCGCGTTGCCGATTGCCTCCAGAGCATACTCCGCACGCTCACGCGACTTCGCGTCGCCGCTCCCCAGCGCGTTCATCAACGACTCGACGCGCCCGCCAATCCCGTCGTCCTCCAGACACGGGTCCACCTCACAGAACACTCTCATGAACCGTTCCCAGTTTTCCGTATACTCCTCCGGCAGCGCCAAACGGATCGTCCGCTCATCGGCCGCCTCAACCACCGAGTGGAACCGCTCTCGTACCACGAACTCGATCAGCACCGCCTCGTAGGCGTTCCCCTTTTTCAGGTGCACCACCATCCCGTGCGGGTTCTTCACCATCGCCCCCGCCGTCAGATACCCCACGTTCGCCGACACATTGCCCCCCACGCGTCCATCCTTCACCGGGGGCGTCACGCTCACCAGACCTCGCGCGTACGCCTGAACGCCGCGCGACGCCCGACGACCCGAATACGTGAACATCACGTCCACCTTCACCTGACCCGGGATCTGAACGAACTCCTCCAGTTCCACTTCTCCCAGCATGCCCCCTTCCAGGTTCACGCCTCGGTCGAACGCCTGGACCTTCACGTCAATCTTCTCCCCCTTGACCGCAAACGGAGGAAGAACCGCCTCCACCGTAACGGGGGCCGAATCCGTCGAAGCCAATACCCTGGCCGCCATCCCCGGCTCCTGATATTCCTTCAGCAGCGACTTCATCAGCCGCTTGTGAATCTCCGCGCCCGCCGGAGTGTTCTTCGTCCCGCGTCCGTTCAGACCATACACCACCCCGGCCCCCTCGACCAGCACGCCCTCAGGCATCTTCTCGTCGAGGAGATACCCCACGCGTCCCGCCTTCGTGTGTGACCGCAGATACCTCAGGGCCGACGCCTG
>CAZVTD010000459.1:0-1744 GCA_964629945.1 uncultured Planctomycetota bacterium | reverse complement strand
TCGATGTTATATTCCTGTATGATGGTTGGCGCTGCATCGAGGAGCGTGAGGACGATAATGGCTGGGAAGCCCGAAGACAATACGTCTTCGGCGGACGCTACCTCGATGAAGTCCTGATCTTTGACACCGACACGGACGATGATGGGGATTGCACGGAAGGGGAAGGCGCTGGCTCGACGCGGTACATGTACTGCACGAACAATAACTTCAACGTGATGGCGCTGACCGACGCCAATGGCGCCTTGGTGGAGCGGGTGCAGTATGACCCGTATGGTCAGCCGACCTGCACACGCACGAGCGATTCGAACGTGACGACCGCGTCGCACTTCGCCACCCCCTGGCTGTTCCAGGGCCAGCGCTACTGCTCCGAGACGGGGATCTACTACTTTAAGAACAGGGACCATTCGCCGACGCTGGGGAGGTTTGTCCAGCGCGATCCGCTGGGGTATGTGGATGGGATGAACATCTATGAGTGTGTCGGAAGTGCACCTCCTTGCGCAGTGGATTCCGTCGGCCTGAGCAAAGTCCTGACATTGCGGATCAACGTGACATGGGGTGAGAAGCTGGTGCTCGCCCGATACTTCTTCTCGGTAACGCTGGACTGTTCGCAAGAGGGGTTTGTAATAGCCACGAATGAAATCGCAAATGCCTATGTGCAAGAGAACATTCAGTATGCGATCGACCGTGGGGTGGGTGCATTGGCGGACCTGGATAGCCAGGGGCGAGAGGGCGGTTGTGTGCTTGATCTTACGTTTACGGGTAAGGTGGGTGTTGGTCGAAACGGCACAGCAGCCAACTTGCAGTTCCAGATGTTTTGGGCTGGGACCGCAACAACGGCAATTGCTGGTGGTTGGCCATCGCTTCTTATCGGAGCATCGGTTTACGGCGAAGACGCTCTCGCAAACAAGATCAACGCCGAGTACGAATCTGAGATAAAGCTGGAGGCGACCGTCACGTGCGCCAACGGCCAACCGACGGGATCCTGGAAGGGGGATGCGCAGGTGGAGGGAGGCAAGGGCGTCATGGCGTGGCACAGAGGACCCAAATAGCCGAGTTTCGCGTGACACACGCCAGCACAGAACCTGGTACGTTCTCGCAAGGAGGGTAATGGAGTGATCAGAGCACGTTGGGTTGTGGGATGGACCGTGGCCGGCATCCTGCTTCTCTATGCGTTGCTCCCTTGGAAGGAGTATATGCGTAGCTGGAGAATGGACGTAGTACAATGGCAGTTTCCCATGGGTGAGGAGGAATTGGGAAATGATGCTGACCATACGCAAGTGAAGGAGAGGATACGGGAGTATGGCAAGTCTGTTCTGTCTCGCCTGCCTCTGTTGACTCCGGGGGATATAGAGATTGTCAGCATCGATCTTGAGACCCATGGCAAGCTATCGCCGCCTGCCAACGGTGCCGATGAGGCCGCTGCTCATGATGCAGCGAGTTGTCGCGTCGTTGTATCTTATGCGCCGGAGAGGTCTATGGATGTTGGCCAGTTGATCCAGTTGATTACAGCGCGTTTTGGTCGCTGGAATCCCGCCCCTGTTTGGACGGAAAGAGGAACAAAGGGGATAAAAACAAGGGGACACCCATAACCGTGCGTGTCAAGAGGATCCCCGCCACGCCACACGTCCTAAACCACATGCTGTTGCTTCTTCTTCTTCTTCTGCTTCTTCATCGTCGTCTTCTACATCTTCTACTTCTAGAGTTCCCGGAGGTCCGGAGGGGCTAGTCCGGCCGGCGAATCAAG
>CAZVTD010000458.1:0-1762 GCA_964629945.1 uncultured Planctomycetota bacterium | reverse complement strand
TCCCACCCACGCCATCGCCGCCCAGACCACCATCCACGCCGCAATCACTCTGCCCTTCATCTCCAACCCCTTATGACTGCTGTTGTTGCCGTTGTTTCTGTTCGCTGTTAGTTGTTAGTTGATACTTGATACTTGACACTTTCTCACCCCCCATCCGCGGGCACCTCGCGTTCCCGGTTCGACAGCAGCAGGATGCTCCGCAGTTCTTGCGTGTTCCGCGCGTGTTCCCACCGTCGCCCGAACTCAGGCTCCTGCGCGATCTGTGCGATCGCCATCAGCGCACGCAGATGATAATTCCGCTCATCCCGGCTGCCCGCCAACACGAACATCGCCCGCACAGGCTCCGCCTCCCCGGGAAACCTGATCCCTCCCCGCGCACGCACGGGCATCACCTCGAACCGTTTCGTCCCCGGAACCACCACGTGCGGAATCGCCAGCCCAGGCGCCACCACCGTGCTCGACGACTCCTCTCGTTTCATAAACAACTCATACACCGCCTCCGCGCCCATCCCCAGACGCTTCCCCAGCGTCCCGCTCACCGCTCGGAACGCCCCCTCCGACGTCAATTCTCCCTCCAGGTCCAGAATTTCGCACTCCCGGATCAGCCGGTCGAACCGGTCCTCGATGATGTTGTCCCGGTGCAGAAGGATTTCCTGCAGTTCATGTCCCAGCGTATCCCCCGCGATCTCGCGGTCTGTCACCCGCTCCACCACCCTCAGCAGCGCCGACTGTCTCGTCACACGGATTCGTCCATACACCAGGTACCACAGCACCCCCAGGATCAGCACGCCCAGCGTGATCAGCAGGGGCGTCATCCCCACCATCGCCAGCAGCACCCCGTAGCACACGATCCCGAAGATTTGCGTCCACGGATACAGCGGCGCCTTGAACGTCGGTCGATAGCTCGGCAGCCGGCTCTCACGCATCACGATCAATCCCAGGTTCACCAGGATGAACAGCACCAGCAGCATCGTCGACGCCGCCTTCACCAGAAGCTCGATCGGCAGCACCGTGATCCCCAGGATCATCACCACGCTCGTCAGCAGGACCGACGCATAGGGCGTCCCGTGACGTTCGCTCGTCCGGCCCAGCCACCCCGGCAGCAGGTGGTCCCGGCTCATCGCCATCGGACTGCGCGACGCCGAAAGCAGCCCCGCGTTCGCCGTCGTCAAAAAGGCCAGCCTCGCCCCCGCCGGCCCCCCGCGCGCCCCCCACCGGCCCAGCGGCTGCCCCGCCGCGCGCGAAATCGGCGTCATCATCTGCGGGTCCTTCAGAACCGTCCCGTCCAGAACCCCCACCGTCACGAACACCACCAGAACATACAGCACGTTCACCACCACCACCGCCATGAGCATCCCGCGCGGGATCGTCTTCCCCGGGTCTTTCACCTCTTCCGAGATCGCCGCCACCTTCGTCAGCCCCGCGTACGTGATGAACACCATGGCCGAGCACGTCAGGAAGTCGAACGCCCCCTTCTCCGGGTGGAAGAACGGACTGAAGTGCGTCACCTTCACGTGCGGGAACCCGTACACCAGGAAGAGCACCAGGATCGCCAGCAGCCCCGCCACCATCACCCCCTGGAATCGTCCCGTCGCCTTCACGCTCACCAGGTTCAGCACCGTGAAGAACACACAGAACCCCACCGCGATGCACTTCACCCCCCACTCAGGCGCACCCGGCGCCACCAGTCTCGCCGTCAGCCCGATCCCCAGCAGCGCGAACGCACTCTTCATCGCCAGACTGAACCAGTCCGACATCCCTC
>CAZVTD010000457.1:1479-1765 GCA_964629945.1 uncultured Planctomycetota bacterium | reverse complement strand
GAGGCGGACGCCGATCTCCCGGGTCCTCTCGGTGACGGATACGAGCATGATGTTCATGATCCCTATGCCGCCTACGAGGCGGCTCACCGCCGCACCCGCGCTCAGCAGTGCCGTGAGAAGCTGCGTGGTGCTGGTAAGCATCGTCGCTATCTCCTTCATGTCCATGACGTTGAAGTTGTCATCATCGCTCGGCGAGAGATGGCGGCGCTCCCGCAGCAAACGCACAATATCCTGCTGCACTTTTTCCGTTGCGACTCCTTCCCTGACGGAAACCTGGATCATGCCG
>CAZVTD010000457.1:0-1469 GCA_964629945.1 uncultured Planctomycetota bacterium | reverse complement strand
ATGTCCTGGCGCGCCTTGTGCGTCGATGCCCCGGCCTGCACGGAAACGTGGATGAGGCTTATCTCCTGATTTCCGGTGATGCGTCGCTGGAGGGTCCGGATGGGAATCACCACGACATCGTCCTGGTCCTGCCCCATCGTGCTCTGGCCTTTCTCCGCCAGGATACCGATCACCTCGCAGGAAAGCTTCTGGAGACGGAGTTTCTCACCCAGCGTGTCCTGGCCGCCGAAGAGCTTCTTGCGCACCGTCTCGCCGATGACACAGACGGCGGCTCCCGAGCGTAGCTCGCTCTCGCTGAACTGCCTGCCTGTCCCGACGGTCCTCTTCGTTACATAGAAGTAATTGTTGTCGCTCCCCGTTACCTGGGTCGTCCAGTTCTGATTCCCCAGTATCGCCTGGACCGATCGTGATGAAACAGGCGCCACGGCGGCGATGGAACTCACCTCCCGCATGATGGCCTCCACATCGGCCTCCTTGAAAGGCACATTGCCCGACGACTGGCCCGGGCCGAGTCTCTTCCCCGGGCTTACCATGAGCATGTTGCTGCCCATGCTCGCAATCTGCTGCTGGACCTGCAGGGTCGCGCCACCGCCGATGGTCACCATGGTGATGACCGCCCCGACGCCAATGACGATACCCAGCACCGTCAAGAAGGAACGCATGACGTTTCTTCTTATCTCCCTCAAGGCCAGCAGGATCGTGTTCCAGAGCATCAGGCTTTACCCCCGTTGTGCTCATCGACCACGATCATGCCGTCCCGGAAATGGACCTGCCGTTTGGCGTAGACCGCCATATCCGGTTCATGGGTGATCATTACCACCGTGATCCCTTCGTCTCTGTTCAGAGCGGTGAGCACATCCATTATCTCCCTGCTGCGGGCCGAATCGAGGTTGCCTGTCGGCTCGTCCGCCAGGAGCACCGCGGGACCGGTGACGATGGCACGGGCAATTGCGACACGCTGCTGCTGGCCCCCTGAAAGCTCCGCCGGTGTGTGGTGCTCCCACCCCGTGAGGCCGACCGTTTTCAGCGCCTCCATGGCGCGCTCATGGCGCTCCCGGGCACCCGTGCCGCGATACAGGAGGGGAAGCTCCACGTTTTCCAGCGCCGAGGTCCGGCTCAGGAGAGTGTAGCCCTGGAATATGCATCCCTGGTACTGCCGGCGAAGCCGGGCCCTCTGGTTCCGGTCCAGAGAACCCACGTTCACATCCCGGAACAGGTACGTGCCGTCCGTGGGCATATCAAGACACCCCAGGATGTTCATGCACGTCGATTTGCCCGATCCGCTGGGTCCCATCACCGCCACGAACTCGCCTTCATCGATCGCAAGGTCGATGCCCCTTAAGGCCTCGACCATGGCGTTTCCCTTTCCGTATATCTTTGTCACCCCTCTGAACTCGATCAGATGGCCGGCGTGTTCGCCCTCGTGTGGATGGCCTTCTTCCGTCATCACTTTGCCCCCGTGATCGTAT
>CAZVTD010000456.1:0-1775 GCA_964629945.1 uncultured Planctomycetota bacterium | reverse complement strand
GGGGCGGACTGAAGGAGTTCTGCTACGTCCGAACCGTGACCGACGACAGCTACGGGAAAATCACCTCCAACGGTGCGGACACCATCACCACAACCCTCTCAGGCGGGAAACGCAACTCCTGGCAAGTCGGAGACCAGTTTCAGGTCACACAGCGCGAGCCACGCACCGATGTCCGGAAGGGCTGGAATACGGACGACGTCTTCAAGATCGTGAATGGCTACCCGGGCCTGGACCAGATCGGTCGTGTGCAGGATGCCGATGCGAAAAACGTTCAGCCTCAAGTCCATGTCCCGTTGTACGAGTGGAACAACACCGTCAACGGCAAAATTCTGGAACCCCACGTGAACCGTGGCGGCACAAGTCCCTGTGCTGCGGTGGACCATATCAAGGCCGGGCGGGACTACTTCGTCAACACACCCAGACCCGACTATAAGCCATATACCTACCCGCATCCGCTTACCCTGAGTCCGACCGACCTGAAGGAAACGTCGGGACCGCTTCCCGCACCAGACTCAGTCCCCAAAGAACCCCGGTAATGAACAGCATCATGTCCACCCGGCGCGCCCGGTGGACGCCGGAGACAGGCAGCGACGAATGCGGGAACTTGTCGCCTGCTGGTGGACAAGACCGGCATGCTATCCTCCCTCTTCGATCTTGCCGTCCTCGTGAAACAGAAAGGGCCGGCGCGATCTCTCGCAACCGGCCCTGATTTCACCGTCCAGACGTCAGAAAATCCCCTTCCCGAAACCGTCTTCTTCCTTCGTCTCGGGTTCCTCGGGTTGGACCTCTTCACGCTTGACCTCTTCCGGCTTCGGTGCCGCCGGCTTCGGCGCTTCCTGCTTCGGCTCCTCCCGCCGGGACTCCTCACGTCGAGGCTCCTCTCGTCTGGACTCCTCCCGCTTCGGAGCCTCCCGTCGAGGCTCATCGCCTCTGGGGTGTTCCCGAGGCTCCACGACCATCTCGCCCGCCGTGTTCTCCTGGAGTTCCTCCTCGATGTACACGTCCTCGTCCTCATACAGGGCCGTCGGAACATACCCCGGCTGTTTCGAACGATCCAGCTCCGCGTGGAACGCCTCCACGAGCTTCGCCTGCATCCGTTCCCGACACGCCTGGTTGATCGGGTGCGCAATGTCCGCGTGAAGCTTCGCTCGACCCCGCTCGTCCTTCGGCGCACGGTTCTCGTTCAGACGCGCCCCGCAGTCCCCGCAGAACTTCGCACGAAGATGGTTCTTGCCACTGCATTTCGGACACTTGTCCGTCAGCTTCCGTGAAGGCATCGCCACGAAGTGTCCCTTCGCCCCCTCGATGATCTTCAGGTCACGGATCACAAACTCGTTGTCCAGCGTGATCGTGCAGAACGCCTGAAGACGGTCCCGCTTCTCTTCCATCAGCTTGACTTTCACTTCGGTGATTTCCAAGGCTGCACTCCTTTCCGGCTGACCCGCACACCGACCCGACTCGCCGCTGCCTCCTGCGTCGCCGGAACCGCGGTCTCAGCCTTCTCCCTTGCTGTCCTCTACTCGGTTGGAAACCTCATACCGCCCGCGCGCTGCCGACCCTGCAGCGTCCTGCCGAGTGGTGGGTTCCGCCGCAGTGTCCCGTCCTCCAGTCGAGGGAACAAGCCCGTCGGACCGACACCGACCTCGCCAACCGTCAGCCGACGCAACAGAAACTTAGTTCCAAATGGCGCACTTGTCAAGGGCCACAACACGTTTTCATACACCTCTCTTGTCGACACGTGCACCTCAGGCCACACCACCACATAGTGGAACTCC
>CAZVTD010000455.1:0-1784 GCA_964629945.1 uncultured Planctomycetota bacterium | reverse complement strand
GTACCCGCTCGTAGGCAGGATCTGGATGTCCGGCTGCTCGTCGTACGGACGCTGGTCGCACACCACCACCGTTTCCGGGCGGTGCGTGCTCACCCCCGGAATCATCCCCTCGCCCCGGACCCGCTTGATCACCTCCTCCAGACCCGTGATTTCCTTCTTCGCCTGCACCATCCTCACGTCCGTCCAGCACGGGTGGGGCAGAACGTAATCCACCCCGTTCTTCGCGCACCAGCCGATCTGATCCGCAATCGTCTCCCCGAACGTCTTGTCCGCCTCTCCCGCGGGCGTGCAGACCCAGTGGATCTTCCTCCCCGTCTTATCCTCGTGCATCTTCAGCGCCTCGCGGGTCTTTTCCGCGGGCCCGCTCACGAACGCATTCAACCCCCGCGCGCTCGCCGCCTCCAGAACCTCCACGATCCGCTCCACGCTGAAATACTTCCTCAGCCACACGTCCCGTGCGTGCGAATAATGCGAAAACCCCCCGAACGGGTTGCTCCCGATCACCAGCCTCGATATCTCGATCCCACCGATATTCGTCCGCGGAAACCCTTCCATCGCCTTCTCCTTCTCTGGAACCTCACACCATCCTGCCGCAACGTCCCCTCCGCCCCAAGCTTAGCCCCTCCTTCGCCCCCCCCGGGCGCGCCGCGGGCGGCGGCTCCTTTCGGAACCCCCGCCCGCATTCGTTCTCATCAGGCCACCTTCTCACTTCCTCTGCTTCTTCACCGGTCGTTTGCCTGTCTTGACCGTTCCCTTCATCTTCTCGTTGCCCTTCTGGAGCAGCACGCTGTTGATCGCCTGCAGGTATGCCTTCGCCGACGCCTCGATGATATCCGTGCTGATCGCGCGTGCCCGCACCGTCTTCCCCTCGATCATCACCGCCAGGCTCACTTCGCCCATCGCGTCTTTCCCGCCCGTCACCGCGCGGATCCCATACTCCTCCAGTTTCCCCGACACCCCCGTCACGCGTTCCAGCGTCTTATACACCGCGTCCACCGGACCGTCTCCCACCGCCGCGTCTTCCACCACGCGCCCGTCCCGGTGTTTCAGGCGCAGTGTTGCCGTCGGGATCATGTTGCTTCCCGAACTGGTGTGAAACGTCGCCAGTTCCCAGGTCTTGGGCGTCTCCCTCACCTCATCCTCGATGATCGCCGTGATGTCCTCGTCATAGATCTCCTTCTTTTTGTCCGCCAGCGCCTTGAACTGTGCGAACGCCCGCTCCAGCTGTTCCTCCGTCAGCTCGAACCCCAGCTCTTTCACCCGAACCCCGAACGCATGCCGTCCCGAGTGCTTCCCAAGCACCAGCGTCGACCGCACCAGTCCCACGTCTTCCGGGCGCATGATCTCATACGTGCTCGCCTTCTTCAGCACCCCATCCTGGTGGATACCCGCCTCGTGCGCGAACGCGTTTTCTCCCACGATCGCCTTGTTCCGCTGAACCTGGATCCCCGTCGACGTGCTCACCAGTCGGCTCATCGGCCACAGTTTCGTCGTGTCCACGCCCGTTGTCACCTTGAACAGGTCTTTCCGGACCGAAAGGGCCATCACCACCTCTTCCAGCGAGCAGTTCCCCGCCCGTTCGCCCAGCCCGTTGATGGTGCATTCCACCTGTCGCGCCCCCACCGACACCGCCGCCAGCGAGTTCGCCACCGCCAGCCCGAGGTCATTATGACAATGCACGCTGATCACCGCCTGGCCGATGTTCCCCACGTGCGCGAACAGATACCGGATCCGCTCCTCGAAGTGTCCGGGCGTCGAATATCCCCCCGTATCCGGAATATTCC
>CAZVTD010000454.1:862-1802 GCA_964629945.1 uncultured Planctomycetota bacterium | reverse complement strand
GCGGTTGGTTCTGGTTTATCGTACGTCTATGGGCAAGGGGTGTCTTGTGGCGGTGGGGGTCCTGGTGGTGGGGATTGCGTATCTTGGGGTGCAGAGTTATCTGTATGACCCGCACCAGGTGGTGGACATCAATGCGGAAAACGGCTATGACGCGGTGCGGTTCAAGCTGAGAAACGACCAGGTGGCGTCGCTGCTGGGGGTGGGGCTTCCGGCGACAAAGAAACCCGTGCGAGACAAGGCGAGAGAGATCACGGCGGCCCTGATCGACGGGAAACACATCCGGATCGAGAAGGATGTGTTGGAGATCGACCAGAATCAACGGCTGCTGGGGTGGGTGTATGTGAAGGTGGATGGGGGGCAGAAAGGGTTGGACCGGATTCTGGAGCAGGCGGGGCTTCCGACGGGCAAGGTGACGGTGAACGGGGACGGGGAAGTGTTTATCAATGAACTGCTGGTGCGGTTGGGGCTGGGACCGAGCGAAACGCAGCCTCCCAACGTGAAACACCAGCGGGCACTGGACGACGCCCAGGCGGCGGCGAAACAGGATAAGCTTGGGGTGTGGGCCAGTGAGGAGAAGGACTGAAACCTGCCAAGGAGGCGGACCGGCCTCCAGCGTGTTTTTCATAACACGTTATATATCATAGAGTTAGCGCGGGACGAATGAGGGAGTTCCGATTTTGCGGTGAGTGGGCTTGACAAGGGGTTAAGTCCGGGCTATATAAGTTAGGCTAGACTAACTTTCGATGAAGTGCCGCGAAGCCGGTGGGGTTGAGCCTGGGTGGGGAAAGCACGAGGAACACGAAGGGTACACGGGGAGCCAGGAAAAATACGAAGAACGCACAGGGAACCCGGGCAGAACTCGAAGGACAGACAGGGTCGAAGGGTGCACGAGGAGCCAGTAAAAATTCGAAGGACGCGCAGGGCCCCCGGGCAGGCCTCG
>CAZVTD010000454.1:0-852 GCA_964629945.1 uncultured Planctomycetota bacterium | reverse complement strand
ACGGGTGCTCTTTGCGCCTCTAATAATAGCAAGAAGCCTCTGGGCTCGAGGGGTGGAGTGGAACGAAAGACCTCGACGAAGGGTGCACGGGGAGCCAGGAAAAAATCGAAGGACGCCAAGAAGCACGGCAGCAGCCACTGCGGCGAGAGGCGTTGATGCGAAGGGGATGGAGCGGATGCGATTGAGGGGGAGAGGCGTTCCGCCGTGAAGGACAGCGAAACGGGATCAGGGTTTTAGGAGCGCGGCAATGGGGGACGAGGCGGTCAGTTTGAGTGCGAGTCTGGAGGATTACCTGGAGGCGATCCAGGAGATCCGCGGGGACGGCGGGGTGGTGCGGGTGAGGGACATCGCTAAGCGGATGAAGGTCCGTGCGCCGAGTGCGACGGCGGCGGTCCGGCGGTTGAAGCGGATGGGGCTGGTGTCGCACGCACGGTATGAGTACGTGGAACTGACGGGTCGTGGGGAAGAGGCGGCCCAACGGGTGACTCGGAGACACCAGATGCTGAAGCGGTTCCTGGAGGAGGTGCTTGGGGTGTCGGAGAAGGTGGCGGAGCGGGACGCGTGTCAGCTGGAGCACGCGATGAGCATGGAGACGATGGCAAGACTGGTGCAGTTCATGGAGCAGCGGGAGACGCCCGGGAGCGGGGCACGGACGCGTGAGACCACGGGATGGACGGATGGGGACGGAAAGACGACAGGAGGAGCGGATTGAACGGCGTGGGCGGTGTTCAGGAGCCGACGGGAGGCGGAGGGCTGATTGCGCTGTCGAGCACGCGAACGGGCCAGGTGGTCCGCGTGGAGGGGATCAGCGGCGGGGGCGGGGTGGTGAGTAAGCTGCCGGCGATGGGTCTT
>CAZVTD010000453.1:0-1807 GCA_964629945.1 uncultured Planctomycetota bacterium | reverse complement strand
CCCCACCCGCCCCGGTTCCCACAAGGTCCTG
Source organism: uncultured Planctomycetota bacterium (assembly GCA_964629945.1). GTDB lineage: Bacteria > Planctomycetota > DG-23 > DATKVD01 > CAZVTD01 > CAZVTD01. Next base: position 1,776 of record CAZVTD010000453.1, on the reverse strand, counting down.
GCTGACGAATCGCTTCGGCTCCCGAGTGCAAGCGGTTTGTCGGTCGGCCAGGACGCCGAAGCGGACATAGTGGGGCGAAATAGCCGATGCAGACGGACGCCGCCGGGCGGCAGACAAGCCGTGCGCAGGGCGAATTGGATGCGTCAAACAGGACCTAACAACCTATCCCCTGCGCCGCCAACCCCACGTGCTCCAGAATCGCCCCGGCCATCCGCTCCACCGAGTACGCCTCCGCCACCTTCGGACCCGCCTGAGACAATTTCTGCCACAACGCCTTGTCCGTCAACAACTTGCCGATCGCATCCGCCAGGCTTCGCGTATCATGCGTCCGGAAGCGCAGTCCGCCCGTAACCCCATTCCCATCAATCACTTCCGAAACACCCCCATCATCCGGAACCACCGCCGGCGTCCCCTCTCCCATCGCCTCCACCGGAACCATCCCGAACGGCTCCCCATGAATGGGCGGATACACCACCACCCGGCTTGCCGCATAAAGGGCACGAAGCTCCTCCCCGCTGGTTTCCCCGGCCCAGAGCACGTCCAGACGAAGATGGTCCGCAATGGACTTGCACGCTTCCACGTAGGAAATCCCGCACGACGTCGGACCCACCACCGCATACTGTGCATCCACCGACTGCTGCCGCAACAGCGCCGCCGCATACAGCAGAAGATCGATCCCCTTTTCCGCATCCCGACGTCCCACAAACGTCACCAGCGGCTTGTCGGGGGAATACCCCGGCAGGATCCGACCGACCATCGCCTCGGCATCAGCACGCTTCAGACTCTCGGACCTGGGAATCCCGGGCCAGATGACCCGCAGCGAACTCGCCGGAATACCCAGCTCCGCCATCACACGCCGACGATAGGCCTCGCTCACCACCACCGCGGGCCAGTCCGACTGCTCCGCCATCTCCCGCAGACGACGGACGAGCCGGTCATGGTCGGCGCAGCCCCGCACGTGATTCACCATCAGCTCATACCCCTGGAACGTCATCAGCACGCCGAAACGGTGTTGCGCCCGTTCCCGTGCCGCCAGCGCCCACGCCGCAAAAATCTCCATGGTCGGCAGAACGTGCGTCACCCCGGCCGACGTCAGTTCCCGCGACAAACGTCTCACCAACCCCACGTCCGAATCCACGCCCTCACACGTGCGCCTGATCAGCGCACGCATCAACGCACGCACCGTCCCGGGCCGACGTTGGGCCTGACTCACCCAGAAATTGTGCGGACAAACACCACTGGCCAATCGTCCCAGCGCGTCCTTCAGACCCCTCGGAGACTCCCAGGGCAACGAAGCATACCGCAGGCCGCTGAACAGCCAGTGCTGCTCGATCTCCGGTCTCAGGTCGCAATGCTGAGGACGGTCGATCGCCCACCAGGCGTGCACACGGTAGCCCCGTCGACTCAATTCGTTCGCCAGACGGATATCCCGGATCATGGCCCCCCCGAGCGGACCACCCCGGAGGAACATCCCGAAAACCGCTTCGCGATTTCCCAGTTCGAAAGACACACCCGACATGACACCCCCCGATGCCGACGAAAAACGAGTGAATTCTGACGCGATTATAACCCCAATCGCACCGTTTTTGGAAGGAAATTGCCGGGTACAGAACCTCAGATCGCTTCCCGGCGGAAGACCCGCCCTGGATCAATCCGACGACATAACATGGGTCATGGGATCAACTTGCGCTTCAACACCTTCCCCGCATAGTTCCGCGGCAGCTCCCCGACGAACTCCACCAGACGCGGCACCTTGTACCCCGCTAAGTGGTTGCG
>CAZVTD010000452.1:0-1834 GCA_964629945.1 uncultured Planctomycetota bacterium | reverse complement strand
CCCTCACCTCCGCGGGCGGCTTCTCCTGGCCCCCCGCCCACACCCCCGCCGCCAGCGCCGCCAGCACGCCCGCTCCCACCCATTTCAGCCCCATCCGTCTTCCCTTGATCATAACTCGGCTCGCTTTCCCAGGTTCGGATTCCACCCACCATAGTATATAAACATTACGTGCGATTGAACCATGAAAATCAAGGGCTTATGAACACGACTCCGACGACACGGAAATGCCCTTTACAAAACATCCGATTGGGATAAAGTCGTCGCAACGGCTGGCGACCGACGCCGGCGTGATGTCCTCATGAACTGGAAGAGGGAAACGCATGCTCACAAAACACTCGGCTCTCGTGCTGTCCCTGACAACCTTGACCCTCGGGCTGCTGGCTGCCGCCGGCCTCGCGCAGGATCCGGCCCAGCCCCCCGTCGTCTCGGTGAGTGTCGACCGCCCCGACGCACTCTATACCTGCACGCAGCCCGCCATATTCACCATCACCGTCACCCAGAACGGAAAACCGGTCACCGAAGGCGAAGTCTCCGTCATCCTCTCGGTCGACCAGGGCAAAGATGTCGAGCGCAAAACCCTCAAACTTGGCGCCGAGCCCCTCAAGGTGACCGGAACTCTCGCCGAACCGGGCTTCCTCCACTGCTACTCGGACTTCAAAAAGGACGGTAAGACGGTCAAGGGCACCGCGGCGGCCGCCTTCGAGCCCGAAAAAATCAAGCCGGCTTGCAAGCTGCCCGACGATTTCGACGCCTTCTGGCAGGCCGGTCGAACCGAGCAGGCCGCCATCCCCCTCGACGTGCAGCTCACCCCCATGCCCGAAAACTCCGACGACAAGCAGGAGACCTTCAGGCTCAGCTTCGCAGCCCTCAACAACACCCGCATGTATGGCTTCCTCAGCATCCCAAAAGGGAAAAAACCGCCCTACCCCATCATGCTCCAGACCCAGTCGGCCGGACTCGTCAAGCCGACCAAGCCGGGCGGTGCGAAGTGGGCCCAGCGAGGCGTGCTCTACGTGGAGATGGGTGTCCACGATTTCGACCCCCTCAACCCGCCGGCCGATGTCCAGACCAAAGCCGGCTATCCCTTGATCGGCGCCCCCGACCGCGACAAATACTACTTCCGAAGGGCCATCCTCGGCATTGACCGCCTCATCGATTACCTCGCCGAACGACCCGACTTCGACGGAAAACACCTCGTGGCCTTCGGTGGAAGCCAGGGCGGAGGGTTCTCACTCTTCCTGGGCGGCCTCAACAAACACGTCACCGCCGTCTGCATCACCAAGCCCGCACTCTGCGACCAGCAGTCCGGACTCACCGGACGCAGTTGGTGGTCCTGGCCCCAGTTGTTGAAGCCCCCGGCTCAGCGCGGCGAAGAATGGGTCAGGATGACCGAATACTTCGACGCGGTCAACTTCGCACGCAGCGTCAAAGTACCCACCCTCTGCTCCGTCGGCTTCGTCGATTCGACCTGTCCCCCGACCACCGGCTACGCCGCCTTTAACGTCATCCCCGCCAAGGACAAGATCATCTTCAACCTGACCACCCAGGAACATGGCTGGACCGTGAACGACGAGGCCAGAAAGTGGTGGGACTTCGAAAACAAGTGGCTGGACGGACAGCTGGGCCTGGGACCGAAGGTGTCCTCGATCGAAAAGTGAAGCCTCCCCGCCCCAAGGGGCGGTCCTTCGAACAGCAGAAGAGGCGGAACCCGCCGAAGCATTGGGTTCTCTCCACTTCGGGGGAAGACAACACGCCCTTCCTCCACGTCCCAAGGGACGATCCTTCCGGGCGAAGGCGGGTGAAGCCTCCCCGCCCCAAGGGGCGGTCCTTCGAA
>CAZVTD010000451.1:0-1839 GCA_964629945.1 uncultured Planctomycetota bacterium | reverse complement strand
CGGATGCTTCGGGACTTACAGAGGTAAGCTGTGATGATTGGCCGGACTACGACGCGTCATCTAGGCTTGGAAGTCGGCCGATGACTTTCTATTCTCATACAGGAAACGGGCCACGGATAGACTTCTCCGTGACCCGACGCGTGAACATCATTCGGTCCTTGTTGCTGTAGCTATCCGTTTCCCGCCGTTACTTCCAGAACTGCCACCACTTCTTGTATTGCCTCTCCCATAATTGCTGTGCCTTTCTGAGGCGCTTCTCAGCCCCTGGCGCGACCATGCCAGGGTCCACAATGAATGTCACCGTAGAAGAGCGCGCATCGATGGGGTCAGGTTTCTGCACGCCTTCCTCCCAATCGAAGGTAAGGTGCATTGCACAGTAATCAAAGCAAATATCGTATGCTCCCGGCCTGTCGAATTCGTAGTCGCGATAGAGGTCTACCCGCAACTCGTCGAACTGGCCGGGTTGCAGCACGTGGGTTCTTCCAACCATGGCGAAGGCATGACAGGCAATCCGGGCTGGTATCTCCTTGCTTTCCTTCCAGAGTATGGTCAGATCGGTCTGAGGAGTAATGGCCCGGACAACGATGTCATGATCACTCTTGTTTAAAAGGCGACAGAGAACACACCGATCCCCCAGCTCTATGGTGGCCTCCAATTCCATCACAGTCCTCCTGGTCTGTAGAGTCGATAAGCATGAGCCAGCAATTCCACCCGGTCTGCCCGCGTCAATGACTTCAACGTATGGCCTTGGTAAGAAGCCCAGAACTCGTCTACATACTTCCCCGTTGGTGCCAAGCCCGTTCCACTTGGTTTTCCCATACTATGACCAATTTCGTGGGCAAGCACAGGCCTATGGGAACTGAATCCATGAGTCGTTTGCCATTTTGAATCGAACGCCAATTTATCAATCAGAATCTGCCCTTTCCAGTGCAGCCCTGCGGAAACGGTCTCACCGGTGTGAGGGTTCACTCCGATTGTATCGACATAACGCACATCCCGTATCGAGCGGGTCACCCCATAACCCATCTTGTAGGCGTCCATCTTGACACGATAACCATGTTTCCACAACTCGAAACCTGTCGCTTTTACAGCTGGCTGAAGTCTCTGGCCCGCATCGACAAAAGCTCCTTGGGCATCGGGGCCGAACTCGACGGGCGTTTTCAAATCTCTGTAAGCCTGCCAGGCTGCCCGCCCTCGCACATACAGACCTCGTCCTGCTCTGTATCCCCCATACACCAGCAGGCCGAGTTGCGCCATACCGCCGCCGAACGCCTCGCCACGCTCCCACGATGATAACCCAAGATACTTCCCCGTGGCAAAGTCAAAATTCGTACACCCGGCATACGCACCCCCAAACCCTGTCACATCGCCGACGATGCCCCTGGCCAGCGTACCTCCCCTTTGGCCTTCCGGAAGTCGTTCGATCAGGGAGGACGTAAACATCGTCGTCAGCAAACTCGCCCCGATCGCAGCCGCCAGAACAGGACCTCCAACAAAGTTTGCGGCAGCCACCACGGCTATTGCAGCACCTACCTTGATTATACCCCAGAGGGTGCCCCCGATGAACAGCAACAGGTTCAGATCCTTCGAACCCTGAACTGCCGACACCGGGATCGGCTTCAGCTCCGGCAGCAGAAGACCCAGGTCGGAGTTCTTCCCGTTCCACCTCGCCAGACCCCATCGACCCGCAAGAAGGTCAGGCTCCAGCATCCACACATACCACGGCGAATACTCCAGATATTCATGCCTGGGCAGATCCAACGGCTTCAGGATCCCGGTCCCTCGCATCTCCTCGCCCGGGAAGGTTTTCTCCTCCCCAGGCACGTGGGTCTTCCCCTC
>CAZVTD010000450.1:0-1840 GCA_964629945.1 uncultured Planctomycetota bacterium | reverse complement strand
CGACCAGCCCAACGACTCCGACTGAACACCTTCATCCCACGCAGCCGTGTTCAGAAAAACAATCTCGACGCAACCATAGGCCAACAAAGACCTTACGCCATCCCGCCCCTCCATTCCTCGTCCCCGTGTTCGTTTAGAACATCACCGCCTCCTCGATCGACTTCGAAATTTACTTGAAAACGTTAAAACATTGTCAAATTTACGGGGTATAACCCTAGCGTAAATGGGCAGTTACGTCGCGCCACGTCTTCGTTCAGCGCTTTGAACGACCCCTTGGCACGAGTTTTGCGTGTTTATGAGATCGCAAATACTGGCACGGCTCCCGTCGGCTCTCGCCGGGAGGCCGGGTCCGTCTGGAACACAGTCCCAATCTCAGGAGCCCTCGATGCCGCGAATGACCCTGCTCACCGTCGCCCTCGTTTCCCTCTTCTTGACCTTCCTGGGCGCATCCCCCGCCGCCGCCGAACCCATCCTTTCCGTCAGCGCCACCACCCTCGACACCCAGTTCACCGCCACCGGCGGAACCTTCAACCTCGGCATCCTCTCCCTACTCGACCAGGCCGACATCGTCCTCGAATATCCCTCCGGACAGACCACCTACGCTGCCGGTCATTTCTCCATGTCCACCTCTCTCTTTGACGACACCTCCACCCCCGAGGGTCTTGCCTCCGGACTCTTCCTCGACGGCTCCCTCCTCATCCAGGACGCCTCACTCCAGACCCTCCTCTCCGCCGATCTCGTCCAGTTCGAGCTCTACGAGGTCAGTGGCTATCCCGGACTCCTCGCCGGAACAGGGACCTTCACCGTCACCGGCGGGTCTCTTCAGGACGACTTCACGCAGACCGGGGGCAGCATCTGGCAGTTGACCTTCCAGGTCACGCCCTCGAACCTTCAGGACTTCTCGAGTTCCTTCACGGGCGTCTCCAACGTCTCACTCACCCCCATCCCCGAGCCCGCCACGCTGACCCTTCTGCTCGTCGGAACCCTCCTCTTCCCAGGTCGTCGGCGTCGTGTCTGACGCTGTTCGGACCGTACACACCGCGAGCCCGGAAAGCCACCCCCGGGCTCGTCTCCTGTCCGTTTCTTCCCCTCCCGCTCATTCCAGCGCGAACGTCATCGTCACCACCGCCGTCACCTTCTTCATCAGCGAGCTTGTGTCGTTGATCCCATACCCGCTCACTTCCGTCGAATCCACGGGCGTAATCTGGAACACCCCCATCCGGGCCGACTGCATCATCTTCACCCGGCTGCCCGTCGACTTCGCCATGCTGTCTGCCCGGGACTTCGCGTTCTCGCTCGCGCGCGACAGCATCTCCACCTTCAGATCGTTCAGTTTCGTGTAGATGTACGTCGGCGAATCGGAATCGAACGCCAAGCCCGCCTCGATCAGGTCCGACGACTCCCGCGAGATCTTCCCCACGCGTTCCACGTCGCCCGATCGCACCTCCACGGTCTGTCTCAGTTGATACCCTTCGATCTCATTCGTGTCGTCTCCGTCCTCGTCCTTCTTGTAAATCGTATCCGTGCTCACCGGGTACACCTTGATCTCGGCTTCGCTCACCCCCTGCGCCGCCAGATACGACTTCACCTTATCCAGGTCCGCCTTCAGTTGCTGGTAGGGCTCCGCCAGGTTCGTCCCCCGCCGCACGAAGCGTCCATCCCACACCGCCAGGTCGCTCCGGATCTCCTGTTGTGCCGACCCCGTCACCTCCACCACTTCGCTGCGGAACTTCATCACCCGCATGAACACCCCTGCGAAGATCAGGCTCGACACGATCGTCGCCACCGCGATGCCCCCGCCCCGCAGCCAAATCATCACCTTCCGCATAACCCTCCCCCG
>CAZVTD010000449.1:0-1842 GCA_964629945.1 uncultured Planctomycetota bacterium | reverse complement strand
GCCCTTGCCGTGGACGAATGAAGTTGAACCGATTGACAACCAGATCGCCGAAGACAAATATGGCTTTCAAGTACTGGAACCAGGCTATTTACCGGACGCGTATTCTTTGACCGAGCATCAGGTGAACCGCACTCAAGATGGCAGCCTTGTCTCGCTTTACATCTTCACCACCACCAGCACCGCCTTCGCCGCCCGTTCCCGCTCCGCCGTCGTCGCGTCCTCGTCCACGTACGAGAACCACGTCCCCCAATAAACCTCACGCTCCACCACGTCCCCCAGACTGTACGGAATCGGCGGGTTTCCCAGGTAGATCAGAACGACCGTCGATGCCGTCAGGACCGCCCAGATCACCAGCATCCACGTGATGTCTTTCGTCGCCAGCGCTGCCCGCCCGCCCCCGCCGTCTGCCGGAAGCAGCTTGCTCAGCGCCACCCGTCGTCCTCGTCCTCGACCTCGTCCGAACAGACCCATGCTATGCCTCGCTTTCCCCGTCACCCCGCCCCGGCGCACTCGTCCCCTTTTTCAGAACCCGGTCACGACGCTGATACGCTTCCACGATGTTCTGAACCAGACGATGACGAACGATGTCGCACGTCTCCAGATACGAAAACTGGATGTTCTTGATCCCTTTCAGCAGGTCCTGAACGTCCACCAGGCCCGACCGCTCCCCGGGCGGAAGGTCCACCTGCGTCACGTCTCCCGTCACCACCGCCCGCGAATGTTCCCCGATCCGCGTCAGGAACATCTTCATCTGTCCCGCCGTGCAGTTCTGCGCCTCGTCCAGGATGATGAACGCGTGGTTCAGCGTCCGCCCGCGCATGAACGCCAGCGGACTCACCTCGATCATGTCGTTTTCCATGTACCGGTGCAGTTGGCCGAACTCCATCATGTCCGCCAGCGCGTCATACAGGGGCCGCAGATACGGGTTCACCTTCGCCTGCATGTCTCCGGGCAGGAACCCCAGTTTCTCCCCCGCCTCCACCGCCGGACGTGCCAGGATGATCCGCCGCACACGCTGGTGTTTCAGCGCCTGGACCGCCAGCGCCACCGCCAGGTACGTCTTCCCCGTCCCCGCGGGACCGATGCAGAACACCAGTTCGTTCTTGCTCATCGCCTCCACGTACTTCACCTGTCCGGGCGTCCTCGGCGTCACCCGCATCTCTTTCGCCAGAACGTCGATCTCATGCTCCCGGTAAGGCTGACGGTCCAGCACGCGGTCCAGTACCGCCGTCACGAACGTCTCCGTCAGTTTCCCGTGCACCTCCACCTCTTCCATCAGCTGGACGAACACCTTCTCCGCCCGTTTCACGTCCAGCCGCGCCCCGGTGATCACCAACTGCCCCTCGCGCGACACGCATTCCACCTTCAGCGCCTCACGGATCGACCGCAGGTGCTGGTCGCGCGTCCCGAACAACACCCGCGTCTGGTCCACGTCAGGCAGCCCGATCGTCACGTCCATCGTTCCCTCGACTTGTCTTTCGACTCTGTGGCTTAGCCACCTTGTTGCTTTGCTGTGACCGTTGGTTATCCGATCCTGTTGCTTCTTCGATCGTTGTTGTTTGCCTGGATTGTGTTGTCCTTTGCGTTCTTTGCGCCTTTGCGTTGAATGCTGTTTCTTCTCACCCCAGGCTCGCCAGCATGATGTACGCCGCCGGTCCCGCCAGCAGCACCGAATCCAGCTGGTCGAACACCCCGCCCATCCCCGGGATCAGCTTCGCCGAATCTTTTGCGCCCAGGTCCCGCTTGATGATCGACTCCGACAGGTCCCCCATGCTCCCGAACACGAACATCAATGCCCCGAACGCGCCCCACCACCACCAGCTCATCTGTCCCCCCGGCAGG
>CAZVTD010000448.1:0-1842 GCA_964629945.1 uncultured Planctomycetota bacterium | reverse complement strand
CTGTTCGATGCGGAGGGATCCCGCGACGGAGCCCGCGCGGTAGACACTGAGTCGCATCCCGATCTTCATGGGTCCCCCGTCGACGAGTCTGACGAGGACCTTTGCGCCGCCGTCACGCGTGGCCAGGACGCGTGCGGTGACGGGCGGCTCGGCGGCGAGGGCGTCTTTGTTCGTGTCCCACCACGTCTGCCAGGCGGCTATGATACGGGATTTTTCCTCGGGAGTAAAGTCTGCTTTGAAGCCGAAGTTCTGACCGGTCCTGGTTCGGAGGGTTTCGGCGGCGAGCTCGGCGTTTCCGCTGAGGGGGTCGTTGAGGGCGCGGATGAGGAGCGGGATGGCCTGGATGTCGTCGATGCGTGCGAGGGCACGGATGGCGCCGAAGCGTACGAAGTCGTCCTTGTGGTCGAGGGCCTGGCTGAGGAAGGGGAGGGCGGCGGGGTCGCCCCGTTCGGCGAGTTCCTTGGCGGCGACGAAGCGGACGGAGGGTTCGGGGTCGTTGAGGAGCTTTGTGAGGGTTTCATGGAGGTCGGACGTTTCGAGGGAGACCATGCGTCGGAGGAGCTTGACGCGCATGTCGGGGTCGGTTTCCTTGTCGATGGCCTCGGCGAGGTTGGCATCGGAGGCGAAGCCCTGTTTGACCTGGTGGAGGGGGAGGTAGCGGTAATAGATTTCGAGGTTGAGTGTGCAGAGGGCGGTGGAGAAGACGCGACCGGCATAGTTTTCGGCCCAGTATCCGTCGGGGTCCCAACTTCCGGCGCGGTGTCCCCGGGTGCACTGGTTGGCGATGAGCATGTCACGCATGGCGGCGTTCCAGAGAGCCCATTCGGTTCCCCCGAGCTGGTAGGTGGCGAGGGTTCCGTAGTACCAGTAGTACATGGAGTGGTTTCGGCCATTGTCTCCGGAGAGCTTGGACCAGGCGGGGAGGTCGGACATGAGGATGGCGGCCTGTCGTCGAACGAGGGGACTGTTGCGGTCCTGTCCGAAGTAGAGCTGTGCGAGGGTTCCGACGGCGTTGAGGGCCATGTAGCGGGTGCTGGTGGTGGAATCGGTGTATCCGGTGCAGCCGCTGTCGTTGGTGACGCGGTCGAAGTGTCGCTGGAGTCCGGTGATGGTTTTTGTGGGGATGTCGATTCCGGCGGCGTGAGCGCTTTTGTAGGCCATGACGACCCAGCCGGTGACGGAAGTGTCGTTGCGATTGGAACGGATGTCGAGGTAGTCCCAGCCGCCGAGGCGCTGCTGACACTGGTTGAGGAAGCCGACGGCGCGGATGAGTCGGGGCTGGAGCTTGGGGTCTTTGGTCATGGTGTAACATTCGGCGAGGGCGAGCGTGGCGATGGCCTGGTTGTACATGCTGGTTCGTGCTGCGCCGCCGTTGAAGGCGCCGGAGCGTTCGTTCTGCTGTGAGAGGAGCCAGTCGAGGGCTTTTGCGGCGGTTTCCTGGTGGGGTCCCTGGAGGTGTGTGTTTCCGGCGCCGAGGAAGGAGAGGAAGGCGAGTCCTGTGAGACCGATGTTGGGTCCGCCCGCGAGGGAACTGTGACGGTCGGTGCCGATGCCGCCACAGGAGTTCCCGGCGGGGTAATGATCGACGAAGTTGATGTAGTCCCACTTTCCGTCGTCATCCTGATGAGCGGCGAGCCAGCGGAGAGCGGCTTCGACGGCATTTTCGGAGGCGCCGGAGCCGCCATGGGCGCGGATACCTTCGCGGCGACCGGCTTCGGAGCGGTCGCCGATGATTCCGAAGGAGCCGGTTCCCTGGGTTCCGGGAGCGATGACGTTGTGGGTGGTGTCGGGCTGTGCGGCGGGGACGTCCTGATCCTGATTGCGGTCGATTTCGGTGACAGG
>CAZVTD010000447.1:0-1843 GCA_964629945.1 uncultured Planctomycetota bacterium | reverse complement strand
CTTCCCCGATCTGCATCCCCACCAGCAGTCCCGACCCCACCAGCAGACAGAACAGCGCGTCGCTGTACAGGCAGAAGCTCAGACGCTGCCACTGGAACAGCAGGCTCACCACCAGCATCACCCGGAACGCCGTCCACGCCGACGCGAATCTCCGCAGGATCCGATACCACACCCACACCGCACCCACCAGACACACCATCGGCACCAGGTTCAGAACCCGGAACGAATCCGAAATCCGCAGGACCCCCGCCAGCACCAGTGGCCACCCGGGCGGCTCGATCACCACCGGCGTGTCATTGGACACGAACTCCCCGGAACTCCGCAGGTGCCGGGCGATGTCCAGGTAATAGGCGTCGTCTCCGCCGCCAGGCACCCAGCGACCGTTCTGACACAGCACGTACAGCACCGCAGCCAGAACCACCAGCAGCAGACCGACCACCCGGTCCATGCCCTTGCGTTCGTGGGATGACTCCTGTGGATTGCCCAAGCGTCTTCCTTCTTTTTGTTCAGCCCGCCCGCCAGACGGTTCAGTGCCGGCTCATGACACGGACTGCCCTGTCCCCATGTGGCGCCCGGTCTTTACATGCCTGGGCGTCTCGGTCAGGAAAGCATAGCAGATGACGTGACCCATGTGAAGACGGAGCGGCGGGAATAACCCGCCGCTCCGAATCCGCCAGAGACCGTGCTGTCTCTTTCTCTCACTTGGCCTTGATGTCGTAGCACATCAGGCTGTCTTCGTCACGCAGATACAGTCGCCCGTTGGCGATCGACGGATGGGCCCAGCTCGGATACCTCCCGCGCGTCGGAAGACGGAACTGGCTGACCAGTTCATATCGGGCCGGGTTGATCTTCACCAGTCCCACCGTGCGACCTTCGCTCAGACAATACAGCATCCCGTCCGCCGCGATCACCGAACCCTTGCCGACCCCGCGTTCCGCATACGTCCGTTCCCCGCTTGCGAACTTCAGACACGACCACCCCCCGCGATCGCTGTAGCCGTAAATGTGATCGTCGACCACCACGTAACCCCCGTGATGATTGACAAGGTCCCCCGTCTCCCACACCTGTCGGATCGAAGATCCCGTCCGGCTCACGCTCACCTGCACCAGTCCGCCGCCCGTGTTGTACCCGCTCGCACAGAACACCGAATCCTTGTAGAAGACCGGTGACGGACAGTTCGCCGTGCCATTCGCCGGACGATCATACCGCCACAGGAACCCGCCATTCGTCGCGCTCACCCCCACCACGCCCCGCGCCGTCAACGTCGAGATGATCTTCCCCGCCCCCACCTTGAACACGATCGGCGACGCATACCCCGCCGGATCGCTCAATCCCTTCGACGTCCACACCGTCGCACCTGTCTTCTTGTTCAGCGCTGCCAGCGTCGCGTCACGTCCACCCGGCGTGCAGATCACGTTGTCCCCGTCGATCAGCACCGATTCCGAATACAGCCACGCGGGCGGACGACCCCCGAACCGCTCCACGATGTTCACCGTCCACTGGACATTGCCGTCCTTCGTGTTCAGACACGTCAGGTCACCCATCGGTCCCAGGCAATACACCTTGTCGCCATCCACCGTCGGCGTGCTTCGAGCCCCCGGATACTGCCGGTGGTCCCCCGCGCGGCCGATCGCTTTCCGCCACTTCTCCTTCCCATCCAGCCCCAGCGCCATCACTTGACAGTTGTTCCCCACGTCACCCGCAATGTAAATCGTCCCGTCCGCAATCGCTGCACTCGACCATCCCATCCCGCAGCCCGTCGCCGTCCACAGGAGCGTCGGACCCTCCGCGGGCCAGGACTTCAGCAGCCCCGTCTCCTTCGAAACCCCGTTGCGTTCCGGAC
>CAZVTD010000446.1:0-1853 GCA_964629945.1 uncultured Planctomycetota bacterium | reverse complement strand
CTCCTGGTGGATGACCGGGGGACGGTGCATCACAAGCTGCACCACGTACCACAGCACCACGGCCACCGCCGTCGCCAGCACCAGCCAGGCCAGTCTCGAACGAACCTTTCCACTCACGCGTCTTCACCTCGTCAGGACTTCGTGTCCACCACCACCACCGTTACCTGGCTGTCAGGCGTCACCGTCCCCGTAAACGTGAACGTCCCCACCCGGTCCGGGATCCACTCCATCTGCTGAACCTCTCGTCCCTGGACCGTTACCTTCATGTTCAGCTCGTCACACTGGAAATTGTCGAACCCCACCTCCGAGTCGGCCTTCACCACGTAGAGCACCACCGGCACCCCGCGAGCCAGCGTGATCCGTCTCGGCGCCGCCAACTGCTCCGTCAACACCACCGCCACCTCCACCTTCTCTCCCGTCGCCCGTCCCACGCTTCCCGCCCCGCCGTCCCGCACGACAAACCGCACCGGACCTCCGGGCTCTCCAAGCAGGGTCTCTCCATCCAGTTTCGCCACGTCCGACGTTTCCAGGCGGATCGTCGCTGCTTTGCCCGGCTCAACACCCGCCGTCAGTTCCAGCGCGTTGATGTACACCTTCGTCCCCATCAGCCCGTTCGCCCCCATGATCTCCAGCCGGGCGGGCTTCCCTCGCTCCAGAACGATCTCCGACGGAACCCTCCGATCGTCGAACTGCATGATCCCCACCTCCTGGCATTCCCCCGCGTTCGACCGGAAAGGCAGCCCCGCGCATCCCGCCAGTCCGACGACACCCATCACCAGAAGCACACCAACCACCCCTGCGCTTATCCTCACGCCTAGCTCCATCCGTTCACACGGTTCCCACAAAACGCGCCCCATCATAGAAACCCTCACCCCCTTTGGCAACGCAATTTCGTGACACCCCATGGACCCACAGGCAATCTCCCCTTGAAAAAACCGCACCCTTCGTTATCATACCACTCCGTGCTACACGCGGCGCACGGCGTTCAACCCCATTCATGAACCAGGAGGAAACGGATGTCCAAACCTCAAGTGACCATCGTCGGCGGCGGCATGATTACCCAGATCCAGATCCTGCCCTCGCTCTATCACCTCCAGAGACTCGGCCTCCTCGGAGACATCAGCGTCTGCGCCCTGAACTCTCCCCCGCTCAAGACCCTGGCCGAAGATACCACCCTCCTGGGTTCCTTCCCCGGACACACCTTCAAGGCCTTCCCCGACTTCAACAAAGTCGCCCCCACCGAGACCTTCCCCAACCTCTACAAGGAGGTCATCGCCGCCATGCCTCCACGAAACATCGTCGTCGTCGCCGTCCCCGACCAGCTCCACTATGGCGTCCTCAAGACCGCCCTTACCGCCAACCAGCACGTCCTCACCGTCAAGCCCCTCGTCCTCAAGCACGCTGAAGCCCTCGAAATCGAAAACCTCGCCTACGAGCGGGGCCTCGCCGTCGGTGTCGAATACCACAAGCGCTTCGACGACCGCTCCCTCATGGCACGCGACGCCTACCGGGCCGGACGCTTCGGCGACTTCCGCATCGGACAGGCCCATCTCGTCGAGCCCTGGTTCTACCGCCACTCCAACTTCCAGAACTGGTGCACCTGTCCCAACTCCGACATGTTCACCTACATCGGCTGCCACTACGTGGACCTCGTCCACTTCATCACCGGACTCCTGCCCACCGCCGTCTCCGTCTATGGCGTCGTCGACAAATACCCCAACGGAAACGACGCCTTCATGTGGACCGATGGACGCGTCCTCTGGGAAAACGGCGCCTGCCTCTCCGTCCTCAACGGCATCGGCTATCCCAACGACGGACCGGGCGGAAACTCCCAGGGACTCTGCATGTTCGGC
>CAZVTD010000445.1:0-1857 GCA_964629945.1 uncultured Planctomycetota bacterium | reverse complement strand
GCGGGAAGGGGTTCTGAAGACGCTTCAGATCACGAAGAAGCACTTGGGCAAGCTTTATGGCAATCCGGTTTATCGGTTCTACGTTTATGACTCCTCGAATCTCTCCCAAGTGAGACAGTTCGCGATGTCGGACGCGGTAGAGGTGATGGTGATGACCATCGCTTCCTTCAACAAGGCGTCCAACGTGATCCGGCAATCAACGGACCGGCTTCAGGGAGAGACGGCAATCCATCTGGTGCAGGCGACGCGCCCGATTCTGATCCTGGACGAACCGCAGAACATGGAAAGCGAGACAAGCATAGCAGCCCTGGCGACGCTCGACCCGCTGTTTGCCCTTCGCTACAGCGCCACGCACCGCAACCCCTACAACGTGATCTACCGTCTGACCCCCGCAGAAGCCTACCGGCAAGGGCTGGTGAAGAAAATTGAAGTGGATTCGGTAGTGGAGGAGAACGCGGAGAATCGGCCCTACATCCGGGTGGAGAACATTGAATCCCGTAAGACGAAAGTCACGGCCCGCCTTGCCGTTCACAAGCTCATGAAGACGAGCCAAGTGAAGGAGACCGTCATAACGGTAGGGCCTGGGGATTCTCTTGCCGAGAAGACGGAAAGGGCCGACTATGCGGGGTTCGAGGTGGATGAGATCAATCCGGGCGGCAAGTTTATTCGGTTTGCCAACGAGACCGAAATGAAACTCGGAGAGGAGGCCGGGGCGGACAAGGAGGCGATCTTCTCGGCCCAGGTCCATCACACCGTGAAGGAACACTTTCAGAAGCAGTCAAAGCTTGAGCCGACGGGGGTCAAGGTTCTGACGCTCTTCTTCATAGACCGGGTGGCGAACTATACCGGGGAGAACGCCATCATCCCCCGCCTCTTCCGTGAGGCGTTCGACGAATACAAGACACGGTATCCGGAATGGAAGGACGTTGACGCCGAGACTGTGCAGGCCGCGTACTTTGCCGAGAAGCGACACAAGGGCGGGGTCACTGAGAAGGTGGACTCGGTATCGGGGGAGACCAAAGAGGACGAGGCGGCTTACGACCTCATCATGAAGGACAAGGAAATGCTTCGGGGGCTTCCGGAGGACGGTGACGACGAAGAAACCCGGCGGAAGAAGCAAGTGCGTTTCATCTTCTCGCATTCGGCATTGCGCGAGGGCTGGGACAACCCGAACGTGTTCCAGATATGCACGCTCAATCAGACGGCTTCATGGGTCAAGAAGAGGCAGGAGGTGGGGCGGGGTATCCGCTTGGCAGTCAATCAGGCGGGCGACAGGGTTCACGACGAAGCGGTGAACATTCTGACCGTAGTAGCGAACGAGAGCTACCGTCATTATGTCGAGACTCTACAGGACGAGGTTGCCTTTGAGTATCGGGCCGAAATCGAGGCGCGGTACGGGAAGCCTGTCGGAGAACTGACGGCTGCCGAACGCAGGAAAGTTGAGGCGGAGTATGGTGAGGGCATTCTGCCGCCGCCGCCGCGCAAGGCAGGTTCCGGCAAAGCGAAACTGCGGAAGGCACGAGTGCTGAGTGAGGACTTCAAGGAGCTTTGGAATCGAATCAAGCACAAGACCTGTTACAAGGTCCACATAGACACAGAGGCGGTCCTGAAGGAGGCTGTTCCTGCCATTGAGAGGGAACGTGTTGCGCCACCGCGAGTCACGATCACGAAGGCAACAGTGAAGGTCGAGGAGGATGGCATCTTCGCTGCGATGCAGATAAGCGCGGCGAAGACGGCGGTGGACCTTGCAGGTAGATACCCGCTTCCCAACTTGGTCGAAGTGATGACGAACCTCATGGAGCATACATCCCCGCCGGTGCGCCTGACCCGTCAGACGCTCCTTGAAGTCTTTCGCCG
>CAZVTD010000444.1:0-1861 GCA_964629945.1 uncultured Planctomycetota bacterium | reverse complement strand
GGGTCATCGCGATAGAACAGAACCTGGCCATTGTTGATGACCTGAAAGAGCGTTGGGGTCCAGATGATCTGGAAATCGCCATCGGAGCTGAGGCCCAAATCGATTTGCTCGTCGCCTACGCTGGGAGGAGCAAATGGCGTCTCTACGTGAGCCCACCTAAGGTAAAGGGCTGTCTGGTGTGTGTCGGCGACGTAGAGTTCGACGAATCCGCCGAGAGCACCTGAGAGACCGAAGCCAAAGCGGGTCCCTTCAACACCGAAGAGGTGCATATTAACGTAGTTGAGGGAGTAGGTGTTGTAGGCTTCGATGCCTGCCAAAGAACCAAGGGTCAGGCGGCTTTCGGAGACAAAAACGGGCCCCGTGGCCCAGTAGGAGGACTCCCAGATATTGGTGTCGAGGGTTGTGCCGTCGAAGTGGTCGTCGAGGATGGTTTCGGCGGAGAGAGGGAGTGTCAGACAGACCAGAATCCCACAGACAACCGACAGCCAGAGGGTTGAACGGACCATTTTCGACCTCCCCGTGAATAAAGCCGTCAAGACGGCGCACAGACCATTGTGGAAGCATGCAAAATACGTACCTTATGAGGAAGAGGAAGGACAGCTTCCGGCCACATCCGGTTTGGGGGAAGCGGGTTGCGTTGAAAAGAAAAATGCGGGTGGGTTCGAGAGCGGGGTGAGCGGAGGGCGATGTTGTCGGGATTTCTGAACATGCGCGTTGGGGATTCCCAACGCCCCTAAAGGGGCGGGGCGTCGCTGCAAAACACGCCAGGGGCCATGGAGGACGGGTTGGCAGAGAATCGGCGCAAGATTGGGCTTGACGCGAGACGATAAGAGAGGTATGTTTCGGGAGTTCGAAGGACAACGGAGCCTGTGATGGTGAAGCAACGCATGGGATTGGAACTGCTGGCACTGGGCCTGCGCCCGGTCCGCCCCGAGCGGACCTGGAGGAGGGTATAGGGACTTCGAGCATATTGTCGGATCATCGTAAGCCCTGAACCCTCTTGGGTTTAGGGCTTTTTTCTTTGGTGAAAGCCTGGGACGGACCGGTAAACAGAAGAAGAAGCACTTGCGAGTCGGTGGGCCAACGACGAGGGGTTCGGGGAAATGCGAATGACATGCGAAAAAGGCGCGAATCACAACCGCTGAGGCTGAGGAAACAGAAGAAGAAACAAAGAACCAAAGGCAATAAGCCAAGAGACAAAGGAGAAGAAGCGATGGCGAAGGATAAGGTGATCATCTTTGACACGACGCTGCGCGACGGGGAGCAGTCGCCCGGGGCGAGTTTGAACACGGAGGAGAAGGTTCAGATCGCGCGGGGACTGGCGGCGATGGGCGTGGATGTGATCGAGGCGGGGTTTCCGATCTCGTCGCCCGGAGACTTCGAGGCGGTGAGCAAGGTGAGCCGGCTGATCAAGGGGCCGGTGATCTGCGGACTGGCCCGATGCGTGCCCGGAGACATCGACGCGGCAGGCAAAGCGCTGAAGGCGGCGAAGCGCGGGCGAATCCACGTGTTCCTGGCGACGTCGAAGATCCACCGTCAGTTCAAGCTGAAGAAGGCGAAAGAGGAGATCATCACGCTGGCAAAGGCGGGGATCCAGCGGGCAAGAAAATATACGGACGACGTGGAGTTTTCGCCCGAGGACGCGGCGAGAACGGAGCCCGATTACCTGGCGCAGGTGGTGGAAGAGGCGATTGGCGCCGGTGCGACGACGGTGAAGATTCCGGATAAGGTGGGATATTCGACGCCCGGACACTTCGAGGAGCTGATCCGGTATCTGTTCGCGCACGTGGGGAACATCGGCCAGGCGGTGAGCAGCGTGCATTGTCATAATGACCTCGGGCTGGCGGTGGCGAACTCGCTG
>CAZVTD010000443.1:0-1881 GCA_964629945.1 uncultured Planctomycetota bacterium | reverse complement strand
TCGATAGATATATCGCGTATCCGGCTGCGCGATGGGTTCCTGGCCAATGAGGCATTGTAGACCGTGAAGAGTCCGACGAATGCCATAACAAACCACATCTGGGCTTTTGCCGGAGTGATCTTGAGCCTCGAAGCGGTCGAGCCAAGCCCAGTCAACAGATAGCTGAAAAGGAATGCCATCAGCGGAACGGTATCAACAACCGCAGCCCGAACGTAGGAGCGGGCGTTGTGAACCGCTCCTTGAGCACTTATCCGTCCCATATACTCCTGGTGGATGCCCAAGGCGGTTGATGACACGCGTTCGTTTCGAGCCATCCAAAGACCCGCTCCGATGACGAACACGACCAGGACCGTAAACCGGCCCCCAGGATTCCGGTGTCTCTCGACTGCCACTTCCCCCCTCACATTGCCCCTTTCGAACGACACTATGTGATGAACCAACCATAGGGTTGTTTGTCCTACGCTTCCGGGAAACCTTCTCGGTGCACTTGGTCTGGCAACTCTCATCTGATTGTCCGATCGTGCAATAATTCGTCTTGATTGAAGATATCATGCACTTGCGTGGAATGATTGTATGTGATATCATCCGCAGAGATGCCAAATCGGGTCGGGAGGTATTGAAGATGGCTCTGTCAAGGCGTCAGCTTTACGAGGTCGCTTGGCGGCGACTGGACAAAGGCGAGTCGAACCTCGACATTTCCAACGCTCTGAACATAGACCAGGCGGTAGCATCACGCGCCCTGCAGCAGGCATACCGGGAGAGAGTCCTGCGGCTTCAGCCGCCGCGCTGCCACGAGCTGGCGGAGAGAGTTGGCGAGATTCTGTCGGGTTTAGGACAGGAACACGTTTTCGTGGTTGAATGCCTGGGAGAGAATCCAGCAGAGATCGAGCGGCTCAAGGCTGACAAGGATGCATATAAGGACATGGCAAGGTCCGCAGTGGCGGCGGAAGCAGCTCTGAGGACAGTCAGTGCTGCGAGGCGGGCGTGGAACCGGAGGGGCAAGGGAGCCGGTAAGTTTCTTATCGGGTTAAGTGGCGGAAGAACACTCGTCCAATTGGCAAGCGCGCTTGGCCCGCACGCATTGGAAAAAGACGGCAAGACCGAGGTAGTGGCGCTCGACGCGGTTGGAATGGAAGAGCTTGTATCTTTTAGCGCGCCGTTCGTGGCGGGGTTTGTGCACCATCAGAATCCCTCAGTGAAGGCCACCGGCTTTCTAGGACCTGAGGTTGTAGAGCAGCGAGATTTCGATCTCGTCGTGCTTGGAATCAGCTCGGCTGACCATAGGGATCCCGACACCGTGTTCTACAAGCTTCTACAGCGGTTCGAGGAGCAAAGCAAGCTCAGCAAGGAATACGGTAAGGCTCTAGGGCTTGCCAAAGCCGAGGTACTCTACAACTTGATAGATTCTCGTGGCCGCGCCCTCACCGATGGGCCGGAACCTTTTCATGCGGCAAGCCTGGCATGGCTTCAGGGAAGAGTCGATGCGGGCAAAGAAGTGATGCTGGTCGTTGTTGGACCCGGACTGGGAGAAGCCGTGCTGGCAGCATACCGTGCCAGATGCTTTTCACATCTGGTCTGCTGTGACTGGGCGGCACATGAGATTCTCGAGGTGGCTAAGAGAGCGGACAGATGATTCCAAGGCCTGGCCAGCCCCGTCGAACGGCACTATCAGACGGGGCGGCGCAGCCATCATTCGCCTATCGAATCACGGCAGATGGGTGTGTCGTGGACAAGAAGCCCATACTTGGTAACGGTGCACTTCTCGCCGGGACGAATCGGTTCCGCGCAAGCGGCACACTTTACCTCCACCTCGTCGGGAACGGTTTCTTGGGCAGAGGTTTTCTCGGTGGCATGAGTGCCGGCATCGCTTCTCAGAATTCC
>CAZVTD010000442.1:0-1892 GCA_964629945.1 uncultured Planctomycetota bacterium | reverse complement strand
CCTTCTTGCGGCGAGAAATCAGATGAGAATACCGCTAAAATCAGTATTTCACGCCCGCCAATGCGGCGTGAAGTGTCTCCGAGGTCACTTCACCCTCCCAGGTCCGCACCAGCTCCCCCGCCGGAGAGAACAGCACCGTGACGGGCACGGCCCGGTTATGCTTCCAAAGTTCTGCAAAAAAGGGACATGATGTTTCTGGGTAAATGAACCGGGGCCGCAGGCCCCAGAAGGAAACATCATGTCCAAGCAGAAGGGTATCACATTGGGTCCGAATTGGCGGGAGCTTCTCCGGGAGGACGAGGACATGATCCGGTCCTTGATACGCGGGGTTCTCCAGGAGGTTTTGGAGGCGGAGATGACAGAGGCGCTTGGGGCGGAGAAGAGCGAGCGGGTGAACGGCCGGATGGGGTACCGCAGCGGCCATTACCGGCGATCGCTGACGACTCGAGTGGGGAACATCGAGCTGCGCGTTCCCCAGGACCGTCAGGGGCTTTTCAGCACGGAGGTTTTCGAGCGTTACCAGCGCAGCGAGAAGGCGCTGATGGACAGTCTGGTGGAGATGTACATCCAGGGGGTGGCGACGCGCAAGGTGAAGGAGGTTACGGAAACGCTTTGCGGTCACGAGTTTTCGTCGTCCTCGGTGAGCCGGGTGACGGCGCGTCTTGACGAGGACCTGTCGAAGTTCTTCGAGCGGCGTCTGGAGGAGCCCTATCCGTACCTTGTCCTGGACGCGCGGTACGAGCGGGTGCGGGAGGAGGGGGTGGTGCGGAGCCGGGCGGTGCTGGTGGCGCTGGGGATCAACGAGGACGGGCGGCGGTGTGTTCTCGGGGTGGAGCTTGCGAACCGTGAGAGCGCGAACAGCTGGCGGGAGTTTCTCCTGCGGCTTCGGGAGCGTGGCCTCCACGGGGTGGAGTACGTGGTGAGCGACGATCACCCGGGGCTTCGCCGGTCGGTTCCGGAGGTGTTCCCGGAGTCGGTGTGGCAGCGCTGCTACGTGCATTTCCTGCGCAACGCGCTGGACCACCTTCCGCGCAAGGCGGACGGCGACTGCATGACGGAGCTGCGGTGGCTGTACGACCGCCGCTCGCTGGAGGAGGCGCGCCGGGACCTCGGCGGGTGGCTTTCCAAGTGGCAGGGGCGCTACCCCAAGCTGTGCGTGTGGGTGGAGGAAAACATCGAGGAGACGTTCACCTTCTACCGGCTTCCCCCGCCCCACCACAAGCACATGAAGTCCACGAACATGCTTGAGCGCCTCAACGAGGAGATCAAGCGCCGCACGCACATCGTGCGCATATTCCCGAACGAGGCGAGCTGTCTTCGCCTGGTCCGGGCGCTGACGGTCGAACAGCACGAGGAATGGTTCGAGGGAACGCACTATCTGAACATGGACCTCTTTCACGAGCACCGGAAGACCATGCGGTTGGCGCATCCCGCAGCGTAGGGCCCTGCCCCCTCCGGGCTACGCCCTGCGGGGTCCGGTCCCTACGCTGCGGGATGGGGACTGGACCCGGGAAAACGTGTTCCCGCGAAGGAGTAAAGACCAGACCATCACGAACCTTTTTGCAGAACTTGTGTTACGCAACTCAGCGGCGCTTCCGCCGAACCCAGGCCGTCATCCCGGCCCTGCGGGGACACATGCAGCTCGATGGCGGCGGCGGAGAGGTGGCAAAGGAACAGGGTGAGCATCCAGGCAACCAGTTTCTTCACGGGCGGAAGCCTCCTTCTCGCATTCCTTGTCACATAAGGGCAACCTGCATGGCAGCAGGATGGAACAGCACGGGGAATGGACCGGATGCGCGGACGGCGACTATTCGCCGGCGATGAAGACGGGCGTTCCCGTGTCCACGCGGGGGAAAAGGTCCAGCACGTCGTCGTTCAGCAGGCGGATGCAG
>CAZVTD010000441.1:0-1901 GCA_964629945.1 uncultured Planctomycetota bacterium | reverse complement strand
GTGCTGGGGGCGGAGGCGGTGATCCTGACCACGGGGACGTTCCTGCGGGGACTGCTGCACGTGGGCCGGGAGATGACGGTGGGGGGGCGCATGGGAGAGCCGTCGGCAGAGCGGCTGAGCGGGGAACTGACGACGTATGGGCTCCGGGTGGGAAGACTGAAGACGGGGACGCCACCGAGACTGGATGGCAGGACCATCGATTACGGACGATTGACGGAGCAGCCGGGGGATGCGCCGCGTGGGGCGTTTTCGCACCGGACGAAGGGGTTACGGGTGGAGCAACTTCCGTGCTGGATCACGCACACGAACGCACGCACACACGAGATCATCCGCTCGCGATTGAACGAGACGCCCCTCTTTTCGGGGCAGATCCAGTCGACGGGGCCGAGATATTGTCCGTCGGTGGAATTGAAAGTGGTTCGTTTCCCGGACAAGGACCGTCACCAGGTGTTCCTGGAGCCCGAGGGACGGAACACGAACGAGATCTACTGCAACGGACTGGCGACATCGATTCCGCGCGAGATGCAGGCGGAGATGGTGCACAGCATCGAGGGGCTGGAGGACGCGGTGATCACGCAGTACGGCTACGCGGTGGAGTATGACTATTGCGATCCGCTTCAGATCGAGCCGACGATGGAGAGCAAGGTGGTGGAAGGGTTATACCTGGCGGGGCAGATCAACGGGACGAGCGGGTATGAGGAAGCCGCGGGGCAGGGGATCGTGGCAGGGATCAACGCGGCGCTGAAACGGGCCGGGAAACGGGAACTGGTGCTGGGACGCAACGAGGCTTACATCGGGGTGCTGATCGACGACCTGGTGACGAAGGGGGTGGATGAGCCCTACCGGATGTTCACGGGACGGGCGGAATATCGACTGCTTCTGCGATCGGACAACGCAGAGAGCCGGCTGATGGGGTACGGTCACGAGTGCGGGTTGCTCGACGAGGCGACGTGGGGGGCGTTCCTGGAGAGCGAAGCGCGGTGCGAGCGGGCGTGTGAGTACCTGGAGAAGACGCGCCGAGAGGGGAAGACCCTGGCGGAACTGCTGCGGAACCCGAAGATGAGCCTGGCCGGGTTGATGGAGATGGATGAGGGGTTCGGTCAACTGGGACTGACCGAGTCGGAAAGGCGACGGGTGGAGACGGAGGTGAAATACGTCGGCTACATCCGGAGACAACTTGCGGAAGCGGCCCGGTTCAAGGAGGCGGAAGCGTCGGTGATCCCGGGTTGGGTGGATTATGAACGGATTCCGCAACTTCGAGCGGAGGCACGTCAGAAGCTGTCGCGAGTGCGTCCGAAATCGCTGGGCCAGGCGTCAAGAATCAGCGGGATCGGGCCCGCGGAGCTGTCTGTGTTGATGGTCTATCTGAAGGGGAAACGGTCGAACAGGGGATGATGGGTGACTCGGATCGACGCAACTCTTTTGTCGGCAAGTTGTTGCGGAGATTCCAGGTGTTGATTTTGCGGTAGAATGTTGGGTGTGCGGGGAGGTGGGATTTTCAGAAATAAGGTTTGGCAACGGTTTTGATGTGTCGTTATAATTCTGAAGTCTGGAGTGCGAAGGGTTCTGGCGCTCTGGAAGTTGGGTAAAAAGCCCGGGTTGTGTTCGAGAACGGCTTTTTGCTGTCGTGGTGTGGTGATTTTGTCGATGTTAAGAAACAAGTCGTCGCGGGGGCTCCTGTTGTCGGTTCGTCGTGTCACGGATTGCAGGGAACCCAGGGACACGCCGGGACCCGTGTGCCGGACCGTCAGTGACGGGATGGACTCGTTGGGGGGCTGGGCCAACCGGAGGTAGAAGGAGCACCTCGATGGGTTGTGGGTTGAGAATCTGCAGGGTCTGGGGTTGGGCGGTCGCGATGCTGGTCCTGGGGGTGGTTCTGGTGGGGGTGAGCACGCTTCTGA
>CAZVTD010000440.1:0-1902 GCA_964629945.1 uncultured Planctomycetota bacterium | reverse complement strand
GGAGTTCCAATGACTCCAGGAACGCGGGAGATCGATCTTTCCGATGACCATGAGGGTCCCGCCGGCTTCGACGGAACGCAGGAGCGCTTCGCGAGCGCCGGGCGGCATTTCCTTGAACTCCCCGGCGGTCAACACGATCGCGTCGAACCGGGAATAGCCGAGCCAGCTTGTGCTCCACGCACTGATGGGGATGTCGGAACGAAACGTTTGGATGCGTCCGCCCTCCCTCTCGATCTGTTCCCGCAGATTCGCACTGACGCCCTTGCTGGTAAGGACGATGGGGGATTCCGCAGAGGGCGAGAAACCGGAATAATACCGATGACCATAGGACATCTCCGAGAAGCCATGTCTGGATGCCGGGATGACGAGGGTCGGATCCTGGCGTGCTCCGTCGATGAAGACCGTCACGTGGGTGGCATTGGCGAGTGGCAGGGGCGGCTGGAGCATGGTCACAAGGACGGACGAGGCGGGTCCGACCTCCACGGTTCGCTCCATCGTGTTGATCAAGGACTCACGTTGAGAAGACGCCTGGAACTGGAGGCGCACGCGAGCCGGTGCGTCCGGCGCGTCGTTGACGACCCGAAAGCGATGTTCCTTGTATCCGTGGATGGTCGGGACGTCCACCTCCGGCTCGGCGGTGACGCTCACCTTGCCGTAGGTGACGGCGTGGAGATGAGGAGACGGCAGGAGCAGGAGGAACGTCACGACGGCCAAGAACGCTGCGGCGAACGACAAACGACTCCTGGTCATGATTCCTGCTCCCGCAATGGGCCGAGCGTGACGTCATCCGGGAGATCGATTTCGGCTTCCTTCACGGAGCCAAGGAGTGTGTCGATGACGGTGTAGCTGTCGACGCGGTCGAATCGTGCTTTGTAGTTGAGGAGGACCCGGTGATTGAGGACGGCCGGTGCAACGGCCCTGACGTCCTCGAAGCCGACGGTGGGGCGTCCGGCGATGAGTGCGTTGGCCCGGGCCGCTTCGGCCATGGCAATGGCGGCCCTGGGAGAGGCACCATAGGAGACGTAGTTGGCGACGGGATCGCTTCCTGCGGGGGCCGATCGGGCGGGGTCCACGACGGGGTTGGTGGCGGCGGTAAGGCGGGAGATGTAACGGGAGACAGGACGCGGGAGGTAGATGTGCTCCATGACGTCGAAGAGGGTGTTCAACTGGTCCGCCGAGACGTTCCAGGCAGGCGTGGGAGGCGTTCCGCGACGGCGGCTGGAGATGATGCGGTCGAGGGTGTCGACGTTTGCGGGTGCGACCTTGAGCTTGAAGAGGAAGCGGTCAAGCTGGGCTTCGGGAAGCGGATAGGTTCCCTCCAGCTCGATGGGGTGCTGGGAGGCGAGGACGAAGAACGGGACAGGCAGCGGCCGCGTGTTGCCGAGGAGGGTGACGTGACGCTCCTGCATGGCTTCGAGCAGGGCGGATTGGGTTTTCGGGGAGGCGCGGTTGATTTCGTCGGCAAGGAGGAGATTGGTGAAGACGGGGCCTGGCTGGAAGACCATCTCGCGGTGACCGCCCTGGCGCTCCTGGAGGATGTGTGTTCCGAGGATGTCGCCCGGCATCAGGTCGGGGGTGAACTGGACGCGGCTGAAGGAGAGCCCGAGCAGACCGGCCAGGGTTTTGACAAGCATGGTTTTTCCGACGCCTGGAACGCCTTCGAGGAGGATGTGACCCTGGCTGAGGAGTCCGATAAGGACCATGCGATGGAGGTTGGGCTGCCCGAGGAGGATGCGGTCCAGCTCGGTGAGCACGCTGCTGGTCAGATCCACGGCGGGTTTGAGCTGTTCCGGTTGAAGCAGACGGGTCAGGGACGCGTTGGGGGGCATGGGGTCTGGGTTCCTTTCGTTTCCGAGACGGGTTGTGTGGCGGGGGTGCGTTCGATATAGCGCTTCACCGCGC
>CAZVTD010000439.1:0-1937 GCA_964629945.1 uncultured Planctomycetota bacterium | reverse complement strand
CTGATAACCCAGGCTTTGCCGTCCTCTGTGCTCTCCGTGTCTCCGTGGCGCTGTGGGTGTTTCCGTTGTACAAAGCCCGACCCCACCGGAAATGCCTTGCCCCGCCTCCCCGCCCCGTTATCCTTATCCCACGTGCTCGACGTCTGTCCGAACCTTCTCAGGAGACCCGCTCATGAAGACCGCCATACCGACGTCCCTCCTCCTCCTCGCGCTCCTTTTCCTGACCGCTTCCCCCGCCCTCGCTCAGGATTGGCCCCAGTGGCTCCGCCCCGACCGTGACGCCCACCTCAAAGCCTTCACCGCACCCGACCCCTGGCCCACCGAGCTCAAACAACTCTGGAAAATCAACGTCGGACCGGGCGACTCCACCCCCGCACTCGTCGGCGACCGCCTCGTCGTCTGCTCACGTCAGGACGAAAACGAACTCATCCTCTGTCTCGCCGCCGACGATGGTCATGAGCTCTGGCGCGACAAATACCCCGCACCCCCCGTCACCGGTCCAGGCGCACGCCACCCCGGCCCTCGTTCCTCACCCGCCGTCGCCGACGGAAAAATCGTTGCCATCGGCGCCACCGGAATCGTCTCCTGCCTTTCCACCGACGGCAAACTCCTCTGGCGTAAAGATCCCTTCCCTAACGTCGTCCCCCAGTTCTTCACCTCTTCCTCACCCCTCATCCTCGGCAAACTCGCCATCGTCCACCTCGGCGGCAAAGGCGCCGGTGCCCTCCTCGCACTCGACCTCGCCACCGGGGACGAAAAATGGCGTTCCCCGGACCTCCCCCCCATGTACTCCTCGCCCGTCGCCATGACTGTCGCCAAAACCACCATCCTCGTCACCTTCTCCGAAAACGCCTTCGTCGGCGTCAATGCCGAAAACGGAAAGCTCCTCTGGTCCACGCCCTTCGTCCCTGAAGGCTACGGCTACAACATCTCCACCCCCGTCATCGATGGCGACACCATCTACTACTCCGGCTCGCGTCGCGGAACCTTCGCCGTCAAAGTCCAGAAAGCCTCCACCGGCACCTTCACCCTCAAAGAACTCTGGAAGAACACCGACTTCGCCTGCCAGTACAACACCCCCGTCCTCCACAAAGGCTTCCTCTTCGGCGTCTCCGACCGTTCCATCCCCTTCTGCATCAACGCCGCCGATGGCACCACCGCCTGGAAAGCCGACGCACCCCAGGGACGAAAGGGCTTCGCCACCCTCGTCGATGCGGGCCCCGTCCTCTTCGTCCTCCCCGACACCTCCACCCTCATCATCCTCAAGCCCGACACCACAGCCTACACCGAGCTCACCCGCTACAAGGTCGCCGACGCCCCCACCTACACCTTTCCCATCGTCTCAGGCTCGCGAATCTTCATCCGCGACACAAACACCCTCACCCTCTACTCTCTCAAATAGACAGGAGCAGGCGCGACCTCTTTCTGCTCTTCTGCTTCTCTGGCTTCTGCGGTTCTCCCCGGCTTGCCGGGGCGGGATCGCAAGTCCTTTCCCTCTCCCTCCGTACATGAACCCGGCCGGGCGCCTTCGCACCCGGCCGGTTCTGTTTGCCCCCTCAACAGCCTGTGGCCCCCTGAATCGGAGCGCCTCCCGCACCCGCACCGTGTCCATGCTCGGGCAGGCCGATGCCCTGGCGAGGCCGCTCAGCATGCGGCCCTGTGTCTTCGTCGAAGTGTCGCCGCCGTCATCAGGGTGAGCGTTGTCTTCAGCACCACGGCCGAACACGACACCACCAGGAAGAACCCCAGCAGCGTGCTGAATGGCCAGCCGACGAACCCCGGGACGCCGAACCGTCTTCCCGCCTCAGTGCTCACCAGCGACCACCCTCCCACGCCCAGCGGGAGCAGCATCGACAGAAACGAGACCGCAGGCAGACACGTATACAGGGCCAGCCGAAGCATCTCCCTTGTCTCCAGTCGTCGTGCGAACACCATGC
>CAZVTD010000438.1:0-1939 GCA_964629945.1 uncultured Planctomycetota bacterium | reverse complement strand
CAGGTGGCCGCGGTCGTCGTTGTCCGGCCGGCCTCGGGCGATGGTGTTGAGGACAAGCATGGTGGCGGCGGCGTTGTTGTTGTCGTCGGTGGCGGCCGGAGCAGCGGTGAGACGCTGGAGCAGCCATTCGATGCGCTCGTCGCGACGGGAGCGTTTGCCCGTCTCGACGTCCACCTGAAGAACGGAATAGCCGGCCAGCTCGGAGCGGATCTGGTCGAGGGCCCGGGCGGCCAGGACCGCACGTCCCAGGGCGGTGTGGAGGATGATCCCGGTGGCGTTGATGGCTCGACGGAAATGGGGACGGGTGGCGGCGTGGACAAGGTCAAGCGCCCGGGCGAGCGTCCAGGCGTGGAGCGCTTCGGCCGTCTGCGAGGCACAGCCTCCCCGAAGGAGGCCCTGACGGGCTTCGTCGAGGGCGGCGCGCACAGCGTCGACGAGAAGGACGTGGGGAACGGAAGCGACGAGCTGTCTGAGGGGATCGGCGCCGAGGAGGGCGTCAACGGAAGGGAGCCGACGAAGAATGGACTGGTCCGGGCTGGTCATACGGAAGACCTCCAAAGGGATCACCGCGGTCTGAGTGGATAGTGTAGCGCGGGAAGACGGGTTTGCGAAGGGTTTTTCGGAGAGCACAGGACCGGAAAAGATGCTTTTTTTGCAGGAAAACCGGTTTACCCCGGGAACGCGGAATGTATTATGAGATGAAGAACTCCACGTGCAAGAAGGAGGGTCTTTATGAAGACGTCGAGGATCATTGCGGGATTGGCAGCGGCGTGCGTCCTGGCGGCGGCCGCCACGGCACGGGGGGAAGACTTCAAACTGACCCCCGTGAAGGCGTCGGATGAGGTGGAGGCCGTGAACCTGAGAAGTCCGGGCACACGTTATTGCAGTCCGGAGGATGAAAAGCCGCCGGAGGTGAAGGCGGTCCCGAAGACGGAACTGCTCCTGGGATATTACAACATCGTGGTCGGACCCGGGATGGTCGCGGCGCTCCTGGAATCAGACCCGCCGGTGCTGTACGTGGATTTGGACGCCGACGGGGACTTGGCGGAAGAAAAAGGGTATACGGGCAGGAAAACGCACCTCGAAGGGTCGCCGACGGTTCCGGGACTGATGGTGTGGGACTTCGGGGTAATCCCGATAACACCCGCCGGGGCAAAACAGGCGGCAGAGATTCGAGTGAAGCTGTATGCGGGCATGCTGCTGATCACGCCCGGGGGCGTGCGCGAGGGGAAGGTGAAACTGGGGGACAAGGAAGTCGCTCTCCGGGTGATCGACGCGAACCTGGACGGGGAATACGACGGGGTGATGAGAAAAGGCCGGGCCCCGAGCCGATACGAGCGGCCAGGCTGGGACCTCATCGGACTGGACCGGAACGGGGACGGAACGTGGACGGAGGACGCGGACGGGGAACTGACGCCCCTGGCCGGACTGACGCGCACGGATGACGGAAAATACTGGTATGTGACGGTGGCGAAGGACGGCAGCCGTGTTCGCGTGGAAGAGGCCCATCCGAAGATGGGAACGCTGGTGGTAAAATCGCCCGAGGGGAAACTGACGCTCTTCTCGGAAAACGGAATGCTGAGTCTGAGCATCCCCCAGGAAAAATACACCGTTCCGGCCGGGGAATACCGCCCCGTGAAGGTGACCCTGACGAAGAAGGACGCCGACGGACACGTGTGGACCCTGACGGGGGATTGGGACTCGGAAGAAGGAAAGCCGGTGGAGGTGACCGAAGACGGGACCGCGACGCTGGTGCTGGGTCCGCCGATCAAGGCGAACACGACGACGAGCCGACACGAAAGAGACGTGCGTATCTACCTGAATCTGATGGGGGTCTCGGGAGAGGATTACGGGGGCGGAGCGCAAAAAGACGGGGCACGAACGAGCGCCCCAAAATTGCAAATCGTGGCAAAATCAGGACTTGTGCTGAAAAGTGCCT
>CAZVTD010000437.1:0-1942 GCA_964629945.1 uncultured Planctomycetota bacterium | reverse complement strand
CACCTTCCTGCCCCCCTTTGCTCCACGGGGATTACCCCGCTTCCTCGCTACTACGGACGCTCTGACTCCTCGTCCTTCTTTCTGGAGCCGCACCTCTTGCACGGCTGCCGTCTCTGGCGAAGGCCGAGGTCTCCCTTCTTCACGCACATCGTCTTCCGACCATTCCGCCTCCAACCACCCCACGGTCCCCTGCCATCGCTTTTCACCGTCTTCTCGGCACCTGCCGGGCTCGGCAGTCACTCTTTTAAGCCGTCAGCGTGTCAGGCTCGTTCTGGACTTCGCCGTTCACTCGCGGGCTCGTCGCAGCCGCGGAGCCGAATCGAGTTCGTTATCCTGCGGACTGGGCGTGTCTTCCGGTGGCGCTCCACCCCGCCTCGCGGCGACGCAGTTACCTTCCGTCTCTGAATCTTGACGCCATTCAGGAGTGGACTCTCACCACTCTGGCGATGTACGCTCGAAGGCGCACATAGGGGTAGGGAAGACCGGTTGTCCGGTCTCCCCTCCCTCCGAACCGTACGTGCGGTTCTCCCGCATACGGCTCTCCGGTCAGTGGTTGCATCGAAATGACTGTCTGGCGGCTTGCCAGGCTTGTTCCAGAGAATACAGCCCGAGTTCCGCAAAGTACTGGTTGGTCCATCTGAGGTGGTCTGACCCGCGGCCTCGACCCTTTCTTCTTCGGCGTTTGCGCAGAATGCTGCGCAGTCGCATTCGTGTCCATCCGTCCATCACCCGCATCACCGTGGGGTGGCTGTGTTTGAAGTATTCAAACCATCCCCGCAGAATCGGATTGAGTTGGGCGATGATGGCCTGGATACTATGGCCATTTGCACGCCGGGTCTCGGGTCGCATCTGTCCGCGCAGTTTCTTGCACGCCTTTTCTCCCGCCCATCGGCGCAGATTTCCTCTGCGAGTCCGTTGGAATCGGTAGCCCAGGAAGTCGAAGCCTTCGTCCGCGTTGTGTAGGTCCGCAATGTGCGTCTTGTCCGGGTGAAGTTGCAGCCCGTTCATTTCGCACCAGTGCTGCATCAGGGCCAGTGCGGCCTGTGCTCGCTCTTTGCTCCGGCACAGGATAACGCTGTCGTCAGCGTACCGGACCATCGTGTGGCCCTGTTCGGCCATCAGATGATCGAGCGGGTTCAGAAAGATGTTCGCCAGCAAGGGGCTGATGACCGCACCTTGCGGCGTGCCCTGCTCCGGCGTCCATTGTTCCATCCCGTCCAGCACTTCCTGCTTCAGAAATGCCGCTATCAGTGCCAGCACTCGGCTGTCCGCCACGCGTTCGGCGACTCGTCCCATCAGTGCTTCATGCGGAATGGTGTCGAAGAACTTACGGAGGTCAGCGTCCACAACGTACAAGTCTCCAGCTTTCAGATGCTCGTCCACCACTCGCAGCGCGTCTTTACACCCCCGCCCTGGGCGAAATCCGAAACTGTTCTCGTGGAACTCGTTCTCGAATATCGGTTCCAGGACGTTTCGCAGCGCCGTCTGGACCACCCGGTCTTCCACGCAGGGAATCCCCAGGGGCCGCTTCTCCGCGCTGCCTGCTTTGGGAATGTATTGCCGTCGGATTGCTTTGGGTTTCCAGGCGTTTCGGCGCAGGGCGTCCGCCAGATTCCCCAGGTACCGTTCTCGATACCGGGCGTACTGATGGACCGTGACGCGGTCCACGCCTGCTGCCCCTTTGTTCGCAATCACCTTGCGGGCGGCGGCTTCCAGGTTCGCACGAGAGTTGACCTTGTCTATCAGACTGAACCAAACCCCTCCTTTCACGCCTTGTTCAAGCGCCGATAGCATGCGGTCCGTCCAGACCTCAGGTTCCACCCACGCCCAGCGGGCGCGGACTTCTGACGCTTGTTTAGCCGCTTCCGGCACTAACACGTCTGCCTTTTCCCAACGGTCCGTCTGTTCCACAATCCACCTTCCTGCGCCCCTTTGCTCCACG
>CAZVTD010000436.1:0-1946 GCA_964629945.1 uncultured Planctomycetota bacterium | reverse complement strand
TGCTGGCCCAGGATGACGGCAAGAACCGGCTGGTGAAGGCGGTTGGCGAGTTGTCAAAGGCGTTTGCGCTGGCCGTTCCACATGAGAAGGCGCTGGAGATTCGGGACGACGTGGCCTTCTTCCAGGCGGTGAGGACCGTGCTGACGAAGAGCACGGGCGACGGCCGCCGCAGCCCTGAAGAGATAGAACTTGCCATCCGGCAGATCGTCTCGAAGGCGGTGTCTTCCGATGAGGTCATCGACATCTTCGCGGCCGCCGGGCTGAAGAAGCCGGATATCTCGATCTTGTCCGATGAGTTCCTGGCGGAAGTGCGTGGCATGCCGCAAAGGAACTTGGCTGTCGAAATGCTGCGCAAGCTTCTCGAAGGCGAGATCAAGGCACGCGGGCGAAAGAACTTGGTGCAGGCCCGGTCATTTGCAGAGCTTCTTGAGAATGCGATTAAGAAATACCAAAACCGGGCCATTGAAACGGCACAGGTGATCGAAGAATTGATCGCATTGGCGAAGGACCTGCGCGAGGCCAACCAGCGAGGCGAGAAGCTGGGGCTGACGGATGACGAGGTAGCCTTTTATGACGCGCTGGAGGTCAACGATAGCGCAGTGGCCGTCCTCGGCGATGAGACACTGCGGCTGATTGCTCAAGAACTCGTCAAGGCGGTGCGGAACAGCATCACCATCGACTGGACCGTCCGAGAAAACGTCCGGGCCCAGATGCGGGTGATCATCAAGCGCATTCTTCGAAAATACGGCTATCCGCCGGACAAGCAGGCTCACGCCACGGAGCTTGTTTTGGAACAAGCGGAAGTCCTTTGCAAGGACTGGACAGAAAAAGCATGACCAACGAAGAGATATCCCGTTTCTTCAATACTACGCGGCCCCACATTCAGGGCAACCCGAACCTGCGCGATCCCCAGGTCGAGGGATGGTTTCGCACGCGTCAGCACTTCCGGAACAGCTCGGAACACGCCATCCTCCAAATTCCGGTGGGCTGCGGTAAGACTGGCCTCATGGCGCTACTGCCTTTTGAGACCGCCCAGGGTCGGGTACTGGTGATCGCGCCGAACCTTGAGATTCGGCGGGGCATCTTCACCGCCTTCGATGTCGCAGGACGTGAGTGTTTCTGGACCTCCACGCGTGTTCTGACCGATGTGAGCCATGGTCCCTTCACGGCCGTCTTGGACGGCCAGGATGCGAACATCCACGACTGCGAGAGCTCGCACATCGTGGTTACCAACATCCAGCAATTGGCCAGCCGGGCCGACCGATGGCTTCCTGCCTTATCGAATGATTTCTTCGACCTGATCCTGGTCGACGAGGGGCACCACAACGTGGCCAGAAGTTGGGAACGGGTTTTCGAGCGGTTCCCAAACGCCAAGGTCGTCAGCCTCACTGCCACTCCCTTCAGGGGCGACGGACGCGAGATCGCTGGTGAGCGGGTCTATGCCTACCCATTCCGGACCGCAATGGTGCGAGGATACATCAAGCAAATAACCGCCGTGAACGTCGCTCCCCAGGAGATATCCTTCACCTATCGCGGGGATGCCAGGCAGCACTCCCTCGAGGAGGTACTTCAACTCCGGGACGAGGAATGGTTCAGTCGGGGTGTGGCCCTCGCGCCCGAGTGCAACCGCTCCATCGTGGATGCCAGCATCCAGTGGCTTCAACACCTCCGGGAAACTGGCACATTCCATCAACTGATCGCGGTCGCATGTTCGGTGGATCACGCCCGCCAGGTGCGGTCCCTTTACGCCGAGCGCGGTCTGCAGGCGCGTGAAATCCACAGCAACATGCCGGCGGAGGAAATCGAGGACGTGCTCCAGGACCTGCGTCGAGGCCGGATCGATTGCATCGTTCAGGTCCGGATGCTCGGCGAGGGGTTTGACCATCCGAATCTGAGCGTGGCCGCCATCTTCCAGCCCTTCCGGTCGCTGTCGCCCTATGTCCAGT
>CAZVTD010000435.1:0-1947 GCA_964629945.1 uncultured Planctomycetota bacterium | reverse complement strand
CCCCTTTTATCCCCCCCAAACTTTCCCGAAAATTCCATGAACCTCACCACCCCTGGAATCGTCCAATACAGAAAAGTGTTGCAAATCGTCGGCCAATGCCCGGCACGGGACCCCAGCCCCCTCGAATCTGTCCTCTGGGAACACCGGATACCGTAGCTTCCTGTCCCGCTTGGCTTTCGGGCCGATCACATGCAACACTCCGCTCTCAAAATATGTAAATCGGTAAACGTCGTAACCCGATGAAAAGAAAGGACTAACGGCAAACCAGCCCCCGAACGCGCCCTCGACCCCCTTGACCCCTGACGTTCTCAGGATATCTCTTAGCGGGCGTTATGCGCGTCCCTTGGACTGCCGTCCGCACGGGTGCCTCTTATGGCCAAACGTTACAGCTACAAGCAGCTCGAACTGCTGAGGAATCAGCTCCTCTTTGCACCGCTCAACGTCCGCAAGCGCTTCATCTATCGACTCGAAAAGCTCCTCGCCCGTCTCGATGTCCAGAAGTCCTACCCCTACGAATACATCTGCCACAAAATCACCAACTACCGCCCCACCGACAGTCCTCCCCTCTCACTGGCGGGCCCCCGTCTCCACGCCGATCTCCTCCACATGCTTGCCGACCTCGGCGCCTCCATCGACATGCACGTCCGAAACGCCGGCGAGCCCGTCTATTCCGTCATCGACCTCATGATCCACTACGGACTCTCCGCCAAAACCCTCTACCGGTGGCGGAAAAAAGGTCTCGTCGGCTACACCATGGTCTTCCCCGACGGAAAGCGTCGGCTCGGCTTCAAGCATTCCGCCGTCAAGGAATTCGAGGAAAAATTCGCCCAGTTCATCCGCGAATCCGGCTCCTTCCGACTCATGGACGATGCCGAGCAGGCCCGTGCCATCCAGCTCGCACGCGATCAGGTCGCCGCCGGAGTGCTGGTCTTCTCCGGCGTCGTCGCCGCCGTCGCCTCCGAGCTCTCACGTTCTCGCGAGACCATCCGCCACCTCCTCAAGCGACACGAGATCGAAAACCCCGACAACCGCATCTTCCCCTCCATCAAAAGCCGTCTCTCCGACCGCGACAAGGAACATCTCTTCCGCCTCTATCTCATCGGCATCCCCATGAGGGTCCTCTGCCAGGAGTACCGTCGCAACCGTTCCACCATCTATCGCATCATCTACCAGATCAAAGCCCGCGAGATCATGGAGCTCGAGCTCGACTGCGTCTACAACCCCTGTTTTGACGAGCCCGGTATCGAAAACGTCATCCTCGAGGGCCGATCCGCCTCACCCCGAAAGGGCGTCCGCACCCCAGCCCTGCGCAAGGAACTCGTCGAGGACCTCCCCGCTTATCTCCGGGATCTCCACAAGCAGTCCAAGCTCCTCACCCGCGAGGAGGAATTCACCCTCTTTCGTCGCATGAACTACCTCAAGCACCGTGCCGCCGTCGTCCGACAGCGCATCAAGGTCGCAGGACCCCAGGCCAACATCGTCGCACTCTTCGAGGACCTCTACCAGCAGATGGTAGAATCCAAGCAGCGCGTCATCCGTTCCAATCTCCGTCTCGTCGTCTCCATTGCCAAGCGACACACCAATTCCGCCATGGATTTCAACACCCTCATCTCCGACGGGAACCTCTCCCTCATGCAGGCCGTCGAAAAATTCGACTACGCCCGGGGCAACCGCTTCTCCACCTACGCCTCGTGGGCCATCATGAAGAATTACGCCAAGACCATCCCCGCCGAAAGTTCCCTCCTCGACACCTTCCGGACCGCCTCTCAGGAGATTCTCGACCTCGCCTCGGGCTCCCAGGACCTCGAACCCGACCAGCGCTCGCAGACCGAATCCGCCTCCGACCCCAAGCGCGTCCTCACCGACGTCCTGCGCACGCTCACCGACCGCGAGCGCGAGGTTATTGTCGCCCGCTTCGGACTTCGGCCCCGCTCCGGACCCGCCACC
>CAZVTD010000434.1:0-1952 GCA_964629945.1 uncultured Planctomycetota bacterium | reverse complement strand
GACACCGGATCGATCAATTCCCCGAACACCGTCTCCGGATACGCCCGCACCGTCACGTCGCCCCCCGCCCCCGCCGAACTCGCCACCACCACCGCAAACCGCTCGTCCAGCGCTCCCGCCAGAAGCGACTGCTTCCCGTTCCGCGAATGCCCCGTGATGCACGCACGTTTCGTGTCCGCCTCCGCCACCCCTTCCAGGTAATCCAGGCAGCGGCTGCCCGCCCACGCCCGCCTCACCAGCTTCGACCAGTCATATTCCGGATACGCCTCGATGAACGTCCCCGTGTCGTCCGTCCCGTCCGACCCCGCGTACACGCACGTCACGTAACCCCGCCTCAGCGCGATCAACGCCCAGCACCGATGGTTCCACTGCGTCATGAAGATCGGGAAAGGCCCCTTCCCCTCCGGAATCATCACCTCCGCACGCACGCTCGCCTTCCCTCCCGGACCGAACCTCAGCACCACCTGGCGAACCCGCGCCCCGCGTTCCTCACGCTCGGCCACCACCTCCGCCTTCATGTCCGTCGGTCGGCCGGGCGACGTCCCGATCAGCCAATGCTCCACCAAGGCCTTGATCTCCGCCCGACGCGACGGCCACTCCCGTGCGTCCTTCACCCGCACCGTCTTTCCCCCAATCACTCGCTCCAGCGGATCAGGCAGCTCTGCACACGACGCCATTGCGCCAAAATCGGGCGGCAGTTCGCCCGTCTTCGCCAGCCACGCCTCCCACTCCGCACACGCCGGGATCGACGCGTTGATCTCCGCCAGCCATTTCCGACGCTGCTCCACGCTCGCACTCATCCTTCGCTCCTCTCCATGGGTTCACTGGACCCGTACATCATGCCCCCCTTGCGCCCTTCGCGCAAGGGGGTATATGATCATCTTATCTTTCCGCTTCCGCCCCAACCCGAACCCGAAATTCGAGCTTGCACCCTTTCTGTGCCCTTGCTTCTCCTTTTCGGCTGTTGCTGTCTGCCTGAGCCGTGCTGTTCTTTGCGTCCTTTGCGCCTTTGCGTTAAACGCTGTTTCTCCGCGCGCTCTGCCTCCGAAGCCAGTTCAAAATCAATCCCTCGCTCTTCGTGCTGAAGCACGCGTGGTCTTCCGTCGCCAGGTGCACCAGCTCCTCACCCGCGCCGTGCATCTCGTACACCTTGCGCGCACCCGCCACCGCCTGCGCCACGTACTCCGCAGGCGCCTCGTAATTCAGCTTCGGACTGATCACCAGCTGCGCCTTCGGCGCCGCGCACGCCATCAGATCATCCACGTCGTAGGGCACCCGCTCCTCCTCTCCGATGAACAGCCCCAGCCTCGGCAGCAGCATCAGCGTGTGCGACCACTTCCTCAGCCCGCCCGTCTCCCGCTCATCTCCCTCCAGCCGGAAAGGCCCCGGACCGCACAGCGTCACCACCCCCGCAATCCGCTCATCCAGCGCCGCCGCGTGCAGCGCCACCATCGCACCCATCGCGAACCCGCACAGGTAAATCCGATCCGGATCCACGTAGGGCAGCCCCACCAGCACGTCCAGCGCCGCCCGCGCGTCTCGCACCATCTTCCCCATCAGCGACCACTCCGGGTGCCGCTCGTAGAACCGTCCCGTCTCCTCCACCCGGTTCCCCGTCCCGATCGGGTCGAACCCCGCAAACCCGAACCCCGCCCGACCCACCGTGCGCCACCATGGCTGCCTTCCGCAGTTCTCCTCCACGTACCCCGTCGCACAGTTCGCCGGACCAAGATACAACAACATCACCCGTCGGCGACCCGCATCCGCAGACCCCTCGGGCACGAACACGTCCATGTTGATATAGTCCCCCATCACGATCCGGTGCTTCTCCAGGTCCCAGGGCACGTCCCCGCGTCCCAGAAGCGCAGCACGGTAAGCCGTCTCCCGACCGTAATCATGTCCCGGGTTCAGCGCCCCCGCGGGCCCCCCGTCTTCCTCCCCCATCATCCACT
>CAZVTD010000433.1:0-1960 GCA_964629945.1 uncultured Planctomycetota bacterium | reverse complement strand
CCGAAGGGGGTGCGATGCGAGCGGGGCTGGCGGGGTCTGGAAGTGGAGGGGCCTTTGGCGTTCGAGGAGGTGGGAGTTCTGGCGTCGCTGACGGGGACGCTGGCGAAGGCCGGGGTGAGCGTGTTCGTGGTGTCGAGCTTCGAGACGGACATCGTGCTGGTGAAGGAAGAGAAACTGGCCGACGCGCGCAGGGCGCTTGAGGAGGCGGGGCACACGTTCATCGGATGATGAGCCGGTAGCAGAAGAAGCAAAGGAAGAACGAGGGTCGACCGAGTCGGCCCTCGTTTTTTTTGTACGGCGAGGGGCGCGGTTGCCCCCCCGAAATGGAATCTGAAAGAAATTTCGGCGGGTGTATGGGCGTGCCGGGCAGGGCTTTGGGCGGATGGGTGGTCGGGGCGCGTCGGCGTGAAATTGACGAATGGCGGGGCCACGGGGGTTAAGGGCGAGAACAGAAGAAGAAATGTTCAACGCAAAGGCGCAAAGAACGCAAAGAACAGCACAGTCCAAATAAAAGAAGAAACGGCGGGGGTACGGAAAGGACGCCAACAGGAAAAGGAGGAACTGGATGGAGAGCGAGAAAGACGTGGGGAAGGAGTTGGAGACGCTGAAGCAGGCGTGTCTGGTGTCGGTGATGAAGGAACTGAAGAAGCGATTGCGGGGACGAGGGATCAAGGAGGTGGAGGCGAAGGACCTGCTGGCGGTGCTGGAACGGGTGGGGAAGCTGGCGTCGGGAGAGGGGGGAAGCGGGAACGACATGGGTGGCACGGGCGAGAACGAGGAATTCATCCTGGTGAGGCGAATGAGCGATGAGACCAGAAAACGGATCTACGAGGCTGTGCTTGGAAACGATGAGGACGCTGCGGCGGACGCCGCCGAGTGACGCGAAGGAACTGGGGATGTACGTGGAGACGTTCCTGGGGCTGAAGACGCCGGGGAGAGCGCTGTGCGCGGGACATGACGCGCCCTTGCAGTATCTGTCGGACGCGTTTTTCGAGCGGTGCGGGGACTGCGTGGTGTGGGCGCCAAGGGGCGGGGGAAAGACGACGATGGCGGCGGCGCTGACGGTTCTGGAGAGCGTGTTCCGTCCGGGCTGTCAGACGAGAATCCTGGGGGGGAGCGAGCGGCAGTCGTCGTACGTGTACGAGCACTTCGCGCGGATGGCGGAGGGCGGGTACGGGGAGGCGGTGGCGGGCCGGATCGGCTCGAGCGGGACGCGGTTCCGGAACGGGTCGGAGGTGGAGATCCTGACGCAATCGATGAAGGCGGTGCGGGGCGTGCACGTGCCGAGACTGAGACTGGACGAGGTGGAGGAGTTCAAAGAGGAGGTGCTGGAGGCGGCGCTGTTCGTTCCGATGAGCCAGCGAGGCATGAGGGGACGCGTGGAGATGCTGCGCACGCTGCACCATCCGTTCGGGGGGATGGCGGGGATGGTGGACGCGGCGGGCGAGCGGGGACTGCGGGTGTACAAGTGGTGCGTGTGGGAGGTGATCGAACGGTGCGAGAAGGGTGAGCGGTCGTG
Organism: uncultured Planctomycetota bacterium; assembly: GCA_964629945.1. Lineage (GTDB taxonomy): Bacteria > Planctomycetota > DG-23 > DATKVD01 > CAZVTD01 > CAZVTD01. Next base: position 441 of record CAZVTD010000433.1, on the reverse strand, counting down.
CAGTCGATGCGAGCTGGCGGAGGACTGCCGGGGTAAGGCGAGAGACGGAGAGGGGTTCTATCGGATCGAGGACGCGATGGCGAAGCGGAGGCTGGTATCGCGCGAGTCGTGGGAGAGCGAGATGCTGTGTCTGCGACCGAGCCGAAAGGGGTTGTTTTACGCGGGGTACGACGAGGACGTTCACGTGGCAAAGGAGGAACTGAGGCGACGCGAGGATTGGGAACTCTACCGGACCTTCGACTGGGGAGTGAACGGTCCGACGGTGTGCCTGTGGGTTCAGGTGGACGGAGAGGGACGGGTGGCCGTGGTGGATGAGCTGTACCAGAGCGGGCTGGCGATTTCGGACATGGCGGCCAACGTGCTGAAGTACGAGAGGGAACGGGGGCTGGGCGGGGCAATCCGGAGCTATTGCGACCCGACGGGGCCGAGCTACGTGATGGA
>CAZVTD010000432.1:0-1964 GCA_964629945.1 uncultured Planctomycetota bacterium | reverse complement strand
CAAGGCGTACCTGACGGGACGGGGGCGGGTGACGCTTCGCGCACGGGTTCACACGGAGCAGACCAAGGGCGGCAAGACGAACATCGTGGTGACGGAAATCCCGTACCAGGTGAACAAGAGCGCGATCATGGAACGGATTGCGCTGCTGGTGAACGAGGGGCGGATCAAAGGGATCGCGGACCTTCGGGACGAGTCGGACCGCTCGGGGACGCGGCTGGTGGTCGAGCTGAAGCGGGGCGAAGACCACACGGTGGTGCTGAACCAGCTGTACAAGCACACGCCGCTGCAGGAGACGTTCAGCTGCATCCTGCTGGCACTGGTGGACGGCCAGCCGAGGACGCTGACGCTGAAGGACATGCTGGTCGAGTTCAAGCGTCACCGGTTCGAGGTGATCACGCGGCGGACGCGGTATCTGCTGGCACAGGCGGAGGCGCGCGCACACATTCTTGAGGGATATCTGATCGCGCTGGACAACATCGACGCGGTGATCGAGCTGATCAAGAAGTCGAAGGACATCCCGAGCGCACAGGCGGGATTGATAAAGAAGTTCGGGCTCTCGGAGGAGCAGGCGGACGCGATCCTGCGGATGCAGCTCCAGCGGCTGACGGGTCTGGAACGGAGCAAGATCGAGGCGGAATACAAGGAGCTGATGGAGAAGATCACGTATTACCGGGCGGTGCTGGCGAACGACACGCTGGTGTACGACATCATGCGCGAGGACCTGTACGAGATCCGGGAGAAGTTCGGCGACGCGCGTCGGACGGAGATCGTGGGCGAGGTGGGCGACATCGAGATCGAAGACCTGATCGCGGAAGAGAACGTGGCGGTGACAGTGAGCCACGCGGGGTACGTGAAACGGATGCCGCTTTCGAGCTACCGGAAACAGGGCCGGGGCGGGAAGGGCGTGATCGGGGGCGACGCGCGGGAAGGCGACTTCCTGGAACGGCTGATCATCGCGAGCACGCACGATTACTTCCTGTTCTTCACGGACCAGGGACGCGTGCACTGGCTGAAGGTGTACGATATTCCGCAGCTGAGCCGACAGGCACGCGGGCGGGCGATCGTGAACCTGCTGGAGCTGAAGAAGGACGAGAACGTGTCGGCGCTGATCCCGGTGAGGGACTTCTCGGAGGGGAACCTGATCATGGCGACGGCGTGCGGCGTGGTGAAGAAGACGCTGCGGTCGGCGTACGGGAGATGGGCCGGGCGACCCGCGGGGTGCGGGGGATCAAGCTGGGCAAGGGCGACGCGGTGGTGGACATCGTGACGGTGAGCGCGAACACGACGCTGCTGACGGCGTGCGAGAACGGACACGGGAAGCGGACGGCATTCGACGAGTACCCGGCGCAGGGCCGGGGCGGCCAGGGCGTGATCGACATCAAGACGGAAGGACGCAACGGTCCGGTGGTGGCGCTGAGAGACGTGCAGGAGACCGATGACGTGATGATGATCACGTCGTCGGGGATGGTGGTGAGGACGGCGGTGCGCGAGGTGTCGCTGATCGGACGGAACACGCAGGGGGTGAGACTGATCCGGCTGGAGGAAAGCGACCGGCTGGTGTCGGTGGCGCCCGTGGCGGAAGAGGCGGACGACGGCAGCGGGGATGAAGGCGGGGAAGACGACGAGGCCGACGAGGTCCTGGAGGGCGATGAGAACGGGACGGACGATGCAGGCGGGGACGAGGAAGGGGAAGCGGACGCGGGCGACGACGAGGGGAGCGGGGAGGAATCGTCGGAGGATGAGGTGTAGGGAGAAAGGATCAGCCGGCGGCCGCCGGGCTGGTGAACGAAGCGACGAGGGTCGTGGAAGAGTGGAGGGAATGATGAGGCGACTGGTGGTGACGGGCGGCTGCGGGTTCATCGGCGCGAAGTTCGTGCGGCGGGTGCTGGAGGACATGCGCGGGACGAAGGTGGTGGGGTTCGACGCGCGGCCGTATGCGGGGATGCGGGAGACCCTGGCGGCGG
>CAZVTD010000431.1:0-1971 GCA_964629945.1 uncultured Planctomycetota bacterium | reverse complement strand
TGGCGCTCCACCGCCTCGGCTCCAACGCCGGCCACCAGACCGTCCTGGACTGCCTCAAAACCCAGGACAACAAGATGGTCCTCACCATGGCGCTGAAAAACGCCCTCTACATGGACATGAAGGAAGCCGTCCCCGACTGCATCCGCATCGCCGACGGCTGGAAATACTTCGGGGAGGACTCCCCGGGCTTCTTCGCACTCCGTGCTCTCTACCACATCGCCGACAACACCCATCGCGACGAGATCGTCAAGGTCGCCATGAAGCAGAAGGACTCCATCGGCATGCACGGACCCATCTGGGCGCTCGCGCTCCTCGTCAAGTTCGGCTCCCCCGATATCGCCCACGTCTTCCCCGAAATGCTCGCCACCAACAAGGACCACGAACACCAGATGCAGTGCATCCTCGGCATCGAAAAATTCAAGCCCGAAGGCGGCTCACAGGCCATCATCAAGTACGTCCTCCCACCCAAGGAGATACTCAAGGACACCAACGAGATCGGCTGGGAACGCGAATACAAAATCTTCGAGATGGGCTGCAACGCCATCGGGCTCGTCGGCGACAAGTCCGTCATCCCCGACCTCAAGACCGCTTACAAACGCTACACCGAGCCCTCCGACTGGTTCTCCTACCGTCTGAGCATCGCCTTGGCACTGGCGCGTCTCGGTGACGCCGAAGGTCTCGACAATCTCCACAAGGCCCTCTCCCATTCCGACGCCGCCGTTCGGCGTGTCGCCGCTTCGCTCCTGACCCGGCTCGCCGACAAGTCCTCCCTCCCGCTCCTCGTCGCCGCCCTCAAAACCGAAACCGAGCCCTGCACCTTCCAGACCCTCAAGACCGCCGTCGCCTCCTACGGCCCCCTCTCCCAGGACCTCGCCGCACTCCCCACGCCTCCCACCCCTCCCGCCCCCAAAGACACCTACAACAAGCCCCGTTACCTGCACCTCTGGTTTGACGACTGTGCCACCATCGAGGCCATGGAACGCATCACCAGTTTCATGGAAGAACTCGCCGACCAGAACGTCGCATGGACCTTCACCCTCTTCTACGCCCCCCTGTCCCGTCACGATTACGAATACGACCGCGTCCTCGTCCAGCGTTGCTTCGACCGGGGCTGCGAGGTCGAAAACCACACCCTCTACCACAACCCCGACGGCCACCAGGTCAACCACATGACCGACGCCGAGCTGCGCGCAAACGCCGCCGGCTGCAACACCTGGCTGCGAACCTACGTCAAGGGACTCGACAAAATCTACCGCTGGAAAGGCGGCGGCGGCGGATTCAAGCGCCCCGGAGACCCCGACCGAACCCGTCGCGACATCAACGAAATCATGCGCGAAGCAAACTTCAACACCGACGTCCCCTTCAGTCGGGGCATTCCCGAATTCCCCAACTGGGACGTCTATGCGCCTCCCTTCCACCCCAGCCGTGGCTACGGCCAGTGGGGCCAGGAGGTCCAGAACCAGACCGGTCTCGTCAGTGCTCGATCGCTGGGCGACCTCCGTTACGGCTATGATGCCGTGGACCCCCAGGAACGCATCCGGGCCTTCGCCGCCTCGGTCGATTACTGGTACAATAACCAGCCCCAGGCCGTCATGATGATCTCCGGACACGACTGGCCCAACGCCCCCTTCGCGGATCGTCCCGGCAACGAAAAACACTGGGAAATCCTCAGTGGCGGTCTCAAGGAAGTCCTCCTCAACCAGAAGGACCGCTTTCCTCTTCTCCGGGCCGTCACCAGTCTCGAACTCGGCCACATCACGGGGCTGAACGCCGACCCCGACGAACTCTTCACCAGAAAGACCAGCCTCCAGACCGACACCAAGTGACCCCCTCAAACACCTCACACCATCCGAAAGGCCCGTCCTCCGACGGGCCTTTCCCCTTTCCTCCACTCCGAATTTCCTTGAATCCGACCATTTTGAGGGTAGCTTTTCCTTTTCAGGGGTTACTTATATCACAAGCCCACGCCCG
>CAZVTD010000430.1:0-1972 GCA_964629945.1 uncultured Planctomycetota bacterium | reverse complement strand
CCGGGACGCGGACGGGGCGGGTCGGGAGGAAGGAGGCGGCGGGGTCGGCGTGGATGATGAAGCCATCGGCGATGAGGGTTCCGGGGTTTTCCACGGCGAGTTCAAGAAGGGGCGGAGGGTCGGCGACGGTCTGGACGGAGAGGACACGGGTGGGACGGGGACGGTCGCCGGAGAAGACGCCCTTGGCGAAGTAGGGCATGATGACGACGTAGGGCATGCCGACGAAGGAGATGAGCGCGAGGAGAAGGAGGATGGCCCGGATGGGGGGGAAACGCCAGGAGTACGTGAAGCCCTCGACGAGCTGGCGGATGATATGGGTGGAGTGGGCGGCACGGAGCTGCGGGGCGAGTTTCATCAGGAAGAAGGCGAAGATGACGGCGAGGAAGGTGATGCCGTTGAGGAGGAAACAGATGCCCGCACCGAAGGCGGCCAGGAGGAAGCCGGCGATGGTGGGTCCGATGAGTCGTGCGCCGTTGAAGAGGAAGGAGTTGAGTGCAAGGGCATTTCCGAGGTCCTCGCGATGGACCATTTCGACGACGAAGGCCTGTCGGATGGGCATGTCGAAGGCGTTGATGATGCCGATGACGATGGAGAGGATGAGGATGAGCTGGGGTGTGAGTGCCCCGGCGAAGAAGAGGAAGGCGAGCGTGAGCGCCTGGAACATGGCGAGGGTCTGTGTGGCGATGAGGATGGGACGTCGGGGGAAACGGTCGGCGACGACGCCGGCGAGGGGTCCGAGGACGAGGACGGGGAACTGACCGCAGAAGAGGACGATTCCGAGGAGCGCGTTGGAGCCGGTCATGACATAGACGACCCAGGGCAGGGCGGTCATCTGCATCCAGGTTCCGATGACGGAGACGCCCTGTCCGAGGAAGAAGATGCGGAAGTTCCGGTGACGCAGGGAGCGTCCGACGTGCTTGAAGGTCGAGATGAGCGTGGACAGACGTGTGTTCACAATGGATGGTCCGTGTGAGACTCGAAAGAGATCGGGACGCTTAGCGCCTACCGCATTTCACCACAGCAGCGGCAACCGTAAAACGAGCAACACGTGATGCAGGGGGAGCAGTATAGCCGGTGGAGTCAGAAGGAACAGGGGAAAGATGGGGAAAAAGGGCGGCGAGGATCAAGTGGGGTGGTGGAGGTGCTTCCAGTGGAAGGCGAGGGCTTTCTGGACGTGGAGGTCCCAATAGGGCCAGGTGTGACCTCCCGGGTATTCGGCGTAGACGTGGGGGATTCGGAGCTTGCGGAGATGACGGCGGAATTCGCGGTTGGAGGCCAACAGTCCATCGTCGCGTCCGCAGTCGAAGCGGATGGCCGGGACATCCCCGGGATCGAGTTGGGAAGCCAGGGCGAAGACGTCATTGGGGCTACTGGTGAGGCTGGGGCCGAGGAGGAGCTTGAGTTCGGGGGCGAGGTCGAGGCGTTTGGTGATATCGCGATGGGCGAAATCGAAGGAGGAGGAGTGCGAGGCGACGGAGCAGAACGTGGCGGGGTATTTGAGGGCCAGTTTCATGGCGCCATAGCCGCCCATGGAGAGTCCACCGATGGCACGGTACTGGCGGGAGCGTCCGACGGGGAAGAAACGTTCGACGAACCCGATGACGTCCTTCATGATGAAGGACTCGTAGCGGGGGCCTTCGTATGCGTCGCAGTAGAAGGAGCGTCCGCCGTCGGGCATGACGACGACGAGGGGATATTCGTTGGCGTAGCGTTCGATGTTGGAACGGCGGGTCCAGGCGGAGTCGTCGTCCGAGAGCCCGTGGAGCTGGTAGAGCACGGGAAGCTTACCCTTGAAGGCGAGATTCGGGAGGACAACGGTGAGGTTGGACATCTTGCGCAGGACGTCGCTGAAGAAATGCACTTTGAGAAGAGGCATGAACGGTTCCTTATCAGGAGATTCGTGGTCCGGAAACAGAACGCAACATCAGCCACAGGAAACAACAGCAAAGGCGTGGTGTCAAGGGGGAAGTGG
>CAZVTD010000429.1:0-1980 GCA_964629945.1 uncultured Planctomycetota bacterium | reverse complement strand
TCGCGATTCAAGACCATCTGTACCGCGATTCTCGACACAGATTGCCCCGTACTGACCGTATAATGCTTCTGACGAACCATACCGCATCGCTCCTCTACGCATAAACGCACGCCATAAGCCCATCTGACGCACCCGCCCTCCCCGTCTTTTTGAACCCCGGGCGCGCACCCCCAAACACCCCCTTTCGCTTTCCGGCCACGCGTTATCCACACCCCTACGCCGGGGCCCTGCCGCCCCGCTCTGGCGCGGCTTCCGGATCGTTTTTCCGTCCGTCATAACCTGTTTTCAAAAATGGGCTTACGTCGTCGCCCGGAGGGCCCGGCCCCGCCGCCGTTTTCTCTGATTTTTATTGATATTCCCACCTCATTCTGATACCCTTTCCCCCGAGTTATCCACAGTCCTTCCGGGTGCGGCCGGATGCCCGGATTTATGCCGTAACGTCTTGTTGGTCCATCACTTACGACGGGGGCTCCAGTGACAGACTCGGCTGACCGTGTCCTCCGGGACGATCATCGCAACTGGGAGCTCGTCCTAAGTCGTATCCGCGCAAAGGTTTCCAGTCAACAATTTGAGACCTGGTTCGCCCCGCTGGCCGTCGAGGCCTGTCGTGCGGGGCTGCTGCGCCTGCTGGTCCCCAACCGCTTCTATGCCGAGTGGCTGCTCAACCACTATCCTGAACTCCTGAAAGGAGTTACGGCGGAAGTCACCGGGGCGCTCCCGGAGTTGTCCATCGAGGTCTCCCCGGACGCCCAGGCCCCCCAGCCCGAGCCCACGCCGGCGGCGGCCGAGCAGCCCGCGTCGCCCGATCTCTTTTTCAATCCAAGACTTACGTTCGAGCATTTCGTGGTCGGCCCCAACAATCGTCTGGCGCACGCCGCCTCGATGGCGGTCGCCGAAAGCCCGGGCGGCACCTACAACCCCCTGTTCATCCACGGCGGCTGCGGGTTAGGCAAAACCCATCTGTTGCAAGCCACGTGCCAGCAGGTGGTTAAGCGAAACCCGGCGGCCCGTGTGTTGTATGTCTCCTGCGAGGGGTTCATCAGCGACTTCATTTCCGCCCTGGAGAAGAACGCGCTGGAGGCGTTCCGCGCGCGCTACCGCGACGTCGACGTCCTGGTGGTGGATGACGTGCACCTGCTGGCGCGCAAGGAACGGTCGCAAGAGGAGTTCTTCCATACGTTTAACGCGCTTCACTCGGCGACCCGGCAGGTGATTCTGTCGAGCGATTCGCCCCCCTCGGAGATCCCGACGCTGGCGGAGCGGCTGGTGAGCCGCTTCAAGTGGGGATTGGTGACGCGGATCGATCCGCCGGCGTTCGAGACGCGGCTGGCGATCATTCAGCAGAAGGCTCACGAGCGCGGGATGGCGCTGCCCGATGAGGTGGCGGCGTTCGTGGCGGAGCGGGTGAGCTCGAGCGTGCGGGACCTGGAGGGCGCGATCATCCGGCTGGTGGGCTATGCGTCGCTGTCGGGCCGCCCGCTGGATTTGGAGCTGGCGGGCGAGGTGCTGGCGGAGCCTCGGATGAGACAGACGGGTCCGACGATCGACGCGATCCAGGAGGCGGTGGCGACCGCATACAAGGTGAAGCGGTCGGACCTGGTGGGCAAGCGCCGGCCAAAGAGCATCGCGTACCCGCGACAGATCGCGATGTACCTGTCGAGGAAACTGACGGGGAAGTCGCTGGGCGAGATCGGCAAGTCGTTCGGAGGGAGAGATCACAGCACGATCCTGTACGCGTGCAGCAAGATCGCGCAGGACATCGAGAACGAGCCGAGCGTGCGCGACATGGTGGAGCGCATCGAGCGAAGCGTGGAGTCGGGCGACAAGAACGGACTGACGTGGGAGGAGCCCGAAGAGTCGCCCTGATCCGGATGGAGGAGACAGCAACGGCCTATCCACAGATTGCACAGATTAGGATGGTGGCCAAGAAGAGGCAACAACGGCGAGAGCCACGGATGAACACGGATAAACACAGATGGA
>CAZVTD010000428.1:0-1981 GCA_964629945.1 uncultured Planctomycetota bacterium | reverse complement strand
GACTTGCAGCGTCTGGTTGACGAGGGCTGTGCCGATGGCGCTGCACGGGGTCGTGATGCTGAAGGTCAAGGTAAGGCTTCCCCCGCTTTTCAACACCCCTCCTTCCCATTGGACTTCTTCTCCTACAAGCTTGCCGTCGTTGCTGGCGCTGACGAAGGTGGCCGAGGCCGGCAGACGGTCGCGGACATGGATATCACTGGCGACACCCTGCGCATTGGAGACTGTGAGGGTGTAAACGAACGGAACACCGGCCAGCGCCTGCGCCGCAGATGTCTTGGTGACGGCAAGCTGTGGCGGGGTGAGGGCTGTCTCCACGGCTCGCAGCACGTCGAGCTGCCCCCAGCCATAGGCGTGGTTGGGCACTGCGCTTTCCCCTTCCCCGCCGCAGACTGTGCTATAGGGGCGGGCGATGGCGCTCTCCTTGAGAATGTCCTCGATCATATCCGTTTGGCCGATCAGCGCCGGTTTGGCGGAGAGCAGCAGGGCGGCGGCGCCCGCGACATGGGGGGCGGCCATGCTGGTCCCGCTCATGGAATTGTAAGCGCTGTCACTGTTGTTGACGGCAGAGGTAATAGAGACGCCGGGCGCGGTAAGCTCCGGCTTGATGGCTCCAAATTCTGCCAGCCGCGGGTCCGGATCGTCCGTGGGCCCCCAGAGGCTGAAGTGAGCCAGCGTGCCGGCGTTGTCGGTCGCACCGACGCTGGTGACCTGATAATGGCGGGCGGGGTTGCCCACGCTCCCGCAAAACGGCGCGGTATACCAGCAGTTGGTCGTATTGCCGACGGAGAAAACGGTGAAGATGCCGGCAGCTTTCCACGCATCGATCACCTCCTCGAAGAAGTCGGTCGTGGCCGTTGCGCAGTCACCCCAGGAGTTGTTGACGATGTTCGGGCGCATGGTCGGATCACACGACGGGCTGCCCGGCGCGACGGCGAGGGGACAGGGGGCCAGCAGCCATTCCCCGCTGCTGATCAGATCCTCCTCCGTACAGTCGTTCCCATCACAGCCGTCCGCGGCGATCCAGGTGGCCTCGGGAGCCACGCCGATGCCGTTTTTCCCCACCATGATGCCCATCGTGTGGGTGCCGTGCGCATTGTCGTCGAAGGGGGCGGTGCTTCCCTGTGGATCGTACCAGTTGTAGTCATGGCTCCCGCTTGAAGTGCCCCGATAGCCGGAGACCAGCGCAGCATGAGTATAGCGCACGCCCGTGTCGATGGAAGCCACCACAACGCCTTCGCCCTGCATATAGGATGCCCACACGTCGGGCGCATGGATGAGGGTAAGGTTCGGCTGGGTCGCCATCCGTGTGGAGGCAAAGCGCACTGTGCTGCGCTCGACCGGCGCCGGAGCGGGGACGGTCTCCGGCATACGGATGCGCTGGATGCTGTCCTGTCCGTCCAAGACTTGCACCAGCGACAGCGTGCCTCCTTTTACATAGAGCGCGTTGACAGCCCAATGGGGGGTGTAGGTGATGCCTTCCCGTTCCAGGTAGGCCCGTGTTTCGGCCTGGGAGCGGGTGGCCGTGGCGCGGAGTGCATCGTAGACAAACTTTCCTCTTGCTTCCCAACTCATGGCGTAAGCAGGGCTTAGATCGGCGCGCTCGGAAAACTCGATCCAGAAGTCTGACTCTCCCCCGCTGGTGAGGATTTGAGCGAGCTGGGGCTCGATGATGGAAGAGGACACGGATTGGGAAGCCGCCGTAGCAGGGGGCGGTGTCGGCGTAGACGGCGGGACACGGGCGGCGGTTGAGGGTGCGGCGGTGGAGAGCGTCAGGAGTATCACCGTGGCGCACGACACCACACCGAAAAGGTGTTGGCACTTTCTGAGTCCATCTAGGCCGTTGTTCATAGGGTCTTTACTTCTCCTTGTGCCGATGATTCCCATCCTGGAAAACCCGGCTAGTATAAACGTTTCAGAGGGGAACGCAATAAACGCCCTCCTCATTGACTCGCTTTTCCCCTGTGCAACAATAGTCCTCGAA
>CAZVTD010000427.1:0-1981 GCA_964629945.1 uncultured Planctomycetota bacterium | reverse complement strand
AACAATTCTATTTGGTCATCTTTCAAATCACTTCGAAAAATGTACAATTTTCGTATACAATAGTAAAAATCGTCAATTGACAACACACAACACACAATGGGCAATGAACAGCGAACAGCGGAAACAACGTCAATGGACAATACACAACGCACAACACACAATGGGCAACGAACAACAGCAGTAGAAGCATCAGCCTGGTCGGGTCGGGAACATGGGTTGGGAGAAAGGTCAGGAGGGATGGATGGGCGTGCCTGAGAGTCAGTGGGCGGTGCAATTGACGGGGTCGGATGAGCTGGTTCTGAACCGAGAGAAAGCGGTGTTTGGGCCCGGGCGCACGCAGATGCTTCTGCAGGTGGAGGCGGTGGGGCTGTGCTTTTCGGACCTGAAACTGCTGAAACAGTTTTCGAAACACGCGAGGAAAGGCGAGGTGTGCAGCGGGGTGGAGCCCGGAGTTCTGGGTGAGATCCCGAGCTACGTTCCGGGCGAGAAGCCCGCGGTTCCGGGTCACGAGGCTGTGGGACGGATCGTGGCGGTGGGGGATGGGGTGAGACGCCACCGCATGGGGGAACGGGTGCTGGTGCAGGCGGACTGGCGCTTTCTGAAGACGGCACAGTCGAACGGGTCGTTCGGGTACAACTTCGAGGGAGGACTTCAGGAGTATACGCTGCTGGATGAACGGCTGGTGATCGACCCGGACAGCGGGGAACGGTTCCTGGTGCCCGTGGGCGAGGAACGCAGTGCGTCGGCGCTGGCGCTGGTGGAGCCCTGGGGGTGCGTGGAAGACTCGTACGTGGCCCGTGAACGCCGACGGGTGAAGAAGGGCGGCCAGACGCTGGTGGTGGTGGAGGAGGGACTGGGTGCAGCGGGACTGGAGGTGGCGCTGAAAGAGGGAAGTCCGGGCGAGGTGAAACGGGCGGAGGTGTCCGCGATCGGGGGGCTTCCGGATCGGGCGTTCGATGACGTTCTCTATTACGGGTCGGACGCGGCGGTCGTCGAGGCGCTGGGGGAGAAGCTGGCGAACGGGGGATTGATGAACGTGGTGCAGTGCGGGGAGCGGTTCGGGAGGCCCGTGTCGGTGGACGTGGGTCGAGTGCATTACGGTGGGACGCGATGGTGCGGGACGGCGGGGGAAGACGCGCGGATGAGCTACGCGGGGATCCCGGAGTCGGGTGAACTGCGAGAGGGGGAGAAGGTGCTGATCGTGGGGGCAGGGGGCCCGATGGGACAGATGCACGTGATCCGGTGCGTGTCGAGCGGGGTGAAGGGGCTGGAGGTGGTGGGGAGCGACATGGACGCGGGCCGTCTGGGGCACCTGGAGAGCAAGGTGAAGGGTCTGGCGGAGCGGAACGGGGTGTCGCTGAGCCTGGTGGAGGCGGGTTCGGGTCGTGCGAGCGAGGCGTTCACGACGACGATCCTGATGGCGCCCGTGGCGGGTCTGGTGGTGGAGGCGGTGAAAAAGAGCGCGCGCGGGGGGCGGATCAATATTTTTGCGGGGATCGCGGCAGGGACGCGGGCAGAACTGGACCTGGACGGGTATCTCGGCCGGGGGTTGGGGATGTTCGGGAGGCGCGGGGCTACGATCGCGGACATCAAGGCGGTTCTGGCGAAGGTGGAACGCGGGACGCTGGATACGAATTACTCGGTGGGGGCGGTGAGCGGGATGGCGGGCGCGATCGAGGGGATCCGCGCGGTGGAACATCGGCGGGTGGCGGGGAAGATCGTGGTGTATCCGGGACTGCATGAGCTGGGACTGGTGAAACTGGAGGAGATGGGAGAACGGTGTCCGGCGGCGGGGAAAAAGCTGAAAGAGGGGAACTGGACGCAAGAGGCGGAAGCGGCCCTGATGGGGCGTTGAGATTTCTGGTCGAGGAGCACGGTGCGGCGTGGTGAGGTGAAGAACCGCCGAGGCACGGATCAGCAAGGAAGGAAGCCACGGTGACGGATGCAGAGAAGTCGATGCGGATCGTGGAGGACCTGGTGG
>CAZVTD010000426.1:0-1982 GCA_964629945.1 uncultured Planctomycetota bacterium | reverse complement strand
TGCTCGGAGGCACGCTCAAGGGCGGGGAGACGGGGAGGATGGGCGAGGCGGGCGAGGTGTTCAGGGCGGATGTAAAGACGGGGATGCGGGGTAGAACGTGTGCGCGGCATGCCTGGCTCCTGTCGGGATCCGTTGGCGTCCTCAGATGAGGGAGGAAGAGATAAGATCGACCATTTCGAAGGTTTTGACGGCGTCGTGGATGGAGGTGATGGGCTGTCGGCGCTTCCGGACACAGTCGAGGAAGTGGAGGTCTTCCTGGTAGAAGCCGTAGTAGCGGTAGAACTTGTCGGAGCCTGCGAGGGCTTTGCCGTCGATGAAGAGGGGCTGGTTGGGTGCGACGCCGGTGGAGGCGAGGGAGTAGCCGCCTTTGCCCTGTGCGGCGATGACGCAGGCTTCGCACTGGGCGCCCCCGAGGCCGAGGTTGATGAAGGCGGAGGCGGCGTGGCCATGGATTTCGAAGGTGTGAGATCGACCGCCGGTGTTGTAGTTGGACTTGAGGACGCCTGTGACGTTGTTGTCGAAGCGGATGACGGCGTTCCAGGCGTTGGGGACGATATCGTCGGTTTGCGGCTCGCGGGTGGCGGCCTTGACGGGTGTTCCGCCGGCGAAGTCGCGCATGAGGTCGATAGCATGGATGACGTCGGAGGGGAGTGAGGAGATTCCGCCGAGGTCGAAGGCGGCGGAGCCGAGCTTCATGAAGCGGCCTTCGACCTGGTTGACGGTGGTGAGCTTCCGCATGAGCTTGACGACGTGCTGGACGAGGGGGATGTGACGTCGGTTGAAGCCGACCTGGAGGATCTGTCCGGAGGCGTCGGCGGCACGGGCGAGGGCGCGGGCCTGGTCGGAGGTGACGCCCGGGGGTTTTTCGATGAAGGTGGGGAGCTTGGCGGAGGCGACGCAATAGTGGGCGGGGTGGAACATGTTGGAGGGCTCGACGAGGACGAAGACGGCGTCGAGGGATTCGGCGTCGAGCATTTTTCGGTAGAGGGTGTAAACGCGGGGGATGGAATATTTTTCGGCGAGGGTGCGAGCTTTCTCCTCGACGAGGTCGCAGATGGCGACGACGTTGACGGAAGGGATGTCGGCCAGCGAGGGGAGATGGACGGAACGGGCGATTCCGCCCGCGCCGATGACGGCGACGTTGAGCTTCCTGGGGGCGCGGGTCTTTTTCGGGGCGGCCTTGGTCACGACGGTTCTCCTTGCGAGTTGGGTTGAGAGGGAACGTGGACGGTCAAATGACGACACCTCCTGAGAGGCGGGTTATGCGGACGAGGGTGCTGGTCGTGTTCATGGATCAGCTCCGATTCACACGGGAGTCCAAGGATAGTGAGGGTGGGGGAGGATGTCCAGAGGGTAATCGGGGTTCGGAGTTCGTCCGATCACCCTCCGGTTTCAGAGGTTCGAGGTCGTCGAAGCGCGTAGAAGACGGAGAGACCGATTCCGAGGGCGGTGGCGGGGAGTGCGAACCAGAACATGATGGCATTCAGTGGGGAGAGTGAGGCGGGTCTGGAGATGGCCAGGATGAGGTAGGTGAGGTAGGCCGCGTAGTAGAAGAGAAAGAGTGCGCCTTCCCAGCGGGAGATCCGTCCGCCGGTGAAGAAGATGGGGAGACAGATGATGGCGACGGCGACCATGATGGGGATGTCGAAATGGAGAGCGGTTGGGGAGACGTCGATGCCATCGGCGATGGCGGCGGAAGCTCCGAGGACGGCGAGGAGGTTGAAGATGTTGCTGCCGACGATGTTTCCGATGGCGATATCGCGCTCGTTCCGGATGCTGGCGACGACGGAGGTGGCGAGTTCGGGGAGTGACGTTCCGGCGCCGACGATGGTGAGTCCGATGAGGAGTTCACTGACGCCGAGGAATCGGGCGAGGTTGACGGCCGCCTGGACGAGCCAGGCGGACCCGAGCAGGAGGAGGACGAGTCCGACGGCGATGAGGAGGAGAGAGACCCGCCACTTCGGGCGAGGGGGAGGGGTGGG
>CAZVTD010000425.1:0-1985 GCA_964629945.1 uncultured Planctomycetota bacterium | reverse complement strand
GCCGTGGGAGAACACTCCTTGGACAAGAGATTCCGGGAGGTATATCGCCAGCGTCAGCGTCGCTTGGGGATCTTCTCCCCTGAAACGCAGGGACACATAGGCGGTCTTCTCGTCCGCCACGCAACACTTCGGTAAACGGCCCATAATCTACTCCTTCGAAAAAGAACTGAACTGGTAACTTAGGGATGTGATGAAGATGTCGAACGAACTAGTCGCGACGCGATGGTCAGCCCTACCGGAGCGTGTAGCCCGCCTCTTCCAGGAGGGCACAGACGGTTGGCACGTGCCAGATCCAGAAGTCCCATCCTGGGGAATAGTACTCGGCTCGCTTTCGGACAAGGCCCTCGCGAATCGCCTTCTGGGTTGGCTCGCCTTCTGAGTTGCGATAGCCATTGGCCTTGAGGACCCGGCCCACACGCTGGGCCGATAGGCCGAAGAAACGGCCGATCTCTCGCATGCTCAGAAAATCTTGTGTCAATTGGGATTGCATGATTAGCTCCTGCCGCCTGGGCGGCTTGAAGTATTGTTGTTGGTGATGTTGACATCGGTGGCCTTGGAAGGAACAGATCCAGGAGGCAAGGGCTTCGCCTCGCTCATCAGCCTCGCCATGAAGGCCTTGAATGTCATGCGGGAGGCAACGGCCGCTATGCGGGCCTGGCAGTGGGCGTCCTCGGGGACCAGCACGTGAAGTGCTCGTTCCTTTTGATTGGAGGCCCTTGGCTGGCCGGGCCCTTGGCCTGATGACGAGCTGAAGTTGTGATCCGTTTCCATCGTCCACCTCATGGGGCCGTCCTCCGGATCGCCCGGATGCCAGGACACAATGTCCTAGTCTTCAACTCCAGGCGATCCGAATGGCGGCGAAATAGAAGTCACTTTCACTCTCGTTCTCTTGGTCCTGTCGGACCTTTCGTTAGTCGTTTCAGAATTCAAGGTCATGGAAAGGTCAGTTAGGGTATTTCAATCAGGTTCTGTTTCGTTGGATGTTTGGATTGTGTTTCAATTGGTATAGATTTCTTTTTAGTCTTCTTTCTCGTTGCTCGTATCGCTATCATCGTTCTCGTGACCACCAGGACGGCCGAACTCCGGCCGTTGAGTCCTGTCCGGATCGCCAACTCGGGGCGACTCCGACGTGGTTCACCGCGTAGGACGCGGCAATACGCCTGTTGGGAGCCGCCGGCGTAATCACGGCAAGCTTGCATGTCGGTACACCTCCGTTCTCAGGTGATGACCCCTGTCCATACCCAGCCTCGCTGCCGTTTTCTCTCTCGTTGTTGTGCCTCGAACTCGGCCTTGAGGCATCCGCATGACCGCACCTTGCCGTACAGGAGGTGCTTGACCCGGACCACCGTCTCGCCGCCGCAGCGGCACCGACAGAACCACCGCCCACCAGGCAGACGCTTGACGGCCATAAGCCGGCCGAAGGTTTGCCCCTTGAGGTCGGGACCTGCCGTTATGGTCTGGCCCGACGGCCACTGCTGCGGATGGATGTGCTTGCCTTCGACGACCAGCACGCCGGTGAACTCCAGTTGGCGGATCTCCGGAAGCCGCTCCCGCATGGCCGTCTTGACCCGCCTGGCGGTTCCCAGGGACTGCCTGAGGGTCCTCAACCAGGCCAGCCGGGCCCGTCGGGCCGCCCGGATGAACTCGGGCGACGGGAAGGCGGCCGTGACTGTAAACTGCGGATTGACGAACCGGTTGACGAACCGGTTGCCGAGTCGTCGGGCGTTTCGCATGACCTCGCGGAATCGCAGAGCGATGGCCCTATCCGTCCCCGGGGACATGCCCTCCGCCCCAAGCCTCTCCAGCGTACTCCACGCCAGGTTGTCCCAGTCCACCGGGTGCTGGAGCACCTGGACGTCTGCACGGTCCGGCTGGAGTAGGATTAGGGATGTGCGAGTCATACATTCGAACTCGTCGAAGTTAGCTGACGATTCTACCTACCCTCCGCCACAACCGAAAGTCTAGAAATCAGTCTGCCGTTCTAG
>CAZVTD010000424.1:0-1997 GCA_964629945.1 uncultured Planctomycetota bacterium | reverse complement strand
TGTCCCTTGTTGCATGTACGGGGGGCGGTCACGAGGCGGCGATCGTGGGAGGGCGTTGGGGCTTGTGGGGAATGGGGGAGGGGGGTAGAATCGCAGGGGTGGGATGATGGGGCGGGGAGCGAGGGATTTCATCGGAGAGGAGGCAGGGATGGGAGCGATGCTGAATGCGCCCGGTGTGGAGGTGGCGCTGGTGGGTGTGAGCCGGGACTGTTTTCCGATCGAGTTGACGAGGCGTCGGCTGGGCGCGCTGACGAAGGCGTGTCGTGGGAGGGGATTGTCGGTGACGCCGATGCGTACGATCATCGAGAACGAGGTGGACGCGATGCGTGCGCTGGATGAGCTCGAGGACGCGGGGTGCAACGCGGCGGTGATCTACCTGGGGAATTTCGGTCCCGAGGGGCCTTTGTCGATTTTTGCGCAGGAGTTCGGGGGGCCCGTGATGGCGTGCGCAGCGGCAGAGGAGTCGGGGGAGAACCTGATCGAGGGGCGAGGGGCCGCGCTGTGCGGACTGCTGAACGCGGGACTGAACTTTCAACTGCGCGGGGTGCAGGCGCACATTCCGGAACGTCCGGTGGGGTCGGCGGAAGAGCTGGCGGGAGAGGTGGAGCACTTCCAGGACGTGGCGCGGGTGCTGCTGGGATTGGGCGGGCTGAAGGTGTTCTCGTTCGGTCCGAGGCCCCAGGATTTCTACGCGTGCAACGCGCCGATCGCACAGCTTTATGAGCTGGGCGTGGAGGTGATGGAGAACTCGGAACTGGACCTGCTGGGGCTGTACGAGGGGGTGGAAGAGGACGAGCCCGAGGTGGTGGAGACGGTGGAGGCGATGCGTCGGGAACTGGGAGAGGGGCCTGATGAGGAACTGCTGTTGAAGCTGGCGCGCTTCGAGGTGGCGCTGGAGGGATTCGCGGCGGAGCAGCTGGGTTCGCGGGAATATGCGGTGTTCGCGAACAAGTGCTGGCCCGCGTTCGAGCGGGTGTTCGGGTTCGTGCCCTGCTACGTGAACAGTCGACTGGGTGCGCGAGGGATCAGCGTGGCGTGCGAGGTGGATATTTACGGGGCGGTGA
This sequence comes from uncultured Planctomycetota bacterium, assembly GCA_964629945.1. Classification (GTDB taxonomy): domain Bacteria; phylum Planctomycetota; class DG-23; order DATKVD01; family CAZVTD01; genus CAZVTD01. Next base: position 933 of record CAZVTD010000424.1, on the reverse strand, counting down.
GCGAGTATCTGTGTTACCTGGCGAGCGGAAAGGCGGCGACGCTGCTGGACATCAACAACTCGGTGCCCGCGGACGTGCTGAGTGAGGGGATGGACCTGAAAGGGGCGGCGGCGGAAGACCTGTTCATGGGGTTCCACTGCGGGAACACGCCGAAGTGTTATCTGAAGGGGGGCGAACTGAAGCATCAGTTGATCATGAAACGTCTGATGGAGCCGGAAGCGGCGGAGCCGGAGATCACGCGGGGGACGCTGGAGGGACAACTGGCGGCGAGCCCGATGACGCTGTTCCGGTTGCAGGGGACGGCGGACGGGAAGCTGATGAGTTACGTGGCCCAGGGGGACATCCTGGACGTGGCGGTGAAGAGCTTCGGGTGCATCGGGGTGATGGCGATTCCGGGATTTGCGCGGTTCTACCGGCACGCGCTGCTGGGGACGTTTCCGCATCACGGGGCGGTGGCGTTTTCGCACGCGGGACGGGCACTGTTCGACGCGATGAAACTGATAGGGGTGGATGAGATGAGGACGGTGAAGGGGAGCGGGGAGCGGTACGAGGGGGAGAACCCGTTTGGAGGATGAGGTCGTTATCCGGGATCAACGGGCAACGATCAACGGACAATAAGCAACGTGAAACAGAGTAATGTAAAATGGAAAGCGGCCAATTGAAAGGGGGCAAGGGAGGGCAGCGGAAGTAGATCGACAACGCACACAGCACACCATGGACAACGGACAACAGCAACAGAAACAGCAGCCTGGTCGGGTCGGGCACGCGGGTTGTGAGTAAGGTTAGGCGGTGGGGCAGGTCGCCCAGGCAGGTCGCAGGTGAGGGTTGGGAATGGAGAAGCAGAGCAACGATCAATTATCAACGATCAGCGATCAACGATCAACGAACGGCAACAACAGCAGAAACGGCGGCAGGGCGTGGGTGCGGGTTGGG
>CAZVTD010000423.1:0-2002 GCA_964629945.1 uncultured Planctomycetota bacterium | reverse complement strand
GTCGGGGGAGGAGGCGTCGAAGACGGGGCCATGGATTCGGACGAGGTTGACACCGACTTTGGCGAGCCGCCGGGCGAGGTAGTCGTGGGGCTGCTTTCCGAGCTGGACGACGCCGGGACCGACGTTGACGCCCCAGAAGCGGACGGGTGTTCCGTCGCCGAGGAGGAAGCTGTCGCCCTTTCGGCGGACGAAGCCGGATTGGCCGGCGGATTTTTCATTGAGGGATCGGAGGTCGAGGAGCGCGGATTTGAAGGGGTCGGGCGGGGGTTCGAAGGCCCAGAAGCCCGGTTCGGCTTTGCCGGAGCGTTCGCCCGGCTTGAGCTTTCCGCGGGGGATGAAGAGGTTCGGGGTGAGGATGAAGCAGTCGAAACAGGCGGTGAGGTCTTCGCCGGGCTGGGCGAGCAGGCGGAGTTCGAAATCGTGGGGACCTTTTTTGAGGGTGACTTCGCCGAGGTAGACCCAGTTGGCGCAGAGGTTTTTTCGGATGGGGACGGAGTCGGCGAGTCCGACGTCGCGGGGACAGGTGGCCCAGGGGGCGTCGTCGAAGTGCCAGCGGAAGGGGCCATGCTGCCAGAACTTCCGGGTCCAGAAGTGGTAGGTTCCGTCGGAAGGGACGTTGATGCGGTAGACGGCGAAGGCTTCGGGGCCGGTGCGTTTGCCGGAGTTGGCGAGCCAGTCGCCAGCGGAGAGGATGTCGTTTCGGGTGTCGGCGAAGGTGTTGGCGGCGAACCAGGAATTGGGGGGGAAGTTGGTGCGCAGGGGGGCTTCGCCCTCCCACCAGACGAAGTCGTCCTCGGCGTGGGTGGAGGCCGCGAGGGCAAGCAGGATGAGGAAGGGGATGAGGACTGCTGAAACGCGGGTCATGGGTCACCTCCCGGTGATATGAGTGCGTCAGCCCTGGGGAAAGATTTCAGAGGAGTGCGGTGGAGAAGTATCGTTCGGCACGGTCGGGGAGGACGGAGGCGATGTTGCCGGGGATGTGTTGGGCGAGTTTGCGTGCGGCCCAGACGTTTGCGCCGGAGGAGATTCCGACGAGGAGTCCGAAGTCGCGTCCGAGGGCACGGGTGGTGTCGATGGCGTCGGCATCGGAGACCTCAATGACGTCGTCAACCATGGAGACGTCGAGGACGTCGGGGACGAAGCCGTCGCCGATGCCCTGGATCTGGTGGAGTCCGGGCTCGTGCCCGAGGAGTGCGGAGGCGTTTTTTGGCTCAACGGCGACAATTTTGACGTCAGGACGATGCTCTTTGAGAAATTTTCCGACGCCCTGGAGGGTTCCGCCCGAGCCGACGCCGGCGACGAAGGCGGCGACGTCGCCCCCGGTCTGACGCCAGAGTTCGACGGCGGTGGATTCGTAATGGATGCGGGGGTTATCGGGGTTTTTGAACTGGTTGGGGACGTAGACTTTGGGGTTTTCGGCGGCAAGACGCTGGGCATACTCGACGGCCCCGGTGAGGCCCTCTTTGTCGGGGACGAGGATGAGCTCGGCGCCGAGGGCTTTGATAAGCTTTTTGCGTTCCTCGGACATGCCTTCGGGCATGACGATCCGCACGCGGTAGCCCTTGAGACGTCCGACGAGGGCGAGCCCGATGCCGGTGTTTCCGGAGGTGGGCTCGACGATGATGGAGTCGGGGTGGAGGAGTCCGTCGCGCTCGGCGCCTTCGAGCATGGCGAGGGCGACGCGGTCCTTGATGGAGCCTCCCGGGTTGAGGAATTCGGCTTTGAGGAAGATGTTCTCCCCGCGGAGGCGCAGGAGGGGTGTGTTTCCGATGAGATCGAGAATGTTGTCGGTGAGCATGTCACCATTTCGTCCTAAGAAGGGTCAGAAGAGGAAAGATTAGGGGGGCAAAAGGGTTCTGCCAAGCGAAATCCGGGAAACCCGAGGGTGGGTCCAGAAGGGTGGGATGGGCGTGGAGAGCCACCTCTGCATGATGTCCTTCGGATCGCGCCGGCTCAGGATGTGGGTCGTACAACCCGAGTCCGGCCCGCACGTCAGGCGGAG
>CAZVTD010000422.1:1286-2004 GCA_964629945.1 uncultured Planctomycetota bacterium | reverse complement strand
CCCCGCCACCTTGCGCACCGTCCTCACCAGCTCATCCCGCGCGCTGTAATTCAGCGCCGCGCACAGTACTTTTCCCGTGTTCCCCGCCGTCCGCGCCATCGCCTCCTTCAGTTCCCGCTGCGCACTCTCGGGCAGGCCGCTCAGGTCCCCGATGATCCGCAGACGCACGTTCTCGCGCATCAGCGTCTCCACTTCCGCCTCCACGTAGTGGTGCATCAGCCCGAACAACCCCGCCAGCTCCGGCTCGGGCCGCTTCTTCAGGTTATCCCGTCCCAGCGCGAACAGCGTCAGGTGCGTCAAACCCTCCGTGACCAGGCTCTCCTTCAGCACCGCCGTCACCGCCTTCGCCCCCTCCCCCTGGCCGCTGCGCCTCGGCAGGCCCCGGCTCTCGGCCCACCGTCCGTTCCCGTCCATGATGATGGCTAAGTTTCTCGGGACCTTCACGCCCTCACTCCTTCCCCGTGCGAATCTCGACCGTCTTGCTCTCCCGTCCCACGGTGAACGTCTGCTCCGTCGCCTTCCCGTCCCGCGTCACCTTCGCCCGGTACGTCCCGCGGAAGCCGCGGAAGCGGAATTGTCCCTTCGCGTCGCTCGTCCCTCCCGCCTTCGTCGTCCATTCCTCGTGGATCAGCCGTTTCAGCGCCTGGTATGCGGGTTTCTCGCTCAGGGCCTTGCGCAGCAATCCGCGGGGCGGCGGGCGCGCCCCGGGGGCGGGCTG
>CAZVTD010000422.1:0-1269 GCA_964629945.1 uncultured Planctomycetota bacterium | reverse complement strand
CCCTCCAGCCCCGCCCCCTGATCGCTCAGGTCCCACCACGTGATCCCGTCCACCGCCGGGTGACCGAAGCACACCCGGTAGAACTTCTCCGCGTACGCCGCCTGCGATGCCTCGTCCCACGTGCCGGGCGCACCCGCCCCCGTCATCTTCTGTCCCGCCGAAGGAGGCGTAAACTCCGTGATATACAGCGTCTTCCCCAGCTTCGCGTAATCGTCCAGAATATCCCACACCTGTCCCAGCCCGAACCGTTCCGTCCGGGGCTCATGCGCCTGGATCCCGATCCCGTCGAAGGGAACCCCGTCGCGCTTCGCCTTCTCCAGAAGTTTCCGGAAGGGCGGATATCCGTTCGCCAGCACGTAGTAATCGTTCACGATCAGCTTCGCCTTCCCGTCCGCCGCCTTGGCCCACCGATAAGGCTCATCGATCGTCAATCCCGCAAGGTGTGCCGGCTCGTTCAGCACCTCCCAGAACGTGATCTTCCCCGAATATCGCGTCATGATCGCGTCCACCCGCGCCTTGCGCAGCGCCGCCGAAGGCTGTCCCTTGGCCCACGTCGGCTCTCCTGCCTCGCACGCCCACAGCAGCGGATGTCCCTTCATCCGGATCCCGTTCGCCTCGCACCACGCCACCACCTGGTCCGTGTACCCGTAATTCGGCTTCCCCTGTTCCGTCTCATACCATCGCCAGTAGAACCCCACCGTCGCGAAGTTGAACAGCTCCCGGAACCGTTCCTTGTAGAGCGCATTCTCCCGCTCCGTGCCGAAGCGGTCGAACATGTATATATTCCCCCCGAACAGAAACTCATGTCGGACCAGTTCCACCTCCACCGTCGCCCCGCTCACCGGCTGGCCCGCCTCATCCACCACCCGAAGCCTCGCGTCGCTCTTCCGGTGCTTCTCGATCCGCTCCGACGCCTTCGCCAGAACAGCCTCTTCCGCTTTCATCACCGTTTCGCTCCACTGGGCCGCCCAGGCCGCTTCCGACCCCACCGTCGGCTCCGGCGCGCCCCCCACGGGACGCACCGACATCGACACCACGTAAAGGTTCCGGTCCTCGGTCTTCGTCAGATGGTCATTCAGAAAACCCACCGTCACCTTGTGTTCGCCCGCCTCCAGCGTCGTCTTGAACCGATGCTCCTGGACCTCCGCGCTCCCCACCGTCACCGTGCCGCGCACCTCCCCGTCCACCCCCAGCGCCATCTCGGGCCACACCCCTTCTGCCGCCGAACCGTAACACCGCACCACCACCTCATATCGGCCCGACTTCGCC
>CAZVTD010000421.1:0-2005 GCA_964629945.1 uncultured Planctomycetota bacterium | reverse complement strand
CAAGGCGGCTGAGCGGGCGAAATCCGAATTGTATCTGGATTTCCTCTCTCGTCTATGCTCCCAGCAGGTAGAGTTGTTGGACGATCCGGCATTGATTTCGCAGCTTGCCAGTTTGGAGCGGCGAACGAGAAGCGGCGGCAAAGATACGGTCGATCATCCGCCCGGCTGTCACGATGATTGTGCGAACTGTGCGGCAGGCGTGGCGAGCATGGCGTCCAGGCCGGTCTTCAAGATCGGATTCGTCAACATCGACCGGAGCCCGCTCATGCGTCGTCGGGGGATGCCGGGCCGGTCTTCGGGTGGACCTACGTTGGGGCAAGCTCTGCTGGGACTCGCCACGAAGGACGTGCCGCCAGTATCGCAGCCGCCACAATCGCAGCCGGAAGTGACGCCCGCGAAGCGATACCTGAAGCCGACGAAAAACTATTAGTTGAATGCGTAATGCAGGGAAAGGACAGACAATGACGGAAAACGAAAACAGATTGGCGGCATTCGATGCGGCCCACGAGGGCGAAGATGGTTTCGTCATCGACCCGTCCGGCGTTTGGGTCCTGTATAGCGATGGAGCCCGACGAAGCCGAGAAGCCTATGACCGGCTGGGCAATGCCATCGTTGAGCCGGATCGAATCGAAGCTGAGCGTCGGCGGTGGCAGATGCTCTTCTGGACGATCCGCCTGGACCAATTGCTGGATGCGTTCACCAAGGCTCGTACGGCCGCTGAAAACACCACCGGCGATGGGCCGCGTTTTGAGCAGCACCTTGAGCGGGCGAAGGCCCTACAAACGCAGGTGCGGTCCGCCCGGAGCAAGCTCGCCCGCCTCCAGACGCAGGAACGCGGGTATACCGCATCCGATGTTGAGCGGGCCTGGGACTGCTGGCAGGAGTTCTCACAGGCCGTCCGGGAAGAGTCCGAAGCCCGCCGCAAGTACGAGAACGCCCTGCTGGGCAAGTCGAGCCCCGGCATTTTGGAGAAACTGAAACACAAGCTCGACGAAGCCAAGCGGCAGGCTCACCGATGGATGGAGCGGTGGAACAGTTTCACGCCCGCCGAAGCCCGCGACATCGTGAGCGAAGAATTGGATACCCAGCGGCGGCATGAGCGTGAGCACGCACTCGCAGAAATCGAAGTGTAACCATACTCAGAAAGGAAGTGACGTATTATGAAAGATTTGATGCTCCACACAAGGGAAAGCGACGAGGACCTCGTCCGCTTCGAGGATGAGCCCGATGATCCCCGATTCACCAACGGTTCGGGAACCGCATCCGCTCCGGTCCTGAATTGTCCGCAAGCAACCGCCGAGAGCCAGAACGCCCGAAACGTCAGCGATGGGCTCCCGGTCTTGGAGGTGCCGAAGCACAACGTGATGCCGAAGCAGACTGGCAAGGCCAAGAACGTGACGAACGATGACGACAACAGTGGCGACGTTCCGATGCTGGAAACGCCCACAGACGAATTGAGGAGGCAGTGATATGGCACTGTACAGATTGATGACCCGAGATCGGCACGGCCTCAAGGTCGGTTCGCACAGCATGGGTCCGCTTGTTGGCGGCACGTTTTCGCGGGTCGTGAAGCCCGGCGAGATCATCGAGTCCGAACAGCCGCTCGACCAGTTGTTCCGCAATAAGTTTGAGAAGATCGCCGATCCCACGCCGGAGCCTGAACCGCAGGCCGAGCCGGTCAAGATCAAGAAGACCCGACGTAAGGTGAAGTCGTGACGAGGGCCGAGCAAAGTCTTCAAAAGGCTCCTTACCACTCCACGTCTGGGGTTCCTGGGCGTGGGGGAGGTTTTTCTTTCGAGGAGCAGGGTGTCCTTCTCCCTTGAGCCCTGCTCCTTCGCGACAATCCGCCGGACCGGTCAAACTCGAACCTTTCCAAACGGCGGCGGTTCCCAGGGGGCTGGCAGTTCGTTTCGTCCAGCCCCTTATATTTTGGAGTAGCCTTATCGCCCATGATGCGATATGATAATAGAAGTGGTTGATGCACCGGCCGGGCTGGCCGCGCCGG
>CAZVTD010000420.1:0-2012 GCA_964629945.1 uncultured Planctomycetota bacterium | reverse complement strand
GGTTATCGTTGCCTGTGACGAGTTCGCCGCGCATCCAGGGTTTGGTCATCTTGCAGCGGGAGCAGAGGAGGTCTTCGATGAAGAGGACGCGAAGCGGGCGAACCGTGACGCCCGTCTCTTCCTCGGTTTCCCTGACGATCGCCTGGGTCACGTTCTCGTCGTCGAACAGTGCGCCTCCGGGTCCGACGAGATAGGTTCCGGCATTGCCGTCGCGGTAGCGGACCAGCAGGACGGCGTCGTCGTGGAACGTGATGGCGCCCGCGGCGATTCGATGGGGTTTGCTCATCCTATTTCCCGGCCGGTTTGATGACGATGGGGCCCTGGTCGGGGACGGCATCGACGCAGGCGAAAGACTGGCCGGCTTCCTTGACGACTTCGACGCGCGCGGTGCGTTCCTTCTGGGTGACGGTGAGCGGGGAGGTCCACTCGGGCCGGACCCGCACCTTGAGGGTCAGGGGGACGTCGAAGGTCGCGTCGTCCAGTTTGTCGGTGAGGTCGAGGACGAGTTCTTTGGGGCTGTCGGTGACGACCTTGACCGACGCGCTGTCGCGCTCGCGAATGTACCTGGCGATCTCGGCGGCGGTGTCGATCCACAGCTGGTCGCGCTTTCCGGCAACGTACTTGACGTGCTCCTCGAAGACCTCGAGGGGCAACGCTTCCCAGCCGCCCACGCCTTCGATGCCGTGATGGGTTTCCGTCTGCCAGCCGCCGGTTTTGAGTGCTTCATCGACCCAGCCATTGAGCTCGGACAGCGGGGTGGCGGTTCGGGAGCCTTGCGATTTGTAGCCGTTGAGTTCGGGCGAGGTGGGGTTGATGCCCCAGCCTCGCTTGGCGGCGACGTAGGTTTTTCCGGCCATGTCCAGGGAGGCCTGGTCGGCATCGGCGAAGCCGCCCGGGAAAGCGAAGGTGAGGCACTTGTAGCCCGGGACCAGCTTTCCGATTTCCCGCTCCATGATGGTTCTGGACTCGATGATCTCGGCGGTCTTCTGGGCTTCGGTGAGGTCCTTCAGCCGGGGATGCGTCCGGGTGTGCGAGCCGACCTCGTGTCCGGCCTTGACGAGCTCCGCCCACATGTTCCAGTCGGTCCAATCCTTCACGACGGGGTACCAGGTGGCTTTGACGTTGTTGTCGCTGAAGATTTTGGCCATGACGGGCGTGGGCTTTGGGACGCCGTCGTCGATGGTGAGGGTGTAGGCCGCCTTCTTGTTGTCGCGCCAGGTGCAGACGGTGACCTTGTCCGAGGGCGACTTAGCGGCGGGGGCGGGGTCGGCGGCTGACACGGACACGGCGAGGGCGGTCAGCGCGAATGCGCCGAGGATGACGACGGCGCTGCGCCAGGCGATTTTCGAGATCGAGTTTGCGTTGTCCTGCCGCGACATGGTTATCTCCCACTCTGGCGGGTGACTTCAGGCCTGCCAACTTCAATTCAACTTATTATATCTTCGCTGGGGCAGGGGTGTCCAACGAATGGCGGCGAGTTTCGGGGTGCGGTGCGGAGATCAAGCGTCGGGCTCGGCGTCGGTATGGTCGAGGAGGGGGAGGTGGAGGAAGTCGGCGAGGGATTGGGCGTCGCGGAAGAGGAGGTTGCGGTTGCCATGAGAGAGGACGTTGATGCGGTGGTTGTCGCGGAGGACGAGGGTGAGGTCCCAGCAGTCGCAGCCCCGGATGTCGGAGGCGGCGGGGAGGTAGTTGGGGAGGACCTGGAGTGCGCGGATGTCGTCGAGCGGGAGGTCGAAGGGGATGGTGGCGAGGGCGCGGCGGGGCTGGATGGCGCGCCGACGCGAGCGGCTGAAAAGGATGGGGGGCAGGCGGAGCTGATCCCAACTGACGAGGACGAAGACGCCACCGACGATGAGGGGGAGAAGTGCGGCGAGGCGCAAGAAGCCGGGGGCGAAAATGGCGACGGGGATGGCGGCGAGGAGTGCGAGGATGCCGCTGACGAAGAAGATGAGGAAGAACGTGCGGCTGCGTCTGGTGGGGATGAAGCAGGCTTCGTCGCCATTGATGAGGAG
>CAZVTD010000419.1:0-2015 GCA_964629945.1 uncultured Planctomycetota bacterium | reverse complement strand
GCGGGGGGTGTTTGCCTGTGATGGGGGCGTTCCGGAGCAAAAAGGTCTTTTTATTGTGGGTTGGCGATGGGTAAATCACACGAGGCAATGCTGCGTGGCAAGTTGAGCGAGGCGGGGTTGGCGAAGCTGAAGGCGCTGGGGAACGAGGCGGTGGAGGCGTTCGTGGCGGAGGCGGTGGCGCTGTGCCAGCCTTCGGAGGTGATGGTCTGCACGGACGCAGCGTCGGATATCAAGCGGGTGAGGGCGTATGCGGTGGAGACGGGCGAGGAGCTGGCGCTGGTGACGCCCGGGCACACGGCGCACTTCGACGGGTATGTGAACGAGAACAACCACGACCAGGGTCGTGACAAGGAAGTGACGAAGTATCTGGTTCCTGAAGGGATGAACCTGGGTCGGAAGCTGAGCCAGCGTGACCGTGAAGGGGGGCTGGAGGAGATCCGGGAGCTGCTTTCGGGGTCGATGTCGGGGCGGCGGATGTTCGTGCTGTTCTTCTGTCTGGGTCCGACGGGTTCGGCGTTCAGCATTCCGTGCGTTCAGATTACGGATTCGTCGTACGTGGCGCACAGCGAGGACCTGTTGTATCGGGGCGGGTATGAGGAGCTGAAGCGCCGGGGAGGCAAGGGGGAGTTTTTCCGGTTCCTGCATTCAGCGGGGAAGCTGGTGAACCACGTGAGCGTGGAGGCGGAGAAACGACGGATCTACATCGACCTGGCGGCGGACACGGTGTACAGCGTGAACACGCAATACGCGGGGAACACGGTGGGGTTGAAGAAGCTGGCGCTGCGACTGGCGATCCGGAAGGCGGACCGCGAGCGGTGGCTGGCGGAGCACATGTTCGTGATGGGGGTTCACGGGCCGGCGGGCCGGGTGACGTATTTCACGGGGGCGTTCCCGAGCGCGTGCGGGAAGACGTCGACGGCGATGATCCCTGGCGAGACGATCGTGGGGGATGACCTGGCGTATCTGCGCGTGGTGGACGACGCGGTGCGCGCGGTGAACGTGGAGGCGGGGATCTTCGGGATCATCCAGGACGTGAACCCGAAGGACGACCCGGTCATCCACAAGGTGCTGACGAGCCCGGGCGAGGTGATTTTCTCGAACGTGCTGGTGAAGGAAGGGAAGCCGTATTGGGTGGGGATGGGTGAAGCCCTGCCGACGGAGGGCGTGAACTATTCCGGGGCGTGGCGTGAAGGGAAGCAGGACGAGTTCGGCAACGAGGTCCAGGCGTCGCACAAGAACGCGCGGTACACGGTGAGGCTGTCGAGCCTGGAGAACCTGGACGAACGTGCGGATGATCCGGACGGGGTTCTGGTGGGCGGGATCATCTATGGGGGCCGGGACAGGGACACGACGGTGCCGGTGAAGGAATCGTTCGACGTGACGCACGGCGTGATCACGATGGGTGCGTCGCTGGAGAGCGAGACGACGGCGGCGACGCTGGGTGCGCAGGGGGTCCGGACGTTCAACCTGATGAGCAACCTGGACTTTCTGGCGATCCCGCTGGGGAAATATATCCGGAACCACCTGGAGTTTTTCGGCAGGCTGGCGGCGCCTCCGAAGATTTTCCTGGTGAATTATTTTCTGAGGGGCGAGGGCGGGAAGTATCTGAACTCGCCGCGGGATAAGGCGGTGTGGGTGAAGTGGATGGAGCTTCGTGTCCACGGGGACGTGGAGGCGGTGACGTCGCCGATCGGTCTACTGCCGAGGTATGAGGACCTGGCGCGATTGTTCCGGGAGGTGCTGGGGAAGCGGTATGAGGAATCGATGTACGTCCGGGAGTTTTCGATCCGCGTGAAAGAGAACCTGGCGAAGCTGGCCCGGATCGAGAAGGTGTATCGCGAGATCGCGGGGACGCCCGAGGTGCTGTTCGAGGTGCTGGATGGACAGCGTTCGAGGCTTCTGGAGCTGGAGGCGGAGAAGGGGTCGTGGGTGTCGCCTTTGGAGCTGGAGTAGAAGAAACGGTTTCATGCGAATGGCATGCGAAGACAGCAAGGGAAACGGCAGAAGCAGCCAAA
>CAZVTD010000418.1:0-2022 GCA_964629945.1 uncultured Planctomycetota bacterium | reverse complement strand
CCGTCCACGTACACCAGGTTGTTCACCGACCTCGTCTGCGTCGCGTCCACCGCCCCGCCCTCCAGGTAGTACGTCCCCGGGGCGAGGTTCGAGAAGCCCGCCGCGAGCGCCGGGTAGCCCGTGATCGCCCTCCCGATCGTCCGCGCCTTGTTGTCGAGGTACCCCGCCGGCCTGTTCGTGAACCCCTTCCCCTTCACGTAGTAGAGCGTCCGCCCGTCGGGCATGAGCACCCGGACGAACGGGTAGCACTTCGTCCCGATCGGCTGGACGTTCGCCTTCACCTCGATCCGGTCCTTCGTCCCGAACTCCGTCTTGTTCGGGATGAGATCGATCACCGGAACGGGCGTCGGCGTGGGGGTCGGTATCGGCGCCTGGCCGAAATCGACATCGAGCGTCTGGAAAAGCATGATGGCGTTTTCCGGGGCGTAGGAATCAAACCATGCGTCGTAATTCGCGTTCATACTGACGTGGAAGACGCCGTTCGGACGCAGGCCGTTCTCCGTCCCCCAGCTGTTCACAACCTCCCAATAGGGGGGGGTGACAGCATCGTTGTATCCCACGATGAGAACCCCGTGCCCTGACCCGTTATTCCACGCAAGCCCGCTCCACGCCCCGAAATCAAACAGTGCGCTCTCATCGTTGTTCTGCCAGTAACTCGTAAACTCGTTCCATTGCGTCAAGGTGGGGGCCCAAAAGGAGAACATCACCGCCTTGTTCTGGCTGAGGGCGTTCTTGATGTTGGCTATCGCCGTGGCCTGTCCTTCGCCGAAGGTCTTGATGGTGCTCGCGTTCATGGAGCTGATGGGATAGTTCGGCGAGGTGGAGATTAACCCGCAGGTAATTGCCGAGGAGGGCCCCACCGGGCACGTGTAGTGACCTACTGCGGCATCGGAGAACAGCGCATTGGGGTTGGACCAGGGGATAAACATGCCCTGTGCGCTGTACCACTCGGCGAAGCGGAACAGGTTCCCGCCGCAGCAGCACCAGGAGCCGTCGGAATTCGAACCGCACGAGTTCATGTACTGGATGGAGAGGCGGGCGGAGCCGCCCTGCAACGCGTGGGCGATCTCCGCGCACCCGGTTCCCGCCCACACCCAGCAGTCGCCGCAGTCGCCCTGATCCCGCTCGGCGGGGATGTACGGGAGGAGGCTGAGGAGGCTGAACGAGCCCCGCTTCGGCTTTATCGAGGGGTCGATGTACGCCTCCGGCAGGCTCAAATCCTCCCTCATCCACTGGAGGCGCGTTTCGTTGTCGGGCCGCATGGCCGGGTATTCCCTCTCGGCCGACAGCGCCCCGTTCAGGGGGAGAAGGGTCGCGAGGAGCGCGAGAACAATCCATGGATGCTTCGGATGCTTCATTGCACCCTCCTGGCTGGGGTTTTCACCCGTCTGCGAGGATAGTAGCACATATTCCAAAGATCATTCCAAAAATAATCAGTGCCCGATCGCAGACTCTCAGTCTGACGGTGCACGCGAGATCGTCCCCTGTCGACGCCCGGAACCATCAGGCCGCGCGCCCGGCATATTCGCCCTTTCAAGGTGCGACCGCAACCGGTATAATGACGGCACGCGACGAGGGGGGAAGGGACAGCCATGGCGCAGGACAGAACCAGAATCACGAAGGGGAGCGTCCGCCTCTTCTACTGCTACGAGCTCGCGCACGCGGTGAAGGTGGACACGCTCGAGAAACTCCTCACGCGGCAGGAGACGGAGGGGGTCCTCTCCCTCCGCCGGTCCAGGAGCCACTACCTCCGCTTCGAGAGCTACCCCCTCGTCATCAAGCTCGGCGAGGAGGAGGTCGAACTCAAGGGGAAGGAGCGGGTGGTCGGAGTCCAGGCGCGCGTCTTCGACTTCGGCGTGGTGAGCATGTGCCTGAAGATGCGGTTCGCGGGGAGTTTCGATGAGCTCGCCGCCGAAGCGACCGCCATCTCCGAGAGCGACACGTTCCTCCGCATCGCCGGAGACTACCTCGCCAGGGTGAAGCGCCTGGTCGCCCCCGCTCTCCGGAGGCCGATCGAGAGCG
>CAZVTD010000417.1:0-2025 GCA_964629945.1 uncultured Planctomycetota bacterium | reverse complement strand
TGGTGAGGGTTTCGAGGTGGGACTCGGCAAGGAAGTCGGGAGGGACGCAGTCGGGGATGAGGGCGTGGTCGGCCAACGCGCGGGCGGTGGCGGAGCCGATGGCGGCAATGCGACACGTTCCGAAGGCGCGGGCGTCGAGGTCGAGTGCGGAGAGACGGTCGAAGAGGACGTTGACGGCGTGGACGGAGGAGAAGAGGGTCCAGTCGAAGGTGTGAAGCTCGCGGAGGGCGGCATCGAGGGGGGCGAGGTCGTCGACGGGGGCAATGGCGATGGTGGGGAAGAGGATGGGATGGGCGCCCAGGCCGGCGAGGGCGTCGGCCAAGGGTGCGGAATCCTCGCGGGGACGGGTGAGGAGGATGGATTTTCCGAAAAGGGGACGCGATTCGAACCAGGCGAGGCGCTGACGCAGCGAGACGACAGGTCCGACGATGAGGATGGCGGGGGGATGGATGTCGGCACGGTCGGCGGCGTCGGCGATGGTGGAGAGGGTGGCGGTGAGGGTGCGCTGGGTGGCCAGCGAGGCGGACGCGACGAGTGCGGCGGGTTCGTGAGGGAGTCGGCCCGCGTCCATGAGGGTCCGGGTGAGGGCGGCCAGCCGGGTGAGTCCCATGTAGATGCAGAGGGTAGCTGAACTGGCGGCCAGTGCGGGCCAATCGACGTCTGAGGAGGGCTTGGCGGGGTCCTCGTGTCCGGTGACGAAGGTGCAGGTGGACGAGAGGCCCCGGTGGGTGAGGGGGATGCCTGCGTAAGCACCGGCGGCGACGGCGGCGGTGATTCCCGGGACGACCTCGAAGGGAATGCCGACCTGGGCGAGGGCGAGGGCCTCTTCGCCTCCCCGACCGAAGAGGAAGGGATCGCCTCCCTTGAGGCGGATGACGGAACGTCCGGCGGAGGCGTAGTCGACGAGGAGACGGTTGATATCGGATTGCTCGGTTCGGACGCCTCCGGCACGCTTGCCGACGGAGATGAGTTCGGCGGAAGGGGGGGCCAGGGCGAGGACGCGGGGATCGACGAGTGCGTCGTGGAGGATGAGATCGGCGGAAGCGAGGAGTTCGGCGGCACGGCGGGTGAGGAGGGCGGGGTCGCCCGGGCCTGCGCCGACGAGATAGACGGTTGATGGGGTCATGTGGCTGTTCCTGAATGACGCGCATAGTGTTATGAGCGGCGCGGCAGAAGAGTAGGGGAAAGTCGGAATTGAGGGGTGGTGGCCGGTGGCCAGGGGGACGGCGAGAATATGGCGTGGGACTTGCAGAGCGGGGACGGGGAGGGTAGGATGATGGAGGAGACGGTGGGCAGAAGAGGGGTTCTCTGTGGAGAGAAGTGTGACGAAGAAGAGTCGAGGGCTTCTGTATCCGGCGCACGTGAAGGGGAAGTTCGGATTCATCAACCGGAAAGGGGAGATGGTCATCCCCCCGAGGTTTGACAGTGTGTATTGTGTGTTCGGTGATAGTCTGGCGCCGGTGCGTTTCGGAGGGAAGGAGGGCTACATCGACCGGCGAGGGCGATGGGTGATTCGTCCACGGTTCGAGTTAGCGTTTCCGTTCTCGGAAGGGTTAGCCGCAGTCCTAGTGGGGGTGAAGGGGCGAAGAAAGAAGTATGGGTACATTGACCGGCAGGGAAGGATGGTAAACGGGGCGGAGTGGGGGTATGCGGGGGAGTTTTCGGAAGGTTTTGCGCCGGTGATGCGGGGGAAGAAATGGGGTTTTATCGACAAGAAGGGGAGACTGGTCAGCATGCTGGAGTTTGACCACGCTTACCCATTCCGAGAAGGATTGGCGCACGTGTGCAGTGCGGAAGGTGAGGGTTTTCTCAGCCGACGGATGGCCTATGCCATCGGGCCGGTTCGGGGACACAGTTGGCTGCGGTTCTCACAGGGGAGGGTATCTGTCTGGGTTCGCGGGAAGGTGGGCTTCATCGACAAGAGGAATCGACTGGTGATCGGAGCGCGGTTCAACCGAGCGAGCGAGTTTTCCGAGGGGCTGGCGTGGGTGAGGCTCGGATCGCTGTGGGGGGCCGTTCGCAGGG
>CAZVTD010000416.1:0-2030 GCA_964629945.1 uncultured Planctomycetota bacterium | reverse complement strand
AAAGCCGTCCTGCCTGTAGTAGGCGGCCAGCTGGTGCTCCAAGCTGGCCCCGGCCCCTTCGGCGCTCGCTAAGACAGTGCCCATAGCCTGTCGTCGATCGATGGCAAGCTGTTGCGCCTCCAGCGAGGAGGCTTTCTCTTCCTGCCGGATCCGCAGGTCCTCGACCATGCTGTTGTGGTTGTAAGCGTCAACCGCGCTTTTGATCGACGCATTGGCCGCCGAAGCCGCCGCCGCCGCCGCTTGCATCTGCCCCATGTAGCTCACAGCGGAGGAGAGTGCGGAGAGACCGACCTGCAAGCCGACCATGCTCCCGGCCCCCAACATCCCTGTGGCCCCTGCCAGTGCAGGCGCACACATGCGCATCACTTCTTTCGGATAAGCTTGTAAAACGGAAGGCCCCTCACACCATAGGGGAAGGGGCCTTCCAGGGTGAAGCCCAACCAACGGAGCCAGCGGATATGGATCGCGTTGCGGGCATCCACATAATTATGAAGCACACCATAAGTGTGCTGTAACAAGTCCACAAAAGCGCGACATCGCCGCAGAAAACGAAGTGGGTAGCGCTCGATCGTGGGCGTCGAGACCATCCAGACCAATCCGCCTTCCGCAGATGAGGAGGCTCCGAAGAGACCGACGGGTACCTCCTCGGGATCGACGAAGCACCCGCAGAAGTCCGAGAGGGCAAGGCCGTAATTCAAAATCTTTTCAGGTTCCTCCCCCACCGCCGCCTCAATCTCGTCTCGGTCCGCGCTCCGCAAATGCGCGGCGATGTACGCCACGTCCTCGGCCGTGGCCTGCCGCACGTAGTCCCTCATAGCTCACGCGCCAAAGCCGAATAGAAGCCCACCCACTCCAGGGACAGGAGCGAGAAGGGGAGTGGTCCGTCAGCCTCGATGGTGATGCCCACGTTCGTGTTGCGCGCCAGAATCGGGAACGTGTATTTGCCTGTCCCCAGGCGCACCTTGCCGATCTTCAGGGAGTCCTCCCCGAGGATGCCCTGTGTGATGCCGTACTCGATAGGGTAGGCGTACTCCTGCGCCATCTTGGGAGTCACGCGGATCTTGAACGCGCCACTCGGCCCGAAGAGAAGCGTCCCCCTGCGTAACTGGAGACGTCCCTCGGAGACCGTGATGCTCGCTCCGTTCTGTGTCTGCTTCCGGATGAAGATTGGACTGAAGGTATAGGAGCTTTTGAATGTGCTGCCAATCATGAAAGAGCGCGTCAGCGCATCGGGGCAGCTTGCGAGAGGCACGACGAGGAGTCTCCGCGAATCCGCCAGAGTACAGTTCGGAACCTTTGTCATGATCGGAGTGATGATGGTGCTCCCAGATACGCCATCCAGGACGTAAACATCCAACAGGCCCGGGTATTTCCCCGAATTCGGCAGCGGGATATTGACGACTGTGCGATCAACGGAGAGGTACCTGGAGGGATATCCATGATTCAGCGGATCGGCGGGCAGAATGCGTTTGTCGTCCAGCGCCACTTCAAAACCCATGGAATTTCCCGAGAGCGGGTATTTATCACAATAACCAGGTTCCAAAGGGAGCTTATAGAGACCTAACTCTCCTCCGTCCCACATGACGACATATAACGTATTTCCGATAAATTCTGCGGAAAGGATAGTACGTCCAGTGAATTCCCAGTGAGACCAGGAGTTCTGAAGTTTGTCCTCGCCGGACCAAAACCACGTATACACGTACAGACGATCATCCCACGTATCCGACAAGCAGACTAGCGTGTTCTCGCTTGTACAGACGGTCATATGCTTGATATTGCCTTCAAGATAGTGGGCCACGTGGTTCGTAATGTCGATCGACGAATAGGTGCCACCCTTCACATCCACGAAGTAGTCCAGGATACCAAAGCTCGATCCGCGTGCGAAGGGGAGGAAAATCCCCCGTCCGTTTGCGACAGGAGGGACGGAGACATCCACGTCGTATTCGGTGATGGGCTTGATTGCCGCCGTCGCCCCCGAGAAAACCTCACCCGAATCCTGGTAGAACTGCGTCTGCGGAGATATCAAGAGG
>CAZVTD010000415.1:0-2041 GCA_964629945.1 uncultured Planctomycetota bacterium | reverse complement strand
TGCCATCAGACGCGAAGGCCGGGTGCATCAGGTCGATTTGCCATTCGCCGACCAGCGAGTTCAGATTCTTGAAACGTACCTGCAGTATTCTCATCGACAGCCTCTCTATTCCGCCTGCACGTCGTCTTCATAGAGAGACGAGACCGTTTCCTGGTAGGCTCGAAGCAACTCCGGCCGCTGATCTTCAGGCACCTCATGGACGGCGAGGCATCGTTCGAACACGTCGTTCACGTTCAGATCGTCGAGTGTTTCCTCTTCATGGATTTGTCCCAGCACGCGGTCGATGATGCGGTTGTTCTTTATCCGGAGGATTTCCATTTGGGTACCGGACATCGCTGCCTCCAGGCGTTCACGCAGGTCCCCAATGACTTCAGTGCCGTCGTAGATGACTTCGAGCCAGCCTTGGGAGTCCGTTGCCGACAATTCGAGGATTCGGTTTGAGATGCCGTCCCAGTCTCCCTTGACGCGCTCGAGCTTTTGAAACACCGGCACGTCGATCAGCTGTACGGATGCAGCCGTGCTGTGGAACTCAACCTGGCAAACGCTCTTCTGCTGTTTTGCCTCTCCGAACCCCATGGGCAGAGGAGAGCCGCTGTACCGAATGGTTTCGGAGCCGTTCACCTTTTGCGGGACGTGGAGGTGCCCCAGCGCCAGATAGTTGAAGCAGGCAGGAAAAATCCCGGCAGTCACGTGAGCCAAGGAGCCGACATAGAGTTCGCGCACGCCATCACCATCGACGGTTTGTCCGCCTGCGGTGAACAGATGCCCCGTGCCAACGATGGGAATATCGGCCCCGAGTTCCTCTCGCTTCTGCTCCGCCAAGGCGGCGACGGCGGCGTAATGAGTGCGGATGCCGTCAATCAGCTTTCGTTCCTTGTCCTCAACACTCTCACCAGCCTCCGCCACGCGGATATCCCTGTCGCGAAGGTAGGGCACGGCGCAGACAATCAATTCCGGAGCGTCCTGCTCATTACATAGCACCAGCACTTCGTCTTCCGGGGATGCGGTGCTACTACCGACCACGTGGACATCAAGGGCCTTCAGCAGCTCCTTGGGAGCATTGAGAAAGGACGGCGAATCGTGGTTGCCCGCGACGACAACAACATGCCGACAGGATGAGGCGGCCACCCGGCATAAAAAGCGGTAATAGAGCTCCTGGGCACGATTGCTCGGAGCGCTGGTGTCAAAGACATCACCTGCCACCAGCAGGGCATCAATTTCATTTTGCTGAATCGTCTCCGCCAGCCAGCTCAGAAAGGCCTCGAACTCCTCGTAGCGCTTTCTGCCGTAAAGGGTGCGGCCGATATGCCAATCGGATGTGTGGAGCAATTTGAGCGGCGGCAATTTCTGATTCATTGGGAATCCCCGCCTTCCTGCGGAGAATCGTCATCAGCTTCCGCTTCCGATCCTGCCCAATCGCTGGTGATTTTGTCCCAATCGATTGGGCGAGGTTCTTCGTTGGTCCAGACATTCCAGAAATCCGGGTCGTCAGATTCCGGTCTTTGACCGTCCTCAAGATGTTTCACCTCAACGAGCGCGGGTACCTTTGAGGCGATGCCCAGGAGAATGCAATGGCGTGTGGGCAGGCTGGGCAGTTCCCGAAGCAGTCCGCGTGCGTTATCAGGAACCAAGCGGGAGATCAGCTCCTGATCCCTATCATTCGTGATCCGGTGGAGGAGGAAAGAGTTGCATTGAGACAGTACCGTTTCGGATAGTTCGGAAGGCCTCTGTGATGACAGCACAAGTCCCAATCCGAACTTGCGCCCCTCTCTCGCGACACGTTCAAAAATCCCTCGACACATATCAGCAGGACTCGGGATGTCGTCGCCATGAGGAAGGCGCTTTGCCACGAATGTGTGTGCTTCTTCCAGGACGAGTACGGTGGGTAAGTTCTGATTATTATGTTTTCGGTAACGCTGTAGTGATTCAAGTATTAAACGTGACGAAACGGCAATATCAAGATGGAGAATTTCATAAGGAACAAGGGACAGGTCTATTACTGCCACCGGACCATTAGCTCCACCATCGGAGCCGACATGAA
>CAZVTD010000414.1:0-2042 GCA_964629945.1 uncultured Planctomycetota bacterium | reverse complement strand
CCCGTACAGCACCCGGATCTTCTGGGCCCGCTCCTTCACCACGGTATCCCCGATCGTCACCTGTCCGTCCCCGCCGATCGCCACGCCCTTCGACGTCCGAACCGACAGCACCGTCGTCGATCTTGCCGCTTCCATCATGTTCCCCTCCCGATTGTGCCCCATGGACCCCGCCATACTACATTTCCCCGTTCTCCCTGGCAAGACCATTCCCGCCTCACCCAGGTCCGATCCGTGGCCAAACCCCTTGTCCCGCCTCAACTTATTGCCTTGCCCATCACTCGACCTCAACCCCTCAATAAATCATATCCTGCCTGAAGCCAACCTGAATTCTCCCCGATGTCCTGCTGTTTTGTGTCGCTGTTTCCGTTGTGGTCGTGCCGGTATCCTGTATACTGTACTGGGTATCCGGTTTCCGGTATCCTGAATGGAAAGGCGTCTCATGCCAAAACATCTGCCGGCCTATCCTCTCCGGTTTACGCCTCTCGTCATGCCCAAGGTCTGGGGTGCACATCGCATGTCCCGGTGGCGCAACACGCCGCTGCCCCCCCACGCACCCGGCGGGGAATCCTGGGAGATCTCCGACCATCCCCATGGCATGTCCGTCGTCGCCAACGGTCCCCTGGCCGGTCGCACCTTCCACGACCTCCTCCAGACCGATCCCTTCGCCATCGCCGGTCCCGACGGACTCACCCCGGACGGCCGCTTCCTCTTCCTCTTCAAGTTCCTCGACGCCGGCGCCTATACCTCCGTTCAGGTCCATCCCGACGACGCCTACGCACGCGCCCACGAGTCCGACCCCTCCGGAAAAACCGAAGCCTGGTACATCATCCATGCCGAGCCGGGCGCAAAGCTCATCCGCGGGACCCGTCCGGGCATCGACCTGGCCGCCTTCAAACGCGCCCTCAAAGAGGGCCACGTCGAACGCACCCTCGAAGCCTTCTCCGTCCACAGCGGCGACGTCATCGATCTCCCCGCGGGCGTCCTGCACGCCCTCGGTCCCGGAATCACCCTCGCCGAAATCCAGCAGAACAGTGACACCACCTACCGCGTCTTCGACTGGAACCGCAAGGGGCTCGACGGCGAATCTCGCCAGCTTCATCTCGACCAGGCCCTCGACGTCCTCCGCTTCAGCGACATCGGCCCCGCCATCCAGCCCCGAAAGACCCTCTCCGCCGCCAACCCCCTCCATCAGAACCTCCTCACCGGACCGCTCTTCGTCATGGACCGTCTCGTCCACGACGTCCCCTTCGAACTCCCGCTTCGTCACGCCCAATTCGACATCCTTGCCACCATCTCCGGCCGGGGCAGCCTCTCCTGTTCCTCCGCCTCTCCCGAAACCCTCGCTCCGGGCGACTCCATCTTCCTGCCCGCCTCGCTCGACCACGCCGTTCTGAACCCCAACCCCTCGCTGGAACTCCTCTGGATTCGCCGTCCGTGATCTGCTCTCTCCCTTGATGTCTCGCGACCTGTTCGAACCCTCGGCGCGCTGACGTCGTACCGCAGACCGCACGCCCTGGAACATCCGATGGTCCCATGCCAATGCTCTGAGACCTGAAGTCCTTCCTCCGACGTGTTTGTTCAAGCGAACACTTCCGATCATCATCGTAACCACCTGTTTCTGTTGATGTTATGGGCAGAAGAATCTGTTTTCTGACCTGAAGAGTGTTCAGATTCCTGAACGCTCCGGGGGACCTCTCCAGACCGAATGGACCCTTTTTTGGTTTTTTGGGGCACCGCATCTGTAGATACCGCAAGGACTTGTTGTGATTCTGGGGGGGCTCCTCACTGTGGAATCCCGTTGGCACGGAATTTGCAGTTATATATACACGCCTTCCACGATGTGGAAGGCGGAGCGGGCACACGCGTGCTGACTCCATCATGTGGAGCGGGCTTTGTAAGGTTGGGGGACCATGACGGCTTTTCCACTCGGGCAAATCGGATAGAGCGTTGTTCGAGGCGGTCCGAAGGCAAGATGGTTTTTTTCTTAGGAGGTGTTCTGATGCGGAAGGCGATCGTGGGTGTTGTGCTGGTGCTGGCGATGA
>CAZVTD010000413.1:0-2044 GCA_964629945.1 uncultured Planctomycetota bacterium | reverse complement strand
CCACCCCATACTCCAGCCCAACCTGCCAGGTCACCAGCTTGACCGCCGTCCCAAGCGGAATCTCCGAACACGTCAGCGTCACCGTCTTATCGGCGTCCACCTCATCCCCGCTCACAAGCACGATGTTGACCTTGGACAGTGCCTGCAGACGCGCACAGACCTGTCGTGCGGACTGCTTCTCGAACGCAAAACTCACCTTGACCGTATCCAGTTGCTTCCTGACCTTCCCGTCCTTGGGATCTTCAGCCGCCAACTTCACCCGTTCGCCCCTTCGGATGCGACGCAGGTCTCCCAGGAGCTTCTCGATGCTGCGCTGGCTCTCCGACTCATGCGTGACGCCGAGCGCACCCAGGCGGCCACCCTCCGCCCAGTTCCCCGAGCCCGCCCCCCACGTCCCGGGGGAAACCGCCATGGTGACGATCTCGACAAGCCGGCGCTGCGCCTCTTCGGAATACTCCGTCTTACCCCCCACGCGACGCTTCACAAGATCCGCAATGTCGTACGCGGCCGACTCGACCGGCACCTTCACCCCCTCCTCGTCGCTGAGGTACACCACGTCGTCGTAAACCGCGTACCCCAGCCCCGCCTGCTCGGTCATGAGTTTGATCGCCGTCTTCAGTGACACGTCATTCAGCGTGAGCGTCACCGTCTGTCCCTCTTTCACCTTGGCCTTGTCCAGAAGGATTTCGATCTTGCCCAGCATTGCCAGGTGCTCGCATGCCTCGCTGACCGGCTTCCCCTCGAACGCGAAGCTCACGACGATGGAATCCAGGCGTTTCTTCATCTTCTGCCCCTGGGGATCCTCCACCGTCGGTGTCCCCGGACCCTTGTCCCGGAGGCGCCGCAGATCGGCCAGAAGCTGCTGTACGTTGCCGTGAACCTGGCAGCTGCACACCACGATGAGATGTCCCCCCATCCCCGTGATCGAGTTCCCCGTGCCCTCGTCCCATATCCCGGGCTCGATACAACGCTCCGCGAGATCGATCAGTTCGTTCATCGCCTCGTCGGCATCCTTCGCCTTCGGCCACAACCCGGGCTTCCACGCCCCCGTCTTAAGGAGGGCCGCCACGTCATAAATCCTCCGCACCGGCCCCTCCGCCACCCCCTCACCATCGCTCACGAACACTACCCCATGGCGGACCACATAACGCAGGGATGCTTGCTCCACCGCCAACGCGAGGGCCGTCCTGAGTGAAACGTCCTTGAGTCTCAGCGTCGTCGTATCCCCCGGCGCCGCCTTGGCCGGGTCCAGCACGATGTTGACCTCGCCGAGTCTCGACAGGCGCGCGCACGCCTCACTCAAGGGGATCTCGTCGAACACGAAGCTCACCATACATCGATCGAGCTCTTCTTCGACCCTCCGGTTCTTGCGATCTTCCGCCGTCGGCTTCTCCGCCACGTGCTTCAGAGCGCCGCGCAGGTCCCCCAGAAGCCCCTGCACCGCGCGGTGCACCGCGCGGTGATGCACCCCCACCATCCTCCCCTCCGTGCCCGTCACCGCGTTTCCCGTGCCCTCGTCCCACGTCCCGGACGCGATCACCTTCTTGATGAGCCCGACCAGCTGGCTCATGGCCTCGGCCTCATCCGTTGCCTCTGGCCACAACCTCGGCTTGACCAGGTCCTCCACCGTATACGCGCCCCGCAGGGCAGGCCCCGCCGCTCCCTTCTCATCGCTGATGAGCACCCCGCCGTCGCGGACCACGTAATGCGATCTCACCTGCTCCGGCAGCAGTTCCAGCGCGTCCTTGAGCGACACGTCACTGAGCCTGAGCGTCCACCCCTCAGGCACCCGCTCCCGGTCCAGAACGATGCGGACCCCGCCCAGCGTCGCCAGACGCTCGCACGCCTCGCTCAGGGGCGTCTTCTCGAACACGAAGCTGACCTGCACCCGATCAAGCTCTTTCTTGACCTTCACGTCCTGGGGATCATCCGCGCGCAGGTCCGCCGCCGCCATGTCTCCCGTTGGCGCCGCTTCCCCCGTGCGTACCCCCCCCCCGCCCCAGACCCCTCCCCCCGCCCCCCCCCCCCCCCCACACCCATCAAC
>CAZVTD010000412.1:0-2048 GCA_964629945.1 uncultured Planctomycetota bacterium | reverse complement strand
TCCCGTCACCACCCGAACCCCCAACGGTCGAATCATACACGCCGCGCGCGATGTATCCCCCCTCAACCATCGCCACCCCAGCCTCCGCGATCCCCGCCGCGTACGTGTCCGAACACATCAGAAGACTGTCCCAGGTCGCGTGTCCACCCATCGAGAATCCCGTAAGATACACCCGATTCGAATTGATATGATAATTCCGACTCACGTCGCGGATCACCGCCAGGGGGATCTGACGCTCCGCCTCCGTCGCCCCATAACCCTTCGTCCGCTGAGGCGTCTCGCACGTCGGTGCCGCCAGAATCACATCCTGACCCTGAACATGACGATACCACCGACCGTAGAACTGTTGTCCCGTGCTTCCCATCCCGTGAAGCGCCACCAGAAGCGGATAGCTCTTGTCCGGACGGTAATTCTTCGGAACGCACAACACGTAATCGATTTCCGTGCCGGTAATCTCCAGGCGCACCCGACGGTCCAGAACCCCCGTTGGCGCAGGACCATACACCCGCCCCTCCAGGAGCGCCTTCTCCAGTTGCTTCACCCCGCCCGACCCCAACGCCACCAGTTCCTTCAGCGCCGCATCTCGTTCGGCTTCCTTCGCTGAGCCCAGATACACCTTCAACTGCTTGATCAGTTGGGCGTTGGAGAGTTCTCCCCACGCACGCCCCGTGCCACCCAACACCATCATCAGCGCCAGAACCCAACCCAGAACACGCACGCATGCCCCTCCATCTGCTCACATGGGGACGCTTCTCTCACGCCTTCAACGAACCGGCACCGAAATCTCCGCATAAGGCAGTCGCTGGAAATCCAGTTCCCGCGCCGCCGCCTTCAGCAGAACCGCCGGGTCCGCCTCCACTTTCCCCGAAAACGCCGTCTTCCCGTTCACCACAATCTGAACCGGCTTGTCGAAGTCCACCAGGGCCGGATGCAGCCCGACCGTCAACCGCGTTGCCCTCGAACACGTGATGACCACCCGGTTCCCCGACTGAACCTCTGCCTTGATGTGGATAAGTTCCTTATCGATCTCAACCGCCGCCAAACGGATCAACTCCTCTTTCGGGGTGTTCCGCTCAGCTCGCACCTTCGTCTGTTTCCGGGGGTCCCACTCCTCCCCCTTCATCTGGTCCACTCGAACCCAGCTCGCCCGCGCCTGCCGCAGTCGGTGTGCCGTCCGGCTGACCTTCTTCGGCCACGGATCGCGCTGGTGTGACCACAGCCACTCCAGTGCCGCCTTACTGCCCGCCTCATACACACCGTGCCCCGCACCCGCAAACTCCATGTACACCGCATCCTTCCCCAACCGTTTCAACCGATCCACCGCGTCCCGGTTGATCTCGGGAGCCTCCTGGTCCGGCGTCCCCTGCATGACGTAAACCCCTGCCCCATCTAGATTTGTATAAAAAATTGACCGCGACACCTGGAACCCCTCCACCATCGGGACCCCCGCCTCAACGATTCCCGCCGCATAGTGGTCCGTGTACGTCAACAGGCTGTCCCAGGTCGCATGCCCACCCATCGAGCAGCCCGCCAGATACACACGGTTCGAATCCACGTGATAATCCCGGCACACGTCGCGGACCACCGCCAGTGGAATCTGACGCTCTGCCTCCGTCGCCCCATAACCCTTCGTCCGCTGGGGCGTCTCGCACGTCGGTGCCGCCACAATAACGTCCATCCCCTCAACGTACTTATACCACCGGTTGTAGAATCCCCGTCCCGTCCCCCCCCGCCCATGCAGGACCACCACAAGCGGATAACACCGCACCGGACGGTAATCCTTCGGCACACCCCCAAAAAAAAACATTGGCGTATCGGTGATTTCCAGATGGACTTGTCGGTCCAGCACCCCCGTCGGCTGGGAACCGTAGATCTGACCTGCCGAAAGAAACTTCTCCAGCCTGGCCACCCCTTTCGACCCCACCGTGACCAGTTTCGCAAGGGCGGCGTCCCGTTCCGCTTCCTTCCCGGAACTCAGAAAGACCTTGAGATGCTCGACCACCTCAGCGTCGCTCAGGTCTGCCAGACAGACCGCCACCCCACCCGCA
>CAZVTD010000411.1:0-2050 GCA_964629945.1 uncultured Planctomycetota bacterium | reverse complement strand
CACCGACTGGAACAGGCTCGCCAGGATCGACTTCCCCACGCCCATCGGCTGCCCTTTCTCCCTCCGCTGTCCGTCACGCTCCCGCAGCCACACCCCCAGCGCCCCCCCCACGATCAGCAGTGCCGTCGTCACCAGAACGATCCGGCTCTGAAGACTCAGTCGGGGTCTGGGTCGGCCGGACCGGACCAGCGAAAACCTGGAGCGCTTGCCCGCCAGACCCAGAAGCCAGGTCTTCAGACACGCCAGAAGGTTCGCCTGCACCGCGAACCCGATACCCCCCACCACGATCAATCCCATGATTACCACGTTCAGGCGCCAGTTGCCCACGTACTGCGTGAAACTTTCCGGGAACAGGCTGAATCCCGCGTTGCAGAACGCGCTCACCGCGTGGAACACCGACACGTACACCCGTTCCCCAACCGACATCTCTCCCGGCCAGATCGGATACAGCAATGCTGCCCCGACCGCCTCGCACGTAAACGTGATCGCCAGGATCGCCAGGATCGTTCGTCCCACCCGGCTCAGCATGTCCTCGTTCAGCATGTCCCTCATCAGCATGCTGTCCGGAAGCTGCAGTCCCCTTCCCAGGAGCAGCGCAAAGAACGCCGCGAACGTCATCAACCCCAGTCCGCCGATCTGGATCAGGACCAGAATCACCCCCTGACCGAATCGACTGAACTCCGGTCCCGTGTCCCGCACCACCAGTCCTGTCACGCACACCGAGCTGGTCGCCGTGAACACCGCGTCCACGAAGCTCACGTGGGTTTCCCCGCTCTCGGGCGGGACCGAACGCGGACTGTACAGCAGCGCCGTCCCGATCGCGATGATCAGCACGAAGCTGCCCACGATCGTCACCGCAGGCTTCACCCGGACACGTGCCAGACGACGCTGCGCCTCCACCCCTTCCAGCAGAAGTCGGAACCCGATCACCGCTTGGATGATCACCACGCTCAGCTATGCCGGCGTCATCGACTCCACGTAGCCCCGGAACAGCGTGGGACCCGGCCCCCCCCAGATTGCCACCAGTTGCAGTCCCAGCAGCGCGATCACGATGAAATGCACCAGGTGACGCTTGAAATGTTCCCATCGGCGTTTGGCGATGATCAGCTTGACGAATGTCTCGGCGATAAAAATCAGGATGATCCCGACGTCGGTCAACTGCAGGATGTGACGATACTGTGACGGAACGTACTGCCCGTACTCCAGGATCAGACTTACCAGCGCCACCAGCGCCACCACCATCATCGACAGATTGATGATGCGTTCCGCGCGCTCGCGCCAGCCGATATCCAGGACCGTTCCGTTCCTCAATCCCGCTCCTTCCCCCGTCACTCCCGAATCGTACCCCCACACTCCTCATTGTCAAACCAAAACCGTCACCTGACCTCTGGACAAACCCGGGTTCCCTCGCTATCCTCTTCACCCCCATAGTCCATATATTTCCCTGAAATCGGAACCGAAAGGAATGTTCCCCTCATGAGCACTGAAGTCGATATCCGTCTCGATCGCAATACCCACCGCATCCGGGCTTTCGTCGGTGACCGGAACGTCGGCAGCATCACCGTCGTCCCCGTCCAGCTCGACTGGGGACATCACACCCTCGTCCCCATGGGGGGCATTGCTGCCGTCGGAACCTCCAACTCCCATCGCAACCTCGGCATCGCCTCCCGAATGATGCGCCGGGCCAACGAACATGCCCTCGAAATCGGCTGCCCCGTCGGTGGGGTCTCCACGGGAGTCACCAACACCGCCCGTCGTCTCTATTCCCGCGCCGGATACGTCCACCTCTTCAACATGGACCGCTACCACAAAGCCGTCACCCCGGCTCAGCCCGTGCCTCCGCCACCGGGAATCTCCCTCCGACCCTTCGTCCCGGGCGACTCCTCCGCCGTCCTCGAACTCCGCGACCGCACCTATGCCTCGCGGGGCTTCTTCGGGGGTGTTCCCCACGACCCCGCCCGCTGGCTCGCCCGACGCACCCAGCTCCTGACCCGGGACGCCAACGCCGCCTGGGTTGCCTTCCGCGGACGGAACCTCGTCGGCTGGGTCG
>CAZVTD010000410.1:0-2057 GCA_964629945.1 uncultured Planctomycetota bacterium | reverse complement strand
GAACTCCACGTTGATGATCGGGTCGAATTCGGGCCGGACCCAAAGGTGATAAACATCCAGCATCACAGCCTTGGCGAAGGCCCGGTCCGACTTCCGGCATACGACTGCGTCGTGGATGCAGTACACCGGCTTATCCTCTTCGGCGAATCTCGTGCGGATCGTATGCATCATCGCGGCACCGACCGTCATCATCATGGACCCACGGTCCGCGTCAAAGAAGACGTGCCGAATGTCCGGGTGTGCTTTCAGGATGCGGCGGACCAATACCTTGACGATGCTCGGGCTGTGTCGAAGGCCCTCAATCTCGTTCAGCGTGCGCCAGAGGAATGCATCCTCAGATTCAATCCCCCATAGAAACGAACGTTGTTTTTTGCTCCACTTGCGGAGCAGCTTGCCGATGCTGCTGTGGGCGGTGGAACGCGTGGAGCAGTTCAGGCAGATATTCGTTGCCGTTTTGACGAGCTTCCTCACGATGCCTTTCGCCCGGCGGCTGCGGGCATACTTGGACCGGTAGAATCCGGGCAGGACGATCTCCGGCTTGTAGGCGTCGCCCTGTACGTCGATCCTCGCAAAGTGATAGTGCCGGCGGATGTCGAACGAGCCGAAGTCAAGCTCGGTCGCTGGCTCTCCGTCGATCAGCAGGTGGCGACGTTCCGCCTTGGATACCTGACCGACGCCGATAGCGGACCATCCGGTGAGACGCATATAGCGAAACGGCCTGCCTGAGTGTGTGTACTTCAAGAGGAAATTAGGCTCGTAGGCAAGGCTGTCCGGAGGAGCAATCAGCCATTCATGCTTCGCCATTATCGCGTTGTAGCGAGCGTTCGCCTCTTCCTTCGTTGACAGGTAATAGACGATGTCTGGGTGGAACCGCGACATGGGAATCAATCGTTTCTGCTCGTCCTGGGGCAGACGTTCGCCGGTGTCCAAGTCCGTCCGTCCTGTATGGACGACGACGTGAGCATCGAACGTAGGCCGCTTACGTTTGGTGTTGAAATCCAGCCGAAGGTCCAGGTACTTCTTCTGGTCATACTGCGTGAGCAGGTCCAGCAGCTTCTTCGTCGCCCGGTAGCGAGTGACGCCGCCTTGGACTCGATTCGGAATGCCTTGGATACCCTTCTGCCAGACAGAGCACAACCCGGCTTCGATGAGCTTGTCCCATACCGCTATCCGAAGCCCGTTGCGGCTATTATCCCTGTTGTCCCTGACGGCCAGGGACGGTACGCGGAGCCCTGTGAGCGACAGGTTGTGAATGCACTGGATCGCCACGCATTTCTTTTCCTTGAGCTTATATCCGTCCAGCCTCAGCATCGGCAGTATCCGTCCATTGGCGAACAGGACAAACTCAGGAGCCATCTTCTGCTCCTGATACCAGATGCTCTTAAGTCCGCCGAATTCTTCGTCCATCATTGATTACCTACCCGTTTCATACTTTGTGGCTCGTATCGACTATGCCCACACCTCTATTATCGTGGCCACCCAGCCCCCAGCGGGAAACGATGGCTTTCCGTGTTTCAGTCCCCGGACCCTATCGGATGTACCCCCGGACCCCGATAGGGCCGGAAACCGTGCTTAAACGCATCCCTACGGCTCAGAATCGCTCGATAGGAGGCTCTCTGCTACAGCCCTAATCGCCTGCTCGACCGGGTCGTTCTTCCGGCTGCCGGGCCTGTACGCGAAAAGCGGGCAATGGACGATCTCGCATCGGCGGATCTCCCCCTCCTGGAACGCCTGGCAGTCCAGGCACTTGGCCGCGACTGCCGCCTTCATCGATTGGCGGGCGAGGGCCTTCAACCACTTCCGCCGCATGGACCCGTTCCGCGAATCGGGGATGGACTTGAGCCACCGGCGGAGTTCCTGCTCGATCTGCTGGCGGTCTGGGGTTGTGCTTGACGCGGTTTTCGGTTTCAATGCTGACGTACTCACTGTGACCTCCTGATTGATTGAACGGTGAAATGGTATGCGTAACAAGTTCTGTCAGAGCAACGACAAGTGGCTGCCCTCGGACCTCGTGCACAGCCCGATCGTGACCGACAACTACACGTTCAGCTTCGACC
>CAZVTD010000409.1:0-2059 GCA_964629945.1 uncultured Planctomycetota bacterium | reverse complement strand
GCATCTCCTCGCCCGGGAAGGTTTTCTCCTCCCCAGGCACGTGGGTCTTCCCCTCCGCGGCACGATACCAGAACCAGTCCCGTCCATACCGGTCCGTCACCCTCACGTCCACCTGTCCGTCGTTGTCCGCATACGCCATCGGACCCGACGGATCGCCCGTCAGAGGCACGAACCGCGTCACCTCCGCGCGCGAGGTATCCAGGATGAGCTTGTCTCCTGCTTGCTTGCGATAGCGGTAGGTTTCGCGTGCCGCGGGCGTGGAGCCATCATAGTAGTACCGATGCACCACGGTGTCGCCGCAGCCGGATGGATTGAACTCCCTCGGACCGATCGTCGGATGCTTCGGATCGCGAAGACGACCGCAGCGATTGAAGACACCAAAGAAAGGAATCAGTCGTAGTGTCTACGTTTGTAGGAAAGGATGCCTTCGAGCCGAATGTCGAAGGAGGCGGGGCAGGATTTGGAGCCCTCCAGGAGGCCATAGTTGTCGCCATGCTCGGCCGTGCGATTTCGTCGGTCGAACCATTTTCGCATCTCCGCGACATTCGACGTCACGTCCTCCCCGCGCGTAATGGCCGCGGCAAGTTCAGCCCACTGCAGGCAACGCTTTTCCCATCCGCGATATTTCTTGCCCCAGTCGAGGGAGTAGGATTCCTTCGCAGCCAAAGCCGCGTGGGCGTCCATGAACGTAATATCAAAGCGGTTCAGCATTGTCCTTGCCGCAGGATGCAGGCCGAGATTAATCCAGCGCTGGGCGACTTCGTCGGCCTCCATGAGCCAGCAGGTGCAGGCGAACAGACAGTACCGGATAATGTCGTTGCCAACAGGGCGCTTCAGACGAATGCTCTCCTCACGAGCAGCCTCATGGACGATTACGAGATCGTGCAGAAACTGAGGCGTGCTACGTTCGGAGAGATACGCACGAGCAGCCGGAATATCGGGATAGCAAAAGCCAGAAATTTCCAGGTCATGAATGGCGGCCCAGGTATACCGCGTATACCAGGAGGAGTTCCCCTTCGCCTTCCAAGCGTGAGCCGTACGAAGACAACTGTTGCGGCGCTCCTCAATCATACTTCTCGGGATCATCTCTGCCATGCTTCGTTCCCCTCATCCACCGGTGATCCACTTGACCGCGCCCGGAAATTGGCGGAAGTTCATACCAGTCATCTCCGGTTTCCACACGTTGGTGTTCACCATACCAAATTTGCCAGAATGTGCAAGACCAATATATATCTCCAGCCGTTCAGCATTAAGGGCATCAAGCACCTGCTGCCCACCACTCACCCCGGCTTCTCGAGCCGCATCTGCCGAATGCTCCACCCACATGGGGCCCGCCTGTCTTCCGTAGGTGGTCTCGTCTAGGAGGCCAAGCCCGCCACCGGACTTCGCCTCGGCGACGGCCAGCATGTTGCTTTTCCTGCCAAGTCCCTTGGCCCACAGGTCGATGCCGTGACCACGATTATTGTACACCATGTCGCCCTGGATGCGATAGCCCCGGTTCTCCAGTCCCTTCATGGTGAACTTGAGGCCGGTCGCTTCTCCCGGCCGCGACCTGGCAATAATGGACTGCTTCAATTGAGTATATCTAATTTCCCGGACGGCGCCAGAGAGAAAACCGGCCGCACCACCGATAATGCCCCCCCAGAGGGCTCCGGACTTCGCCGCTTGCCAGCCGCCGCCAGAGGCGGCCTCTGTAAAGCTCTGTCCCTGGCTCATGCCTGTAAGCGTGCCGCTGATGAATCCTCCTGTTCCTCCTGCAGCCACGCCCGTTGTTGCGCCCGACAGCGTTGAGATGCCGAGTTGCACGGCGGAGCGGCCACTCGTGGCAAGCCACTGCAGGCCGGCGGTAGCGCCGAGGTTTACGCCGTAGCCGATGCCACCGGCGACGGCACCGGACAAAGCGCCGATTGCTCCGGCCGTAAGGGCCGCGCCCAGGTCGTGCGTTCGGGCACCCGTCAGACCAAACCCCATCCCGCCCCCCCCCAGAGCACCGCCGATGCTAGCCGCGGCCAAACCTCCGGTGGCAATAACAGCGAAACCACCGCCAACAATCAGCAAC
>CAZVTD010000408.1:0-2061 GCA_964629945.1 uncultured Planctomycetota bacterium | reverse complement strand
CCGTACACAAAAAGGGGACGGCTCTCGCCGTCCCCTCTCTCGTCAATCCCTTCTTCTGTTCTGCCGTTTTTTCTCCCGCCTGAGATTCTCATATTCGCGCTGTGCTTCGCAGGCCATTCGCATTGAGAAACGGACCTACCGAACCACCAAAGGCCGGTCCTTCTCATCCGCCACGCGCAGGATCATCCCCCACGTCGCCTTCAGGTTCACGCACTTCACCACGATCTTATTCCATCCCTTTGCCAGCGCGATCCCTTCCACCTTGTCCTCATCCTGCGCGATCGACCGTGGACCTTCCGCCCAGCTGTGCACCAGTTCCCCGTTCACCCACACCTTCGCGTAGTCATCCGATCCCAGGTAAAGATTGTATCCCTTCACCGCCTTTTCGCTGTGGACGTGTGCCACAAGGTACGCCACCGCAAAATCATTCGGACCATACAGCTTCACCAGGTCGATCACCTGCGGAAACCTCGTCCCCTCCGCCGGCGTGAACTTCCTCCAGATCTTCCCGTGCGCTTCCGTCCCCTCCGGACCCGCCGCCAGCGTCCCTTCCTCCACCCCAACGAACGTCGTCTCGTCGTTCACGCCCGCAGGCAGACCCTCCCCATACCCGTCCTTGTCGAACGGATAGGGCCCCAGCACCATCCACTCCCGCACATACACCTCGCTCGGCAGAAGATAAGGCGTCTCCTTCAGCGCCTCTCCCAGTCGGTTCGGCGCCGTGATCTCCTCCTTGATCCCCCGCGTCCTCTTCTTCATGTTTGCCTGCGTGACCCGGACCGCCGTCACGTCCCCCGAACCCAACTCCTCCTTCGGGACCTCCGTCTCGCTCGAATAGATCGGCCCCACCGTCTCGATCAATTGCATGAACGCCTCGCGTCCTGCCGGCTCCACCGGACGCCACGCCGTCATCACCATCCCCGGACAGCCCGCCTGGAGCGCAAACTGCTTCCACTCCGTCACCTCGTTCACGTCGCGACCCGGCGCAATCCACACCTCCAGACCGCTCTTCACCATCTGGCGCACACGGGCCGCCGCCCTCGGCAGCAGCTTCCGGTAATTCCATACCACGTGCACCACCTCTTTCGAGCACGACGCCTCCGCCGCCATCGTCTTCTCCACGCACTGGAAAAACGACGAGCTCGTGTGCGTCGTGTCGTTCCACATCACCGTCCGGAGACCCCGTTTCTTCAGCCCGCCGTGCAGCGTGTTCACCGCCGCCACATACTCCGCGGGCGTCCGCAAAAAGTCCTCGTCCATCCCGATGAAAAATCCCCCCTCCGGCTTCGTCATCTCGATCGCCTCGTCGATGATCTTCCACGCGTTCTTCCAGAACGTCGGTGTGTCCTCAAGCTCCGCGAACGGACGGAACCACTCGTTGTGACTGCTCCTCGGCGTCGGTCCCTTCGAAAAATTCAGCTTCGGCATGATCTCCAGACCCTCGCCACGGGCACACGCGATCAGTTCCTCCAGGACCTCGCGTCCCACCGTGTACGGACGTTTCAGTTCCGGGAACCTCGCATACTTCACACCATCCGCAAGGTCGATGATCAGCGTGTTGAACCCCGCCGCTCCCAGCCCCTTCACGATCTCCAGGCCCACCTTCAGGTCGAAAGGCTTCTCCTGCGCCTTCCGGTCGAACCAGGCCGGGTCGTAGTGCGTCATGTGAATCAGATATCCCCTCACCGCAAGCCGTTTCTTTTCCGCCATCGCTGGTCTCCTGTCGTTCTCATCTGCTTGACTGTCTCGTCCTGCCTCGCACTCCCCGTTCACTCCTGTTTCACGCCGGCTCCTCACCGGTCCTCTTGTGTTAGCCGTGCGGTTTTTTCTTTTGTGGTTTCGTCTTCACGTTGCTGTTTCTCTTCGCGTGCTGTTCCCATTCGCATGCCATTCGCATGAAACCGGTTCTGTTGTCGTGGCTCGCTCCGCATTGACTATACCGCACTCCCGCCCTTCCGCACAGTCCAAAAACCTCCCCCGAATCCCCGCTTGTTCACCACCCTCGACGTCCCCCTCCACCCCGCCGCCGACCCCACCCCGGCTCCTCAACCTCAAAGCCCT
>CAZVTD010000407.1:0-2073 GCA_964629945.1 uncultured Planctomycetota bacterium | reverse complement strand
GATACGCTGAGCCGGCGGAGATAGCCGGCAGGAAAGTGTTCGTACGACCCTGCGGCATGGCTCAAAACGGGCAATCAAAGCCGTATAAAGGGGTTGTCGGGCGACGGCACGGTGGTATAATGGGGCGTGGGAGGGTGAGCGAAAGGCATGCGCGCGTCATCGAACAATGGAGGTGAGCCGTGCGGATTCTGATAACGGGGCTGGCGGCGTTGGGGGTGGCGGCGGCGGCGGGGATGTGCGGGGCGGAGGAGATTCCGAGGGAGGAGATCCGGGCGAAGATCGAGCAGTGCGTGAACACGATCCTGGCGACGCAGCGAGACGACGGGGCGTTCGTTCTGAGCGAACGTCACATGGAAGAATATCCCCTGGGGAACACGGGTCTTGCGATCATGGCGCTGGGGTACGCGCGTCCGCACCTTCAGGGGGAACAGCGAGGGAAGGTGTACGACGCGATCCGGAAGGGGATCGGGTACATCATGCAGCAGAAGCCCGACGAGAAGACGTATTCGGCGGGGTTCGTCATCGGCGGATTGTTCAAGGAGAGTCCGGAACGCTATAAGCGGATGATCGGGACGTATGCGACGATGCTGTGCATCAGTCAGCACGAGAAGGGCTACGAGATGGGGGAGTGGGGGTACAAGCTGCGTCCGTTCCCTGGTCCCCAGAGCACGGCGACCGGGGCGATCGAGACGTGGGGTGACAAGTCGAACACGCAGCTTGCGCTTCTGGGACTGTATTACGCGGAACGGTCGGGTTTCCAGGTCCCGAAGGTGGTCTGGGCGCGAGCGGCGGACCATTACCGGGGAGCCCAGTTCGCGGACGGGGGCTGGGGGTATAAGCCTGAACTGAGGCCCGAGCCTTATGCGAACATGACGATCGCGAGCACGATCAGTCTGAACCTGTGCGAAGAGATGCTGCGGTCGAAGGAGCACCGTCAGTGCACGCCTCCGCCAAGGTCGAAGGAGATCGAGGCGGGGTTGAAGTGGATCGGGGACAACTGGGAGAGCAAGAAGGTCGGGAGCGACACGTACGGGCTGTATGCGCTGGAACGTCTGGGGATCATCATGGGTCGTGCGAACATCGGGGGTCACGACTGGTACCACGAGGGTGCGCGGACGCTGCTGCGGAGCAGTCGATGGAGCTCGTTCGCGGGGACGAGCGACGTGAGCACGGCGTTCGGGCTGATGTTCCTGGCGCGAGGTCTGGAGCCGATCATCATCAACAAGCTGGAACGCCGGGACACGGAGGACTGGAACAACGATCCGTATGACGTCAAGCACCTGACGGAGTTCATCGAGGACAAGTATCAGGTTCCGGCGCAGTGGCGGATCGTGACGCTGGAGGCGCCGAAGGAAGTGATCCAGCGTGCGCCGATGCTGTATATCAGCGGACACAAGGCGCTGGAGTTCAACGCGGAGGAGAAGGAGAAGCTGAAGGCGTACATGAAAGCCGGCGGGGTGATCCTGGGGCAGGCGTGCTGCGGGAAGAAGGAGTTCGACACGTCGTTCCGGGAACTGGTGAAGGAGTTGTGCGGTTCGGAACTGAACACGATCCCGACGACACACCGGATCTATGAACGGATGCGCGGGACGGCGGCGAAGCCGAGAGTGGAGATTGCGACGGAGGGTGAGGGTCAGGGGAGGCCGTTGGTGATCTACCTTCCTCATGACCAGTGCTGTCGGTGGCACGTGGGCGGGAAGGGCGCGGACGGTGCGTTCGCGGTGGGTGCGGGGATTTATTTTTACGTGACGATCGAGGTTCGGAAGATGTATGAGGACTCGATTCGTGAGACGTCGCCGACGGGCGAGGTGAGCGCGGAAAAGCCGGCGGAGAAGGCCGGGGCGGGGGGATTCGGGGAGACGCCCTGAGCGGGAGCAGGGCAGGGGACAAGGCGAGAGGTCGCTGGTTCTACAATCGCAAGGGATGGAGGGAGAGTCTCCAGGCCGAGGGAAGATTAGAGGACAAGGAGCGGAGCGATGAGGAGCGTGTGGGTGGGGATGGCGCTGGTGATGGCCGGGACGCCGTGCTGGGGCCAAGCGAAGGAGGAGACGCAGGTGTCGGTGGTGTTGCTGC
>CAZVTD010000406.1:0-2074 GCA_964629945.1 uncultured Planctomycetota bacterium | reverse complement strand
CCGGTCTTCAAGTAATTCATCTCCGCCAGGGCCTGGCTCCAGCCATCCAGCCACAATTGCAATTGCTCCTTCTGTTCGTCGTTTCCGCTGAAATGGATGATCAGGTCAATGTCGCTGTCCGGCCTGGCTACATCCTCTGCATATGCCCCAAAAACATAGGCTGCCATAACCTCGTTGTTCTTCGAAAAATATTCGGCCAGTAAGGAAAAAATACGGTGCTGATGCATTTTCTGCTGGAGAGCGGGGTGTACGCGATCGAGAAGGGGAAAAAAGAGAAGCAGGATCCGGTGGAGCGGGGGGTGAGGACGCTGGAGGGGACCGTGAAGATGTATCAGAACCTGATCAAGGATTACCCGGAACAGGAAGTGCCGGGGATGGAGGTGCTGGTGAATCTTTCGAAAGCGAAAAAACTGAAGGCGTACGTGAAAGAGAAGATCGAGGCAAGGAAGGACGCCGAGGTTCGCTACGAGGAGATGTGAGGGGGGCTCGATGAGCATTGGAATGCTTATCGTGATAAGAAGCGGTCGAGGCAGGGCTGTTTTATTAGAGACGGAGAAGTTGGAAGACCGGGCCGGGTGAGGAACTGGGTTGAGCATACTGTTTGACATCGGGTATCTGTTCGTGGTGATCCTGGGGAGTCCGTGGTTTCTGTACAAGATGCTGCGGACCGGGAAGTACCGCAAGGGGCTGGCTGCCCGGCTGGGGCGGGTGACGCCCCGCGAGGGGGATCGGCGCTGTCTGTGGGTGGATGGGGTGTCGGTGGGGGAGGTGCTGGCGGCACGGACCCTGGTGGAGGCGTTCAGCCAGCGTCATCCGGATTGGGACGTCGTGATTTCGACCACCACAAGCACGGGGCAGGAGGTCGCGAAGAAACACTATCCGGGTCGGCAGGTTTTCTATTATCCCATGGACTTCGGTTTTGCGGTGAAGCGGACGATGAGGGCGATCCGTCCGGACGCGGTGGTGCTGGTGGAAGCGGACCTGTGGCCGAACTTTCTGGGACGGGCCAAGCGTTCGGGCGTGCCCGTGGTGGTGGTGAATAACCGGATCACGACGCGGGCGTGGCGTCAGCAGATGATGGTGAGGTATCTCAGCCGGGTGTTCCTGTACGAGCGGATCGCGCACATCGGTGTGCAGACGGAGCAGCATGCGGAACGGCTTCGTGCCATGGGGGTGCGCGAGGAACAGATGACGGTGACGGGATCGGTGAAATATGATACGGCGCCGAAGGGGGCGCCGGACGTGGAGGGGCTGGCAAAGACCCTGGGGATTCAGAAGGGACAGCCGGTGCTGGTCGCCGGGAGCACGTTTGCTCCCGAAGAGAAGATCATTCTGGGGATTTACGGTCGTCTTCGGGCGCGGTTTCCCCAACTGCGCCTGGTGCTGGTACCCCGGCATCCGCAGCGGTTCGACGAGGTGGCAGGATTGATCCTGGAATCGGGACTGGGGCTGATTCGGCGTTCCGACCGTGGGAAGTCAGGCGAACGCATAGAGGGTCCGGGGAGCGTCATCCTTGGGGACACGATGGGGGAACTGACGCGGATGTACGGGTTGGCGGACGAGGTGTTCGTGGGGAAGACGCTTTTCGAGGGAGGTGGGCAGAACATCATCGACCCGGCAGCGCTGGGCAAGGCAGTGGTGTTCGGTCCGTCCATTTTCAATTTCGAAGAGGCGGCGGGACGGCTGCTGGACGCCGGCGGTGCGGTGCAGGTGAAGGACGCGGAGGAACTTGAACGGGTGTTGGGGGATCTGATAGAGCACCCGGAGGAGGCCAGGCGAATGGGGGAGGCGGCACGAAAGGCGGTGGACGCGGGAAGGGGGGCGACGGCGCGCTGCGGGGAGGTGCGGGATAAAGTGCTTGCGGAGAAGGGGCTGTTGTGATAGGAATGTGAGAGAATGGCCACAACGGCCCAGGGGGGCAGGCCTGGAGCGAGAGCGGGTTCGCGTTGAACAGCCGGGGAAGAGAAACAGGACGGGCGGTACGCCGAGCGTGAGGGCGTGAAAGGAGAAGGGCCGTGGCGAGCAAGGGAAAGCCCCTGGGGACGTCGGAATCGGTGACGATGGGTCACCCGGG
>CAZVTD010000405.1:591-2076 GCA_964629945.1 uncultured Planctomycetota bacterium | reverse complement strand
GGCCCGCACCGTTCGCCACCACGCCCGCAGCCCCCCCCAGCGGGTAGTAGGCTCGTCCCACCGTCTCCGCGCGCTTGCCCGTCTCCTCCGAGATTTCCCCGCCCCGCGCGTCCATCATCCAGTACGCGTCGATGCAGAAATCCCCCACCACCGCCACCTTCACCTCCCGGATTCCCTTCAGGATCTCCCTGATCCGCTCCACCTTCATGGACTCTCCCTGTCCTCTATGGGCTCGGTCACAACCAATTCAACTTCGGGGAATACTACGATCGCTGCTCCGACAAGGCAACCCCAAACCCCTGTCCTGCTTCAGCGGACTTCCTCGTGGCTCACGGCGTTCCGGGATCCTCCGTCATCCTGCCGCTTCCGGCCCGTTATTTGCCTCGTCGAGAGCCATTGTCCCATCGGACATAATCCCACGCATCCCGCACAGTACACCCAGGAATACCAGGGATATCCCCGCATCAACAGGGCCTTGAACGACTCGGGTCCCCAGTGAAACATCGCCCATATTGGTGGTGCCAGGACCCACGTTCCCAGCACCAGGATGAGCCAGACCCGGCTTGCCCTCCGCTTTGCTCGGCGCCCACGCCAGCCCAGGTACAGAAAGACCATCGGGTTGACGATCAGGAAAAGAGCCACTGAGAATCTCAGAAAAATCGTATCCCAGTGCCAGGGCTTGGCCAGCCACACGTTTCCCGCCAGCCACAATCCCAGCAGCAGTTTCTCCGCGGCATTCCGCCACCCGATGTATCTCGCCGTCACTGTTTCCCGTCCCCTCACGGCGCCTTCTGGAAAGGCCGATACAGCGGATCTCCCAGCATCAGCATCTGCCAGTTCAACTGAGGCACGCTGCTCCAATACGCCTCTCCCCAGGTCAACCCGCTTGCCAGGGACTTCAGCATCTCACTCGGCTGCGGAAACGCCGCAAGGAAAGGCTCCCGGAACGCTCCCAGCGTCCCCGCCACCCCGTAGCTCGCAAAGAACGCCGCGTAAGAGTTTTGCGTCGCCTTCTCCCTCATCGTGTGCTTCAGGTCGCGCGCACTGGCCGAATGAATCTCCATCGCGATTGCCCCCGCCGCCCACGCGTTCTGTCCCCGGTTCAAGGCGCTGCTCAGCGTATACCACCCCACGTAGAAGCTCGCCGGACCCGCCTCGAACGTCTCCAGCCGCTTCCCCGTCTCCTCCACCACCACACGGTTCCCCAGCGCCTTCCCCACCTCCCCGCACGCCATCATCGATTGACCGAACACCTCCCACAGGGCCTGCTTTTCCGCCGACCATACCGCATTCACCGGCTCCATGTCGATGTAGAACGTCCCCGCCAGGGGCTTGCCTGCGCGTCCCGATTCCTCACCCGCCTGCGCGCTGTCCACCATCCGCTTCATCGCCAGCAATCCGGGCGCCTCGATCCGGCTTACCAGGACCATCCCCCCGCACACCTTCTGAATGTCCGCCGTGAAGGCCAGGCCACCCGTCAAACCC
>CAZVTD010000405.1:0-581 GCA_964629945.1 uncultured Planctomycetota bacterium | reverse complement strand
TACCGGTTCGACTGTGCCGGCGGATTCGTCTCCGCACGAAGATCCGCCAGCATCGAATCCAGCGCCAGGATCTCCGCGTAGCCCGGATTAGACGTCTTTACCCCCTGCGGAATGTCGCACATCAGCAGCACACAGCGGACGTCCCCTGACAATCCTTCCTTCTCGACGTGCGCCAGGATATCGCCCCGCAGCTTCTCGAACGCCTCCGTCTCCACCGTCAGCGCGTACCGGTCCACGCTCACCCCGCACAGCTGCTTCTCCGCCAGTCCCCGGACCTCCCCGTAATACCGCGCCATCACCTCCGAATCGGGCGACTCCCGGTTATACACCACCAGCACGTTCTCCGGACCCAGCCCCGGCTTGCTCGCCTGACCCCACGCCCCCGAGGCGCACGCCAGGACCACGCCGATGATCAACATCCTTCTCATGTTCATTGTGCTGCGTCGTCTCCCTCAGACTTCTCGACGCGGGCAGGCTCCTCGATCGGCGCCTCCTGCGGCTGATCTGTCGATCGGACCCGCAGGGACAGAAAACCCGCGATCCCAACGCCCGCCAGGATCATCACGAACCCCATCACCGGC
>CAZVTD010000404.1:0-2078 GCA_964629945.1 uncultured Planctomycetota bacterium | reverse complement strand
CGTCCAGATCACCCGGCGAGAACGGCGCGATGACATCGAGCACGCCGACGAACCTGCCGGCGCGCTCAAACAGCACCTCCTCAGGCTCGAAGC
Source organism: uncultured Planctomycetota bacterium (assembly GCA_964629945.1). Classification (GTDB taxonomy): domain Bacteria; phylum Planctomycetota; class DG-23; order DATKVD01; family CAZVTD01; genus CAZVTD01. The sequence goes on along the minus strand of CAZVTD010000404.1, from coordinate 1,985 downwards.
CTCGCTCCGCGACGTCCTCGCCGCACGCGACCTCATCGCGGGCCAGTGCGCCTGGCTCGCTCAAAACATCGATCGCAACCTCAAGCTCGCCGAAAGCGCCGACGCCGACGCCGAACGCTTCCTCAAGCTCGACCGCGAGACCGACGCGCGGCGGGCTCTCCAGGACAAGCGCAGCACGCTCCTCCAGGTCACCACCGATCAGAAAAAACTCCGCACCCTCGAGCTCTCCCTGACGCCCCTGGACGCCCAGCTCACCCAGCTTCGCGAACGCATTGAGCAGGCCCGTGCCATACGACCCCGGCTCTCCTCGGGAAAACCCCTCACCGACGCCGAACTCCACCGTCACGCCTCCGAAGAACCCCCGCCAACGCCAACACCCGACACGACCTCCGAAACCCCCACCGCCTCCCACGATCAGGACATCGAACGCGAACTCGACCGGCTCCGACAACGACTCGATAAAGCCTCTCCGGAGGATCGTGCTTGAACGTCGGCGAAACCATCGGAAACTACCGTATCCTCGGGGAACTCGGACGCGGCGGCATGGGCGTCGTCTACAAGGCCGAGCAGATCAACCTCGGCCGCTTCGTCGCCCTCAAAGCCCTCTACCCCCACCTCTGCTCCGACCCCGTCACCGTCATGCGCTTCAACCGTGAAGCCCGGACCACCGCGCTCCTCAATCACCCCAACGTCGTCCAGGTCTACGACATCGGACAGCACGAGGACATGCACTTCTTCGCCATGGAGTTCGTCCCCGGACGCACCCTCGACCAGGTCCTCAAAAAGCGCGGTTCGCTCCCCGTCCAGGAGGCCATCCGGATTGCCGACCATGTCGCCGCCGGACTGTCCGCCGGACACGACGTCGGTCTCGTCCACCGCGACGTCAAACCCTCCAATATCATCATCACCGACGATGGGCGCGTCAAAATCACCGACTTCGGCATCGCACTCGTCGCCGGTCAGGGTGACCTCACCGACACCGGACACCTCGTCGGGACCGCACGCTACATGGCCCCCGAACAGGCCCGTGACGACGACATCGACGCACGCTCCGACCTCTACTCCCTCGGCATCGTCATCTTCGAAATGCTCACCGGCCGCGTCCCCTTCGTCGCCGACAATCCCGTCACGCTTCTCAACATGCACCTCTCCGAGCCCGTCCCCGACCTCGCCAGGCTCCTCCCCGATCTTCCTCCCGCACTCGTCGAACTCACCACCAGGCTCCTCCAGAAGGTCCCCGCCGATCGCTTCCGAAACGCACGTCAGCTCCGCGAACACCTCAGACAAGCCGCCGCACAGATCGATTGGACCGGCACGCCCCTCTCTCCCCTCGAACACGCCCCCGATGCCGGAGAGGTCGATCCCGACTTCGCCTTCGACGCCGCCGGTCCCCTGCGGCAGACCGCCGACACCCTCACCCTTCTCGTCGTCAACGCTGTCGCCCCCAACAATCGCTTCTTCGGGGGACTCCGACGCTCACTCGAACGGTTCATCGATCGACGACTCACCCGAAAGCGCGACTCCTACAAGCTCCAGAAGCTCGAAGTCGCCCGACGCAAAGACCAGCTCAACCAGGCCGCCGCACAGCTCGAAACCGTCAAAGCCGAATGCGACCGCGTCTACAAAAAATGGGAAGGGACCGATGAGTCCCTACACGATTGGCAGATGAAGGGCTCCCTCGCCATCCGCGAATACAAAAAATTCGAAGCCGAAGACGCCGCCGAGGAGGAAAAACTCCACTGGCGCCGGGCCACCGCCTACAAGCTCCAGTGGCACTCCCTCCAGGAACAGGTCCGCGACTGGTACACCAACGTCGAGCGGGCCCGGCAGGATTACGAACGTGCAAAGCACGACCTCGAACAGCTCTCACGTCAGCGTAAAATCGTCGCAACCCGCTCGGGCGTCACCCGACGAAACCGCATCCTCGCCATCCTTTTCATCGTCCTCGCCGTGACCCTCCTCGTCTTCGCCCTCACCCGCGCCAC
>CAZVTD010000403.1:0-2078 GCA_964629945.1 uncultured Planctomycetota bacterium | reverse complement strand
CGCCGGCTGATCGGCGCGCCTCCGGGATACGTTGGGTCCGAGGAGGGTGGACAGCTGACGGAGAAGATCCGGCGGAGGCCCTATTCGGTGGTGCTGCTCGACGAGATCGAGAAGGCGCACCCCGACGTGTTCAACATGCTGCTTCAGATCATGGAAGAGGGACGGTTGACGGATTCGTTCGGCCGACACGTGGACTTCCGGAACGTGGTTCTGATCATGACGAGCAACATCGGCGCGGAGCTGATCCGGAGCCAGAACCCGCTGGGATTCCGAAAGGCGGACGAGGAGCTGACGTATCTGAAGATGAAGGAACAACTGACGCAGGAGATCGACAAGCACTTCCGTCCGGAGTTCCTGAACCGGCTGGATGACGTGATCGTGTTCCGTTCGCTGACGAAGGAGGACCTGACGGCGATCGTGGATTACGAGTTGAAGAACGTGCTGACGCGCCTGGAAGACCGCGGGATCACGCTGAGCCTGACGGACGAGGCGCGGGAGTTCCTGATCACGAAGGGGTATTCGCGAGAGAGCGGTGCGCGTCCGCTGAAGCGATCGATCGAGAAGTTCGTGGAGGACCCGCTTTCGGAGGAGATCCTGCGGGGCGGGTACAAGGACGTGAGCCACATCACGGTCCGGCTGAAGGAGGACCACCTGTATTTCGACGCCGAGGAGCCGAAGACGCCCCCGGCGGAGCCGGAGAAGCCCGAGGAAGCCCCGGCCGGGGCGGGCGGTCCGTCCGCCGAGGGAGGTGTTTGAGTGGCGGAGCGGATCGTCCGGTGTTGAGGACGTGACGGTGGAGCGAAACACGCAAGGGGCCGGTTTCCGAGGGATCGGGAGTCGGCCCCGCCGATTGTACGCGGGGAATCCGGATTGGGCTTGAAGAAAGGGGTGCAAGGTCTTACGCTGTAAGCGGGGCGGCGGAACTTGAGGGATCGAGGGGGCGTGATGCAGGTGGTGACGAGGGTCGGGGACTGGGTTCTGCGGGTGCTGCGTGAACTGGGGAAGATCAGCCGGTTCAGCGGTCAGGTTCTGTATTGGCTATTTGCGCGGGTCCCGCGACGTCGATTGCTGGTTCCGGTGATGTATGAGATCGGGGTTCGGAGCGTGCCCGTGGTCCTGGCGACGGGTGCGTTCGTGGGGATGGTGCTGGCGGTGCAGATGTATTCGCAGCTCCAGAAGGTGGGTGCGGGTGGTCTTGCGGGGATGATCATCAACCTGTCGATGGTGAAGCAGATCGGTCCGGTTCTGGCGGCGGTGATCCTTGCGGGCCGGATCGGCGGGGGGATGACGGCGGAACTGGGGACGATGCGCGTGCCGGAACAGATCGACGCGCTGACGGCGATGGGTGCGGACCCGATCTATTACCTGGTGGTGCCCCGGTTCCTGGCGACGTGCATGCTGATTCCGCTGCTGACGGCGTTCAGCGACATGGTGGGGATCCTGGGGGGATATCTCGTCACGGTAAAGGCGTTCGGGGCGGACCCGCACTTCTACTGGTACCACAGCTCTCAAATCCTGGAGACGTGGGACGTGATGGAGGGGATTCTGAAGACGTTCCTGTTCGGGGCGGCGATCGCACTGATCAGCTGCTACGAGGGGTTCCACTGCGGTCCCGGGGCGGAGGGCGTGGGTCGGGCGTGCACGCGGGCGTTCGTGATCAGCTTCATGGCGATCCTGGTGGTGAACTTCTTCATGGCGGTGTTTTTCCGGACGCTCTACTATTTTCTGTGGCCGATGTGAGAGTGGGACATGAGCACGGAAGTCCGGGAGACGGAAACGGTGCGGTCGATGCGGGACCTGGGGGTTTCGTTCAACGGGCAGGCGGTGCTGCGCGGCCTGGACCTGGAGATTCCGACGGGCCAGACGATCACGGTGATCGGGGGGTCGGGGAGCGGGAAGACGATCCTGCTGAAGTGCATGATCGGTCTGCTGGCGCCGACGTCGGGCTCGGTGCGTTTCCGGGGCCAGGACCTGTCGGAACTGAACGGCAAGGAGCTGGTGGGGGTCCGGACGCGGTTCGGAATGGTGGTCCAGGGGGGCGCGCTGTTCGCTGCGATGACGGTGGGCGAGAGCGTGGG
>CAZVTD010000402.1:0-2082 GCA_964629945.1 uncultured Planctomycetota bacterium | reverse complement strand
GGGACCCGACGGGGGCAGGGGACAGCGTTGCGGGCGGGATGATGGGCTACCTGGCACGCAGCGGGGAAACAGACGGAACAGAACTGAGACGGGCGATGGCATACGGGACGGTGGTGGCGAGCCTGAACGTGGAATCGTTCAGCCTGGAACGGCTGTGCCAGGCGACGGGGGAAGAGATCGAGGAGCGGTACGAGAGGCTGCGGGGGATGGTGAGTTTTTAGGGCAACGCAGAGTAAGATGAAGAATGGCCAAGCGGGAGAAGAAACAACAACACTCAACGCAAAGACGCAAAGGACGCAAAGGACAGCACAACCCAGATAAACAACAACAAAGAAACAACAGGGGTACGGCAAGGGCGCAAGGTCGAGCAATCGAAGCATCCGGCGAGACATGAAACACGGTTGAGCTGCAGGAGAAAAAGAAACAGCCATGCGCCGCAAAGACGTCCCGATGAATCGGGACAAAAGACAGCACGGTCCGGGTAAACAGCGACAACAAAAAGTCCAACCACAAGGAAGGACGAGATGAACGCGCGGTTGAGGACGTTTATTGCGGTGGAACTGCCCGGAGATATCCGGCGAGGGCTGATGAAACTCCAGCGGGAACTGGAGGAGATCGAGGGACTGTCGGCACGCTGGGTAAGGACGGAAGCGATGCACCTGACGCTGAAGTTCCTGGGAGACATCCGTCGGGAGGACGTGCTGGAGGTGGGAAGGTTCATGCGGGAGTCGGTGAAGGGAATCGAGCCGTTCACGCTGGGGGTGGAGGGGCTGGGGAGCTTTCCGACGAAGGGCCGGCCGAGGATATTGTGGGTGGGCGTGACGGGAGCGGTGGAGAAGCTGGGGATGATTGCGGAACGTCTGGAGCACGGGGCACGGGACGTGGGGGCGAAGGTGGAGGAGAGACGGTTTGTGCCTCACCTGACGCTGGGAAGGGTGCAGAAGTCGCCGATGAACTTTGGTGAACGTCTGGCACGGATGGAGAAGCCCGTGCTGGGGACGTTCCAGGCGGTCGGGTTGACGCTGTTCATGAGTGAACTGAGTCCGGATGGGAGCCATTATACGGCGCTCGACCGGGTGGAATTCGAGGGATAACAGGACACGGGCACAAACGAGAGGGGAATGGGCATGGCGAAGAAGAAGGCGGAATCGAGACACAAGACGTCGTCGGGCGAAGGGGACGCGGTAGAACGGACGGTGTCGCAGATCCGGAAGGAGTTCGGCGAAGGTTCGATCATGAAGCTCGGGGGGGAAGTGAGCCTGTTCTTCGACGGGATCCAGACGGGATCGCTGGGACTGGACCTGGCGCTGGGCGGGACGGGCGTTCCGAGGGGACGGGTGGTGGAGATCTTCGGTCCGGAATCGTCGGGGAAGACGACGCTGGCACTTCAGATTGTGGCGAACGCGCAGAAAGGCGGCGGCGTGGCGGCGTTCATCGACGCGGAGCACGCGATGCAGCCCGGGTATGCCAAGGCGCTGGGGGTGGACCTGGAGAACCTATTGGTGAGCCAGCCGGATACGGGTGAGCAGGCGCTGGAAATCTGCGAGATGCTGGTGAGGAGCAACGCGGTGGACGTGGTGGTAGTGGACTCGGTGGCGGCGCTGGTTCCGGCGGCGGAAATCGAAGGACGGATGGACGAACAGCAGGTGGGGCTTCAGGCGCGGCTGATGAGCAAGGCGCTGCGGAAGCTGACCGGGGCGATCGCCAAGAGCAAGACGTGCGTGATTTTCATCAACCAGATCCGCATGAAGATCGGGGTGATGTTCGGGAACCCCGAGACGCCGCCCGGAGGACGTGCGCTGAAGTTCTACGCGTCGGTGCGGCTGGACATCCGCCGAACCGGAAGCGTTCGGGAAGAAGAAGAGGTGAGCGGGAGCCACACGCAGGTTCGCGTGGTGAAGAACAAGGTGGCGCCTCCCTTCCGCAAGGCGGAGTTCGACATCATCCACGGGAAGGGAATCGACTGGGCGGGCGAGATCGTGGACATGGGCATGGTGGACGGGATCGTGAGCAAGAGCGGGGCGTGGTTCAATTACGGTGAGCTGCGGCTGGGCCAGGGACGGGCCAACTCGCGGGATTTCC
>CAZVTD010000401.1:0-2098 GCA_964629945.1 uncultured Planctomycetota bacterium | reverse complement strand
GATCGATCACCCCCAGCCGCGTCCCCACCGCCATCTCGCCTTCCACACGGACTTCCCCCTCGTCCGTCTTCGGCATGAACTCCACACCCACCAGCTTCAGAAGTCCCAGGCTCGACACCAGGACCACCGCCGCCGCCACCGACACCAGCAGACGGTTCCCCAGCGCGAAGTGGATGACTCCCTTGTACCCCTCCACCATCGACCGGAACATCCCCTCCGTCACGCGCATCATCCGGTGCTTCAGCGTCTCCCGTTCCCCCGCTTTCCTCTTCTCCACGCGACCCAGAAGTTTCGCCGCCAGCATCGGCACCAGCGTCAGAGCCACACCCAGCGAGCACAGCAGCGCAAAACCCACCACCATCGCGAACTGCTTGAACATCACACCGCTCATCCCGCGGACGAACACCATCGGCAGGAACACCGCCAGCGTCGTCAGCGTGCTCGCGATGATCGCGTCCGTCACCTCTTCGCTCCCCTGGACGGCCGCCTCTTCAGGCGACATCCCCTCTTCCCGCAGCCGGAAAATGTTCTCCAGGACCACGATCGAGTTGTCCACCAGCATCCCGATCCCCAGCGCGATCCCGCCCAGCGTCATGATGTTCAGCGTGAACCCCGCAAAATACAGCAGCGCGAACGTCGCGATGATCGAAATCGGGATCGCCGTCGCCACCACCGCCGTCGAGCGGATGTTCCGCAGGAAGAACAGCAGCACCGCGACCGCCAGCGCACCGCCCCACATCGCCGTGCTCCCTACGTTCGAAATCGACCGCTCGATATACTCCGCACTGTTGATGATCGGCGTGATCTTGATCTGCGGAATGTCCTTGTTGATCTGCTCGATCTCCGCCAATACACCCTTCGAAACGTCCACCGTGTTCTTCCCCGACTGTTTGCTTACCGCAAGCTCGATCCCGGGTTCCCCGTTCACACGCACCGTCCGCTGGATCCGCTGATACGAGTCCTCCACCTGGGCCACGTCCTCGATGCATACCGGAACCCCGTCACGCATCGCCACCACTGTCCGCTTCACCTGCTCCAGGTTCTTGTACTCCCCGGGCGTCCTCAGCGTCACGTCGAAGTTCCCGCGTTCGATCGTCCCCGCGGGAACGTCCACGTTCGCCGCTTCCAGCTTGTTGATGATCTCGTTCAGCGACAGTCCCACCGATTTCAGCTTGTCACGGTCCAGGTTCACGTGGATCTCGCGGTCCAGACCACCCCACACGTCCAGCGCCGCAACCCCGGGCACACGCTCGATCCGATACTTCACCTCGTTGTCGATGATCCGCCTCAGTTCGATCGGCTCCAGCTCGCTCGATACCCCCAGGATCAATATCGGAAACGCCGCCAGGTCGAACTTCCGCAGACTCGGCCTCCCCGCGTCATCCGGCAGTCTCGGGATCACCCGGTCCAGACGGTCTCGGATGTCGCTGCTCGCCGCGTCCAGGTCCGTCCCCCACGCAAACGCCACACGAACCGAACTCCGACCCTCCACCGACGTCGACGACACCTCCTCCACGCCGGGCACCGCACTCATCGCCTCTTCGATCGGACGCGTCACCAGCGTTTCGATCTCCTCCGGACCCGCACCCTCATACTCCGTGCTCACGCTCACGCGAGGCGCCGTGATGTCGGGCATCAGATCCACCGGCAGTCGCATCAGCGACACCGCTCCCAGGATCACCACCACCAGCGCCAGCATCACCGTGAACACCGGCCGATGTACCGAAAATCGCGATAGCCTCATCGGTCACGTCCTTCCGCTTTTCCCGATGTCTCTTTCTCCTCGCCCTCTTTCCCCGCGCGGTCGGCGCCCGTCGGGGATGTGCCGCTCCCCCCATTCTCCTTGCCGGTCCGATCTTCCGTCACGTTGATCTCCGTCCCGTCGTTCAGCATGTGCTGCCCGATCGTGACCACGCGTCCCGTCAGCGCAGGCTCCAGAATCTCCACCCACCCGCCTTCCCGGATCCCAGGCTTCACCCCCACGAACTTCGCCTTCTTCGCCGTCTCATCCACCACGAACACCCCGTCCCGCCCCACCCGCTTCACCCGCGCCCCTGCGGGCACCCCCGGCGCCCCCTCCTGCCGCGCAAACTCGATC
>CAZVTD010000400.1:0-2098 GCA_964629945.1 uncultured Planctomycetota bacterium | reverse complement strand
CGGTGCTGGTGCTGGTGGGGGGGAACGCGCTGATCATCGCGCTGGAGGGACTGGTGGTGTCTATCCAGGCGATGCGGTTGGAGTATTACGAGTTTTTCACGAAGTTCTTCCGCGGGGGCGGACGGGAATATCGTCCGTTCGGGCTGGAGTGAAGAAGAGATGGGGAAATGCGAATGGCATGCGAAGCTCCGCCAAGACGGAAGCGCAAGGGCGAGACATGAACGCGGGTTGAGTTTCGAGGACGAGGGCGGTTTAAGCCAGGGAAAGAAGGAGGGGAAGCGGTGACACGGGAGGAAGCGATGAGGCGGATGAAGAAGTTCGTGGTGATCGTGGGAGTGAGCGTTCTGGTGGCGGCGGGTTTCCTGGGGTTGATCCTGGAGAAGGCGATCGCGGCGGAAGCGTCGTCCACGGGGAGCGAGACGGTTGCGAAGGCGGTGCAGACGGAGACCCAGACGCCCGAGATGCTGAAGTACAAGGGGATGATCGTGATTTCGATCGGGATCCTTGTGGGTGCGGGTTCGCTGGGTGCGGCGTACGCGGTGGCAAGCGTGGGCAGCGCGGCACTGGGTGCGGTGACGGAGCGTCCGGAGATCATGGGTCGGGCGCTGATTTTCGTGGCGCTGGCGGAAGGGATCGCGATCTACGGTCTGCTGATGGCGTTCCTGCTGATGCGTCAGCTGGGCTGAGGACGTGGACAGGAAGAGGCGGACGGTGCGATGAGCTACTACGTCATCGGCAGCGAAGACATGGTGCTGGGATTCCGCTACGCGGGCGTTCCGGGGACGGTGGTGGGGAACGCGGACGAGGCGTCGGCGGCGCTGGCGACGGCGTGCGCGGATGACGAGGTGCGAATCGTGATCGTCGAGGACGTGGTGGCCGAGAGCATCCACGAAGAGGTGAACCGGGTGCGGTTTCAGCAGACGCGTCCGGTGGTGGTGGAGATTCCCGGGGCCGCGGGCCCGAACCCGAACCGTCCGGACCTGCTGAAGCTGATCCGCGAGGCGGTGGGGATCAAGCTGTAAACTCGAAACTCACAACTCGAAAGTAACAACACCAACAGCAAAGCGATGATCAGTCGAAAGGGAGTGGGACCGTGAGTGAGGACGTGAAGGGCAAGGACGTGACGGGAGCGCTTCGGGATGAGATCCTGGAGGACGCGCATCGCAAGGCGAAGCGTGCGCTGGATCGTGCGAAGAAGACCGCGGAAACGACAGAAGCCCACGCGCGCGAAGCGGCCCAGGCGATGCGCGAGAAGGTGATGAGTGAGGCGCAGCGTCGTGCGGACTGGGTGAGACAGACGAGGCTGGCGACGGTGGAGTCGGAGGTGAAGCGCGAGAAGCTGAAGGCGCAGGAGGAGATGATCCGGAACGTCGCGAAGGAGGCCCTGGCGAGATTGTCGAAGATGGGGTCGGAAGAGGTCCGGGACGCGCTGGGACAGCTGACGGTGGAAGCGGTGGGGCAGATGAGCGGGTCGGCGTTCGTGGTGCAGGCGAACGCGGCACAGCATGAGAGGTTGACGGAGGATTTTCTGAGGGAAACGGCCTCGGAGATCGAGCGGACTTTGGGGCGCAAGGTCAGCCTGAAGCGGGGAAAGGAGATCGCGTCGAAGGAGGTGTCCGGGGGCGTGGTGGTGACAGGAGAGGACGGTCACGAAATGGTGGACAACACGTTCGAGGAACGGCTGAAACGGGAGATGGGGCACCTGCGGGTGTCGCTGGCGGGGATCCTGTTCGGTCAGAGGGAGAGCCGGGATGAGTGATCAGGCAGGGACGCCCGGACGGATCGTGCGAGTGAACGGTCCGATCGTGACCGCGGAAGGACTGGCGGGCGTGCAGATGTACGAGGTGGTGCACGTTGGAGAGGAACGCCTGGTGGGCGAGGTGATCCGCCTGGACGGCGAGCGAGCGGTGGTGCAGGTGTATGAGGACACGTCGGGTCTGAAGCCAGGGGGAGCGGTAGAGCGGACGGGACAGCCTCTGTCGCTGCGTCTGGGTCCGGGCCTGATGGGGAACGTGTATGATGGGATTCAGCGGCCGCTGGAGGTTCTGGCGGAGCGTGAGGGGGCATTCATCGGGCGAGGGATTCACGTGCCGCCTTT
>CAZVTD010000399.1:0-2110 GCA_964629945.1 uncultured Planctomycetota bacterium | reverse complement strand
CGGGGGGCCACACGGGGACGGAACGGGTGGCGCTGGTGAAACAGAAGGACCGCGAGCGGTCGAGCGAAGAGACCGCGGGGGTGCTGCGGAAGAAGCTGAGCGGGATCGCGGGGGTGAAGATCCGCACGCGGGCAGGGATGAGCATGGTGGGGCATATGATGGGCGGGAGCGACACGGAAGCGGTGCAGGTGGAGATCCGCGGGTACGACCTGGACACGGCAGACGCCCTGGCGGCACGGATCGAAGACGTGATCAAGGGCGTCAAGGGGGTGACGGATACGAAAGTGAGCCGGGAGAGCGGGACGCCGGAAGAGCTGATCGAGGTGGACCGTCAGAAGGCGGCGGACATGAAGCTGACGGTGAGCGAGGTGGCCAACGCGCTGCAGACGGTGTTGTCGGGGACGACGGCGGGATATTACCGTGTGGAGGGGAACGAGTATCCGATCGTGGTGAAGGTGAGGGAGTCGGAACGGCTGACGATGAACGAGGTGCTGGACCTGACGGTGACGAACGGGGACGGGGACCAGGTGGTCCTGCGGAACCTGATCGCGACGCGTGAACGGGGCGGTCCGGTTCGGGTGGAACGGAAAGACCAGGAACGGATCGTGACGGTTTCGGCAAACATCAGCGGGCGCGATCTGGGGAGCGTGCTGGGCGACGTGATGGAGAAGCTGAAGACGGTGCCGAAGCCGAGGGGATTCGCGGTGACGTACAGCGGGGACTACGAAGAACAGCAGAAGGCGTTCAAGGAACTGCTGCTGAGCATCGTCCTGGCGCTGGCGCTGGTGTACATGGTGATGGCGTGGCAGTATGAGAGTCTTCGGGACCCGTTCGTGGTGATGTTCACGGTGCCTTTTGCGACGATCGGTGTGATCCTGACGCTGTTCCTGACGAACACGACGTTCAACGTCCAGAGCTTCATCGGGTGCATCATGCTGGGGGGTATCGTGGTGAATAACGCGATATTGCTGGTGGACCACACGAACCTGTTGAGACGTCGTGACGGGATGGAACTTCGTGCGGCGATCGAGGAGGCGGGACGTCGACGGCTGCGGCCGATCCTGATGACGGCGTTGACGACGATCCTGGGACTGATGCCCCTGGCATTGGGCTGGGGCGAAGGGGGCGAGGCGCAGGCGCCTCTGGCGCGTGCGGTGATCGGGGGACTGCTGAGCTCGACGGTGATCACGCTGGTTCTGGTGCCTGTGGTGTATTCGGTTTTCGAGCGCGGGGCGAAGAAGGATTCGAAGGTCGAAACGGGAACCCCCGATTAGGCTGGGGCAGGGAAGAAGAAAAAACAGGGAAGCCACGGATGAACACAGATAAACGCGGATAGGGAAAACGGAGAAGAAACAGCAGTGAAGAAGAAACAGGGAGGCCACGGATAAACACGGATAGACACAGATAGGAAAAACGGAAAATAAGAAACAACAGCGAAGAAGAAACAGAAAAGCCACGGATGAACGCAAATGAACACAGATAGGAAAAACGAAGAAGAAGAAACGAGAAGAAGAAACAACAACGAAGAAAGAACGGGAAGAAACGGGGAAGCAACAACGGTCAGGCACAAGAGAGGGGAACGGATGGAGTCAGACCCTCGCGGATGGAAGAAGGAGAAAAGAGAGGAAGCGGTCAGGAGTTCGGCGGTCGGAGAAGCTATGCAGTCGCTTACAGAGAAAGTAATCGGCTGCGCTTACGCGGTGAGCAACACATTGGGTTCAGGCTTTCTGGAGAAGGTGTATGAGAACGCACTGGCACACGAGTTACGCAAGAACGGTCTGCAAGTAAGCCAACAACACGGGATGACCATCCTGTATGACGGTGTGCCGGTGGGCGAGTATGCGGCAGACATCCTGGTAGAGGGGAAGTTACTGGTGGAACTGAAAGCGGCCAAAGCCCTGGATCCGACGCACCTTGCACAGTGTTTGAACTATCTGAAGGCCACGGGGTTAAGCGTTTGTCTCCTGCTCAACTTTGGGAATGCGCGGGTGGAAGTGCAACGCGTGCTGAGGTAACCGACAGGGGGAGAGGAGAATGATGAGGAGAGGGTGTGTTGCGGCGCTGGGGGGGGTGGTGGTGATGATGGGGAGGCTGGGGGGGTCGGTGCTTG
>CAZVTD010000398.1:0-2118 GCA_964629945.1 uncultured Planctomycetota bacterium | reverse complement strand
CAGCCCCAGGCACGTGCATGCGGACACCGCCACCACCGCCAGCCCCATCATCCCGACCCACGCCGCCTTCAACGCCGTTCCCTCTCCATCCGCGCCTCTTCTTCTGTTAGCCCATCCGAATTCTCGCTGTCCCGTTCACGCTGCTCCCTTGCTTCCCATGTGTCACGGCGGCTGCTGCAGCGAGTCTCCGCCGTTTCCCTCGCTGTTTCTTCTGCTGTTGTTGCTGTTTACCCAGGCTGTGCTGTTCTCTGTGCTCTCTGTGTCTCCGTGGCGCTGTGGGTGTTGTTGCTCACCGCATGATAATCTGCTCGCGCTCCGGACCCACCGACACCATCGTCGCCGGCGCGCCCAGCAGCTTCTCCATCGACTGCACGTAATGCCGTGCCGCCTTGGGCAGGTCCTCGAACCGCCTCGCCCCCCTCACGTCTTCCGTCCACCCCTCGTGCTCTTCATACACGGGCGTGCAGCCCGCCAACACGCTCAGCTCGCTCGGGAAGTGCTCGATTCGTTTCCCCTCATGCTCGTACGCCACGCACACCTTCACCACCTTCTCGCCCGTCAGAACGTCCAGCTTCGTGATCGCCAGCGCGTCGAACCCGTTCAATTCCGAAACGTATCGGCACGCCACCGCGTCCAGCCACCCGCACCGTCTCGGCCGACCCGTCGTCGCACCGAACTCCGCCCCGCGTTCGCGCAGCGCCTCTCCCTGCTTGTCCTTCAACTCCGTCGGGAAAGGCCCTTCACCCACCCGCGTCGTGTACGCCTTCGTCACCCCGATCACCTTGTTGATATGCCTCGGCGGAACCCCCGAACCCGCCGCCACGCCGAACACCGACGCGTTCGAACTCGTCACGAACGGATACGTCCCGTGGTCGATGTCCAGCAGCGCACCCTGAGCACCCTCGAACAGCACCCGCTTCCCCTCCTTGAGTGCCCGCACCAGGTACGTCTGCGTCTCCGTCACGAACACCTTCATCCGCTCGGCGTAACCCCGGTACTCTTCCCAGATCGCCTCCGCCGACATCGCCTCTGCCCCGTACAACTGGGTCAGCAGGAGATTCTTCTCCATCAGCACCTGTTTCAATCGCTGGTGGAACACCTCCTCGTCGTACAGGTCCGCCACGCGGAAACCCACCCGTGCCATCTTATCCGCATAGCAGGGCCCGATCCCGCGTCCCGTCGTCCCGAGCTTCCCACCCCCGCGGGCTCGCTGCTCCGAAAGCTTATCCATCAGCTTGTGATAGGGCATCACCACGTGCGCACGGTCCGAAATCAGCAGTCGTCCCGCAAGATCCTCGCCCCGTTTCCCAAGCCCTGCCATCTCCTCCATCAGATACGCCGGGTCGATCACCATCCCGTTCCCCATGATGTTGATCTTCCCCGGGTGCAAGACCCCGCAGGGCAGCAGGTGCAGGATGAACTTCTCGTTCCCCACCACCACCGTGTGACCCGCGTTCGCCCCGCCCTGCGAGCGTACCACGATCTCCGCACGTTCCGCCTCCACGTCCACCACCCGGGCCTTCGCCTCATCGCCCCACTGTGCTCCCACCACGCATATTCCCGGCATGCCTCTCTTGACCTTTCCTCTTGAATTTTCAGGACCTTACGGCAAACACCTCAAGATAGCTTCTCCACCCCCTCCGGTCAAGTTCCAACCACCCCTTCACGGTCTTCTTCAGCACATCCCCCCACGCGGACGCCTCCCGCAGACCACCAGCTCATTTCCCCGATAGCCCGCCATGGACGCCCTCGCTGGGCCCCCATTTCCCCGACCCGGCGGCATGACGATTCCATAACATGATGCAAATAAAAGACTTGCATCAAAAGAATCCCTCGTCCCGTCCTCGCCGCTCTCCCCACAGAGCCCGACCCCCGCCAACCCCGAAATCCCGGAAGACGTTCGCCACAACACTAATTTTAACAATAAGTTACGTCGAATGCAGCCGCCCGCTTCATCCACGCAAAAGGTGCCCCTGTTCCCTCCGTGGATTCTCCTTGATTACGCTGCTTTTTGCTCCTCAACGGGCCTGTTCGTCTTCTTCCCCACCAGCGACGCGATCAGGAACACCGCCACAATCACCCCCAGTGCCGCCCCCGATACCACGATCAGCCTGGCCT
>CAZVTD010000397.1:0-2118 GCA_964629945.1 uncultured Planctomycetota bacterium | reverse complement strand
CTATATCGCGTCTGAGGGGGGGAAGATAAGCCGGGTGATCGACGGCGAACCCGGACCATGGGAGACGCCGGAAGAGTTCTGGGGGGGTGCAATGATTTCGAACCGCGGGGAGCACGTGGCGTACGGTGTGATGCGGGGTGACAAGTGGTGTCTGGTGGTGGACGGGAAAGAAGGTCCGATGTTCGAGATGGTCAGTATGTGCTTCTTCTCGGCTGACGGGAAGCACGTGCAGTATGAGGTGAAGGATGAGCAGGGGTGGCATTACGTGGTGGACGGGAAGGTAGGGCCGGCGCACACGCGTCTGGTCTGGGGGGAGTTTTCGCCAGATGGGAAAGAGCACGTGTACGCGGCAGAGGATAGGGGATCGTGCACATTGATGCGTGGCGGGAAGAGCGGCCCAAGATATGCGGAGATCGAGATGCTGAAGTTTTCGCCGGATGGAAGGAAGCTGGCGTACGTGACGCGGAACGGGAAGGGCAAGGACCGGATGGTGGTGGACGGTCAAGAAGGGCCGGTGTTCTGGCGGATCATGTCTGAAGCGGAGTTCTCGGAGGACGGGAGTCACATGAGCTATTGGGCTCGGGGCAAGGATCTCTCTCAGCCGATGTTCCTGATATGTGACGAGATGATGTGGACGCCCCGGGAGAAGGTGTGGGGGTACGCGGCTTTCTCGGGAGATGGGCAACACATCTGCATCCCGGTTTCACGGAGGGAGACGAGAGGGCGCTACGTTGTGGTCGACGGGATCGAGGGGCCGGTGCATCAAGAGATCGAGATGTTCCCGGACAGCCGCAAGGGGAAAAGCCTGCGGTACGTGATAAGGGATGAGGAAGAGGTGTGGCTGGTGGAGGTGGCGTGGCCGGAGGGATTGGATTGGCGGAACGGGATGGTGAAGATCAAGTAAGGAGACCGGGAACAGATCAATAGGCTATGGGCAGCACACAACGGTCCATGGACAATGAACGGCGAACAACAGCAACAACGTCAATGGGCGACACACAATACACAACACACAATGGACAACGAACAGCAGAAACAGCAGCTTGGTTGGGTCGAGAGCGTGGGTTGGCAGGAGAGTTAAGCGGTGGGGCAGGCGAGGGCGCCTGCCCGCACAGGCAGGGTGGGGGCGAGGAGAAGTAGATCAACGATCAATTATCAACGATCAGCGATCAACATCAGTAACAGCAACTTTCCACAAGCGAGAGCGTGGGTTGTGAGAGGAGTTAAGCGGTGGGGCAGGCGAGGGCGCCTGCCCGCCCAGGCAGGGTGTGAGTTGGGGTTGTGAGAGGAGCCAGACAGGACTACGCCGAGGCGACCCCGACAAGTCGGGGCCGGAGGGTGGAGAGAGGGGCTTGCGGGAGGAGTGAGATGTGGTAAGATGGCACGCACTTCGGAATGTGGGATGTATGGGTCAGGACGCCGAGGAACGTTTGGGAATAGGGGAGGTGCGTGATGAGGACGATCGGTTCGGAGGTCCGGCGCGGCGGGTTGGTCGCCGGCGGATGGGTGCTGTGCGGGCTGGTGGTGGTGATTCTGGCGGCGGCAGGCTGTCAGCAGAAGGAGACGCCGACGAAGCCGGGACAGCCGGTGGTGGGGCCGGCGGAGATGCAGTTGACGCTGGACTGGAACTCCTTCAAGACGTCAGGCTGTAAACAGGTGGCGTGCCACTGGATGGAGGGGTCGGGTCCGCTGCAAGGCGTGGTGCCTGAGGTCCGGCGGGGGGCGAAGGTTTTCGGCTGGCATGGATATTCGGACGGCGTGACGCTGTCGAAGGACAAGGCGGGGAAAGAGGTGCTGTTCGAGTGCTACAGTCAGGGGCTGGTGGGTCCGCCGAGTCCGGTTGCGGAGGTGTGGGTGTTCAGCACGACGGAGGTGGATTTGTGGGTCGAGGGGTTCGAGAAGGGGATCGTGTCGGAAACGGAAACGGGCCAGGTGCTCAAACGGGGAGAGATGAATGTGCCGGAACCGCCTGAGATGGTGTTCAACGTGAACGAGGTGGTCGAGAAGGGGACAGCGTCGGATACGAGGCAGGAGGTCGAGCGTCCTTACAGGCTCAGTCCCGGTGGGCACCGGCTTTACCTGAGGGTGCCGGCGGGTCAATAGGGGCGAGGGAAGGGG
>CAZVTD010000396.1:0-2136 GCA_964629945.1 uncultured Planctomycetota bacterium | reverse complement strand
AAAGCCCCCCCGCAACGGCTCCCGGCGCCCCGAACAGCCCCCGGATTTGCCTTGAACAACCCCTCCCAGGCGGATACATTGGCCTTTGACACAAACACGGGGGCAAATATGACTTCCCCAAAAACACCATCCGAAAGACCCAAATCGACGTCCCCGCGCAGACGGAACGTCCGAAATCCCGAGTCTTCCCCCGTCGGGCGAGACCTCAACCGCCTCCTTCAGATCCGCATCCCCGTCATTGCCGTCCTGGGACGCAAAACCCTGAAACTCCGTCAACTGCTCGACCTGGCCGCCGGTTCTGTCGTGCCGCTGGACGTCCCCGTCGGGGCTCCCGTCGAGCTGATGGTCAACAACACCTCCATCGGCAGCGCACAGGTCGTCCGCGTCGGAGACCACTTCGGCCTGCGCATCGTCAGCCTCTCCACGGTGGACGATACCATCCGAAAGCTCGCCGGACCCGCCAGGGAACCCGACGACCCCAACCCCTCTCACGGAGACGCCCAATGACCGTCCACGTCGGGTTTGCCGGTGCCGGAGGGATTGCCGAACTGCATATGACCAACCTCGCCCGGCTCGACGACGTGCGCATCACGGCCGTCTCCGACACCGACCCCGTCCGCGCCTCGCGTCTGGCCGACCACTTCGGTGCCGCCGTCCACTACAACGCCGCCGACATGCTCAGCGCCGAGAAACTCGACTGTCTTTACGTCTGCCTGCCTCCCTTCGCACACGCCGACCTCGAACTGCGTGCCGCCGACGCAGGCGTCCACCTCTTCATCGAAAAACCCCTGGGACTCTCCCCCGAGCGCACCGCCGAAAAAGTCCGTCGCCTGACCGAATCCGGACTCATCGTCTCGGTCGGATACCACTGGCGCTACTTCGAGCACACCGACACCGCCCGAAAACTCCTCGCCGACCGCCCCGTCGCGCTCCTGCTGGGAACCTGGCTCTCCGGCATGCCCGAGACCCCCTGGTGGCGCCAGCGCGCACGCTCGGGCGGACAACTGCTCGAACAGAACACCCACATGGTCGACCTGGCACGTTACTTCGCCGGGAACGTCCACACCGTCCAGGCCGGCGCGTTCTCGGGAATCCTCGCCCCGGAGGTCTCCAACTACGACATCGACGACGCCTCGGCCGTCATCGCACGCTTCCGCAAGGGCCCCCTGGGCGTCTTCCTCGCCACCGACCTCTTCCCGGGCTTCGACACCGGTCTGAAGGTCTTCGCCCGCGACCTCATGCTCCACCTCACACTCGACGGACTCGTCATCCACGAGAAAGGCAAGCGCACCGAAATCCGAACCTCCAACGACCCCTACGAGCTCGAAGACCGCATCTTCATCGACGCCGTCCGAACCGGAGACCCCTCCGCAATCCGCTCCACCTACGACGACGCCTTCCGCACCTTCCTGACCACCACCACCGCCAACGACGCCATGAAATCCACCCAGACCCTCCCCGTGCTCGAACAGGACGACCTCCACCCGGGCTGCCCCCATACCACTGAAAACGAACCGGGCCACCCGCGCACAAGCACAGGTGGCCCGTTTGATCTCATGCACCCCGGCCCTACTTGGGCAGCGAAGCCGCCGCCGCCGACAGATCCAGTCCCAGCGTCTTCAGCAGCGCCGGGTCCTGCGTGATCTGCCGCTTGATCTTCTTCAGCATCTCCTCCACGCACGTCTTCAGCTCGTCCGGACCAGGCGTTCCCGGTCCAAGACGCCAGGCCATTGTGGCCACAACCTGAACCTCGGCCACCTCGCCCCCGCCCGGCCCGAACACCTGCACCACCAGGTCCATCGTCCCGATCGTCGGCGCATTCGAAACCGGACTGGTCGTGACCAGAAACTCATGAAGGTTGGGAATCGCCAGGTAGTCCGCGTGCAGACGTTCGATCTCCGTCCGAACCACGTCCGCACTCGTCGGCCTCACCGTCCCCGCCATCACCACGTTGAACCCCAGCTCCTTGAACGCCGACGCCGCCGTCTGCTGGATCACCTCATCCTCGGGACGGGAAAGCTCCAGGTCCACCACCCGACCGTCACTGCTGAATCCCTTCCCGACCACCCGGCCGCTCGGCTGACTCTCCCACGTGAGACACACCCCAACCCGACGAACACCCTCGGCATCCTTGGC
>CAZVTD010000395.1:0-2137 GCA_964629945.1 uncultured Planctomycetota bacterium | reverse complement strand
GACGCTGTCGTGGAATTCGAAGCCCCACGCGGCTGTTGGTGGAGCTCGGCGCCGGGGACGCAGCTACGTGCTCATGCCGCGCGCCCGCTATTCACCACCCACGCCGCACCGACCGTCGCCGAGCAGAGCGGACCCACCTTCGTCAAACCCCCCATCCCCACCCTCGACCCCGACGTCATCACCGAGTTCCCCGCGCCCGTCCAGGTCAAGTTCCAGGCCGTCCCCATCGCCCGTCGCGGACGCGAACTCACCGTCATGCTTGCCGACCCCACCCGCATCCCGCAGATCGAAGAACTCGCCGAGACCCTCGACCTCGACCTGGGCCCCGTCCTCACCACCGCCTCCGTCATCCAGCAGGCCCTCCAGACCTGGGTCATCGGAGATACCGCGCGTCTCGCCCCGGACGATGAACCCGGCCGCGTGCTGCTGGCCGCCCGCGCACAGGTGGCCGATGACCGCCCCGAAGAGGGCTCCGTCACCGCGCTCACCGATGCCGTCCTGGCCGGTGCCGTCAACGCACGCGCCACCGACGTCCATCTCGAAAGTCAGGAACGCGGACTCCGTGTCCGCTATCGCATCGACGGCTTCCTCCACGACATCATGAACCTCCCGCGCGCCGTCGGGACCTCCGTCGTCAGTCGGCTCAAGGTCATGAGCAATCTCGACATCGCCGAGCGTCGACGTTCCCAGGACGGACACATCACCTTCCACGCCGACGACAACGCCGTCGACATGCGCATCTCCACCGTCCCCGGCTACCTGGGCGAATCCGCCGTCATCCGAATCATCACCGAACGGACCGTCGTCACCGGACTCTCGCAGCTCGGGCTCGACCCCGCCCAGCGCTCGCGTCTCGACACCTTGCTCTCCCGTCCCTATGGCATGATCCTCGCCGCCGGTCCCGTCGGTTCCGGAAAAACCACCACCATGTATGCCTGTCTCAACCAGGTCAACATCCTCTCCCGCAACGTCATGACCATCGAGGACCCCGTCGAATACCGTCTCAAGGGGACCAACCAGCTTCAGGTCGATTACCGCCGGGGCTTCGATTTCGCCGCCGGGCTCCGCGCCATCCTCCGCCAGGACCCCGACACCATCATGGTCGGCGAAATCCGCGACAACGAAACCGCACGCACCGCTGTGCGCGCCGCCATGACGGGCATCCTCGTCCTCTCCACAGTTCACGGCAACGACGCCCCATCCACTGCCAGTTCCCTCTACCAGTATGACACCCCCTCCTTCCTCATCTCCAACGCCCTCGTCGGCGTCATCGCCCAGCGGCTCGTCCGACGCATCTGTCCGCACTGTCGGACCGCCTATTCCCCGGGCCCCCAGATCTACAAACAGCTCGGACTCGATCCCGACCAGCACAAGGACGTGCCGCTCTATCGGGGCAGGGGCTGCGCCCATTGCCTCCACACCGGCTACTCCGGACGCACGGGCGTCTACGAGGTCATGGAGGTCGTCGACGAGCTCAAGGACCTCATCGCGCGCGAGACCACCAAGGAAGCCATCTACCGTGCCGCCGTCGAACTCGGCATGCAGCCCCTCAAACAGTCGGGCATCAACAAGGTCCTCGCCGGTGAAACCACCGTCGACGAATTCTTCCGCGTCATCTTCACCTGACGGCAGGGCAGGGCGCCTCAAAAGAAAAGGACGGCTCTCATCATGGGAGCCGTCCTCATTCTTTGTGGCTTTGGGTGTCGTTGGTTTTTGAGTTGAAACTTCCTGCTATTTTTCCGCCTCGTTCTCCGCTTTTCCAAACGCAACCCGCTTCACGTACACCAGATCCTCCAGCTTCTGTCCCACCTCGCCCTTCTGCCGCTTATGCAGGATGAATCGGCTTTCCCCGTTTTCCGTCCGCACGTAAAGCAGTGCCGTGCAGTCCCCCGCGATCTTCTTCCCCCCTTTGAGCGTAATCGTCGTCTCGTATTCCCTTACCGGGTATTCCTTCCCCGTGTACACCTTCTCGTCGTTCGCGTTTTCCTTCCAGCGCCACTCCTTTTCCATCCACTCTTTGACCACCCGGACCTCGATCCCCTCCAACTCCTCCAGCCCCAGCTTCAGCAGCTTCTTTTCATTAGGATCATAGAGGCGCAGCCCCTGATCCCGAGTCAGGTGCACCACCCCGCTCACA
>CAZVTD010000394.1:0-2141 GCA_964629945.1 uncultured Planctomycetota bacterium | reverse complement strand
AATGATTCGAAGAAAACCGTCACCCCCCCCTCCGTAACCGCGAATTCATTCGCGGCGGTAATGCGGAGCCAAACCGGGAAAACGCGGAGATTAAAATCTCCCCTGCGGGAAAAGGGGAGGGCGGGAAGACGATCGCTGCGTCGGCGGTGCGGATCCAGTATGGGGTGGAGTATCCGCAGGGTGAGGTGGCCCTGGCGAACCGGAACAACGACCTGGCGCCGTATCCGACGTTTCCGGAATTGATCGGGGGATTGAATCCGGAGCCGGCAGCGGAGTATCCGGTGGCGGAGTTCGACGCGCACAGGCAGAAGTGGGGTGTGTTCTACATGAGGAAGGGCCTCGGCCGCTGGCCCGGGGTGGACGCGGAAGGGCGGGTTCGGCTGATCGGCGGATCGCTGCAGCGCACGTACCTGTACAACCAGGTTCCCGAGGCGATGCGTCCGCGCAACGCGGCGGTGGTGCCGGTGTGGCTGACGGTGGTGGTTCCGAAAGACGCGGGCTCGGGGAAGTACCAGGGGGTGCTGCGGATCGAGATGACCGGCGAGAAGGCAATGCAGGTTCCGGTGGAACTGAACGTGGCGGATTTCACGCTTCCGAACAAGGACGATTACCTGACGGAAGTGGACCTGATCCAGAGTCCGGACACGCTGGCGCTGGAGTACAACGTTCCGCTGTGGAGCGAGAAGCACTGGGAGATGATCGGGGAGTCGCTGCGGATGCTGGGGGATGCGGGCTGCCGAACGGTGTACGTTCCGCTGATCGGTCACACGAACATCGGGAACGAGGAGTCGATGGTTCGGTGGGTGAAGAAAGCGGACGGGACGTATGAGCACGACTTCAGCATCATGGAGCGGTATCTGGACACGGCGGAAACACAGATGGGGAAGCCGAGACGGATCATCTTTCTGGTGTGGGACGTGTACATGATGCCGAAGGATCCGGACACTTCGGCGGGAGCCGGGGGTGGACGTGACCGTATCACGCGTGAGAACCTGGAGAAGAAGGGTGTGGAGGTGGGGCACGGTCCGATGGTGACGGTGGTGGACAAGGCGACGGGCAAGACGGAGCTGGTGGAACTTCCGACGCTGTTCGAGGGGGAGGCGAGCAAGCCTCTGTGGAAGCCGCTGTTCGACGGTCTTCACGCGCGGCTGAAGAAGCGCGGTCTGGATGAAGCGATGACGCTGGGGCTGCTGTATGACACGTGGGCGACGAAGGAGGAGGTGGGGTTCCTGAAGGAGGTGGCCGGGGACGTTCCGTGGGCGATGCATTCGCATGAGGGGTTCAGCACGCATCGCGACAAGGAGGGGCGGATTTACGGGATAGCGAAGGTGGGATACCAGGCGCGGGTGTGGACGGTGTATTACGGGGACGACGGGGCGTGGAGCCGTCGTGGCGACGCGCCGAGGCTGGAGAGCCGGATGGGCTGGAGCCGGCGCGACGTGATCATCACGGAGTTTGCGCGGTGGGTCCGTGAGCAGTATCCGAGCACATATTGGCGAGGCATGGCCGAGACGAACGTGACGGGCGAACAGACGGGAATCGGCCGCATCGGCGGCGACCTGTGGAAGGTGCTGAAGGACAAGAAGGACCGTCGGATGGGTCGCGCGTTCGAGCGCTACCCGGAGAGCAACTGGCGGAACCTGATCATCGTGGACGCGGTGCTTGCGCCGGGTGAGAAGGGGGCGATCGAGACGCACCGGCTGGTGGCGATGCGCGAGGGGGTCCAGGAAAGCGAAGCGCGCATCATGATCGAGCGCGCGCTGAGTGATCAGGCGCTGCGGGCGAAGCTGGGAGAGGACCTGGTGAAACGGTGCGAGATGACCCTGGAGGGACGCCACCGGATGCTGTGGCTGTCGATGAGCAGCCTGCAGTTGACGCCTCGCAAGGAGGGAGAGAAAGGTCACCAGGGCGTGCAGTGGCGAGGCGGGGTCGAACAGAACGTGACAGGTCACCAGTGGTTCCTGGGTTCGGGATATCGTGAGCGCAGTCGGGAACTTTTCGAACTGGCCGGTGCGGTGCAGAAGCGGATCGGGCTGTGAAAGCATGAGCCGGGATGGTGAGACGGATGCGCGGGCTTGATGTTGGAGAGGGACACATGAGAACGCAGGGATGTTGGGGAACGTTCGTGCTGGGGGGATGGG
>CAZVTD010000393.1:0-2152 GCA_964629945.1 uncultured Planctomycetota bacterium | reverse complement strand
CGGAGCCGGGCGGGGAAATCCGCGCGGATGAGGAGGACCTGAGCGGCGCGTCGGGAACGGGGCCGGAACTCGGCGGCGTAGGCCTGGATGCGGGGGGCCTGTCCGACGGCGGCGGCGGCCTGGAGGTGGGGGAGGGTTTTTGGACGCTGGGCGAGGCCGAGTTCGCCCATGCCCGCGCCGACGGCGCCCGAGGAGACGAGGACGACGCGAAGTCCGCGGTCGACGAGATCGGAGACCTGCGAGGCCAGCGCGGTGATGACGGTGCGGTCGAGACGTCCGTTGGCGTCGGAAAGGACGGCGGTGCCGATCTTGACGACGACAGTTTTGACGCGTGACATGATCTGTTGGCGGACGTCGTGGGACATTTGGCTCACCTGAAGAACGGAATCAACGATCAATTATCAACGATCATCGATCAACTATCAACTACCAAGTGGCTGCGGAAAGGGAGCGGGGGATCAGGGTCGGAGCGCGTGGAGGAAGGCGCGAGTGGTTTCGCAGATATCGGGGGAGTTGATGACCGCGGAGGAGAGTGCGAGCCGGGAGGCGCCAAGGGCACGGAGGCCGGGGAGGGTGTCGAGGGTGATGCCCCCGATGGGGAAGAAAGGCAGGCGAATGTCGGCAATGGCGCGGAGGAGTTCGGGACCGGCGACGGGAACGCCCGGCTTGGTGGGTGAGGCGAAGACGGGTCCGACCCCGATGTAGTCGGCACCTGCGGCTTCGGCTTCGAAGGCCTGTTCCGGGGAATGGGTGGAGACGCCGACGAGTCGGTCAAAGCCGATGATTCGCCGGGCCTCGTGGACGGGGAGGTCGGATTGACCGAGGTGGACGCCATCGGCCCCAACGCGATGGGCGAGGTCGGCGCGGTCGTTGATGATGAGGAGTGCCCCGGCGCGGTGGGTGAGTTGGCGGGCGGCCCGGGCGAGTTCGAGGAGTTGACGGTCGGGGAGGTTCTTTTCGCGAAGCTGGACCATCCGGCAACCGCCGTCGAGGACCTCTTCGAGGACTTCGAGGGTGGAACGACCTGTGGAGGAGGCGGAGACGAGGACGTAGAGGGAGACGTCGTCGAGGGAGGCGCGTTTGGGCAGCGGCTGAGCAAAGTGTTTTTCGAGCTCGTAGGCGTCGTAACGGAGCCGTTCGAAGGCGTCGAAGGGTTTTCGTGCGAGCTTGGCGTATTCTTCGAGGGTCCGGAGGGATTCGGCGAGCCGGCGGAAGTTGGCCCGGAGGACGGTGGAGAGGGTGGCACGGGAGACGTCGCCGACGGAGGTGAGGAGGGTCCCGACGTCGGAGGTGACGGCGCGTGCTTCGAGGAGCTGGGCGGAGGGGATTTCGAGGGTGTCCATGGCGTGTCGGAGGCGATGACGGAGGGACTTGGCTTCCTGGGCAAGGACGGGGTGGTCGAGGATGAAACGTGCGCAGTCCTCGATGACGCGGACGGCTTCGCCCGCGCGGTTGAGATTGGCGTCGAGGATGCGATAGACGTTTCGGGTGGCGTCGGGTCCGGCGGCGGCGAAGTGGACGTCGAGATCGACGACGGCGGCGAGATCGCCCTGGGTGATTTCAGGGGTTTTGTGCTCGGCGAGGGTGCGGGCGACCTGCTCGGCGACCGCAGCGGGGGTGAGCTCGAAGCGGGCGAGGAGCTTTGCGGCCCGGGAATGGGGAACGGCCATGATTCCGAGGAGGAGGTGTTCGGAGCCGAGTCGGACACGCGTTCCGGCCCGGGCGGCGTCCTCGGCGGCGGCGAGGATGGTTTTGAGGTTGGGGGAACAGGGGAGATCCCCGGTCATGTCGGGTCGGGTTTCCGGGGCGGTGGTGCCGAGGGTGAGGGCGACCTTTTTGGCGTTGATGCCGAGTGCCTGGAGGACGCGGGCGGCGGTGGCATCGGGCTGACGGGTGATGCCGAGGAGGAGGTGTATGGATTCGACGGCGCCGGAGCCGAACCAGCGGGCTTCCTGACGTGCGCAGCCCAGGACGGCACAGGCGTTTTCGGTCATCTCGATGGGCATGAAGAGGCTCCTTCCCTAAGTTGAACCCATGGTAAAGGCGGGAGGGGGCGATGTAAATTCAAATCGGGAATGAGGGGCGTGAAAGTCCAGACCCAATGGGCAAAAACGGCAAAGAGGAGTGAGATGAGAGGTCAGGGGGCCGGCTT
>CAZVTD010000392.1:0-2169 GCA_964629945.1 uncultured Planctomycetota bacterium | reverse complement strand
CCCCGCCCACGCCCCCGCACTCGTCGCCGTCACCCGTCTTGCCCGCCCGACGAGAATGTCGGAAGCCCCGCTTTGAGCCTACGCTTGCCCGTCAAAGAAAATACGATGCGTCAATTCCAGGCTCAGCATCTTCCGCAGTTCGTTCGACCGATCCACCTTGCGACCAAGATGCTCCGACACAGCCCTCTCGATTGCCGCTCTCGTGAACACCCCTCGTCTCAGCGCATCGGGATCCAGAAGAACCTCGCGCACGAACCCCGACAGTTCCTCGCGCAGCCACCTCCTGTACTGCGTGCTCCCCATCTTCGCGAACGGCAGCCTGTCCACTCTCAGTTTCGGAGGCACCCGGCGGGCGTTCGCAACCATGTTCAGCTTCCCCAGAACCCGATAGCGCCACGCCGACAGACGCGAAGACACCCCTCCCGCCATCGCCAGATCCCCGCGGTCCGTCGGAACCACTGCCAGGTCCGGACGACGACGACTCACAAGCGTCTTCCTCAAACCGGAACCCTGTCGCAAACCCTCGGGCAGCGCAAACCACAGCCCCACCACCTCATTGTCCAGAAAAGGCGTGCACGGACTCACCCTCGTCCGTTCGATGGCGAGGTTCCCACCCCAGATCCGCCGACACTCCTCCAGCAGAATGAAAAGCAGGTCTCGCTGACACCGCCCCACCCCATAGTCGACCCGGGCCAGACTTTCCTGCAGCGATGCGCCCGCCATCTGTTTCAGACCCTCGCGAAGGTCCGGATCCACACTCTCAAAAACGTAACCCAGACCCTGACGGAACATCGCCGGAAGTGCCTCGGCTCTCATCTGCGTCCCATATTTCCCCGTCAGAAGCCGCTTGACCTCGGGACCGAACTGGTCGAACACGAACGGGATGTCCGCGTTCACGATATCCGACATCCCGTCGCTCGACCACATCGCCTCTTCTGCCAGCTCACCGAACTTCCGGAAAAAATCCTCCGTGATCGAAAAGAACGTGTGCTCACTCCCGATCGTCTCCGCCACCCTCCGTCCCAGAACCGCGTCCGGACTCCTCGGGTTCATCCCATACGTGTAGCTTCGCGGCGACGACCCATCCATGAACGACGCAATCAGCCGCGTATCCCATCCCCCCGTCACCGAAAACGCCACCTCCTCGCGAGGCGACAGATACCGCGGAACCACACGGGCGAAAACCTCTTCCGCATCCGCCTCCCCCTTCAAGGCCACACCCTCGGACGACGATCCCACAAGCGTCCTGAAATCGAAATGCTGTCCCCGGTCCCACGCCTGTCCGTCGAAGCGCCACAGCGCCGCCGCGGGCATCCGATACACGTCCCGGAATAGCGTCCGACCGTTCAATACCCCGTTATAGGCCAGGTAATCCGCAAGACCCGCCAGCGACAGCTCAGTCCGAAGACCCGCCAGCTTCAACACCGTGCGCGCCTCGCTCGCCACGAACAACCCCCGCTCCGTCTCACAGTAATACAGCGGGTGCATCCCGAAGCGGTCCGTCGCCACATACACACGCTTCAGCCGACACTCCACCACCACCGCCGCGAACCACCCGTTCGCCTCTGCGACGAACGATGCTCCCTCTCCAAGATACAGCCGCAGCAGCAGCGAACTCTCGCTTCCACCAACGCCCTCGCCCTGAACACCCAAAGCCCGGCCTCGCAGTTCTTCCTTGTTGAACAGACTCCCGTCCAGCAGAACCCTCACGTTCTGGTCGCTCGACGTAGCCAGAGGCGGGTTCGCCCCATCCCCCCACCGACACACAAGACCCCCGAGCACACCCAGACTCTCTTCCTGGAGACCGATCTTCTGTCCCCACGGCGAACCCTCCGACCACTCGGCAAGCCGTTCCCGCTCGCATTCTCCTCTGCCCGCGGCGGGCTTCAGAACAACCAGTGCCAGACGACTGATGGCCTCCTTCATCGCCCTGTCCCTCCGCCATGAACCGCCTCTTCCCGCAACCGACGAACCCTTTGACTATAGCAACTTTTGCGAGCATCTTCAAGCGGATATCCTCATAATCCGACCCACACACCACATCCGAACCGATTGTCGAGGACTGAGTGCTGCGCGTTCTTCATGGAGTGAAGCCTCCCCGCCCCAAGGGGCGGTCCTTCCGGGCGAAGGCGGGTGAAGCCTCCCCGCCCCAAGGGGCGGTCCTTCGAA
>CAZVTD010000391.1:0-2178 GCA_964629945.1 uncultured Planctomycetota bacterium | reverse complement strand
AGGGTACGGCTTATGAGAAGGCATCGAACCAGCAGAAAGAGTGGGGTTCCCGGTTGATCGCGGAACTTGCGCTTCGGGGGGATGAGCACGGCCTGGACCTGGGGTGCGGCGACGGGGTGCTGACGGCACGGATCGCGGAACGGGTGCCGCGGGGGAGGGTGGTGGGGATCGATGCGTCACAGGGGATGATCGAGGCGGCCCGCCCGCGGGAGCGTGAGAACCTGTGGTTCCTGCTGATGGATATCAACGCGCTGGATTTTGCAGGGGCGTTCGACGTGGTGTTCTCGAACGCGACGCTCCACTGGGTCAAGGATCACGGGCATTTGCTGGGGAACGTGAAGCGGGCACTGCGCGACGGCGGGAGGCTGCGGTTCAACTTCGGAGGGGAGGGGAACTGCAGGCATTTCATCAAGGTGGTGCGGGAGGCGATGGGGGAAGAACGGTTCGCGGGGTATTTCGAGGGGTTCGAGTGGCCCTGGTTTATGCCCGCGGTGGACGAGTATCGGGAACTTGTGGCGGGAAGAGGGCTGCGGGAGGTCCGGGTGTGGGGCGAGAACGCAGACCGGTTCTTTCCCGACGTCGAGACGATGGTGCGGTGGGTGGATCAGCCGAGCCTGGTGCCTTTCCTGGTCCACGTGGCGGAGGCGGACCGGGAGGTGTTCCGGGATGTTGTTGTGAAGAGGATGATCGAGGAGACGAGGCAGGCGGACGGGCGGTGCTTCGAGACGTTTCGCCGGGTCAATGTCTCGGCACGTCAGTGAACGCGGCTGGACAGGGGGGCAAGGGCGCAGGTAGAATCGGGAGATGGGGTTGCCCGGAAAGCGCGGCACAGTTCGGGATGAGTCAGGTCCACAGGTCAAGGAGCGGAGATGAAAAAGAACGTGTCGGGGGGAACGTGGGGAGTCCGGCTGCTGATCAAACTGTTCACACTGGTGCTGGGCATCCTGGTTTTCTGGCTGCTCGGGTTCCTGATGGAGGATATCGGGACGGTGAGTGGGCCGAACTATCAGGAGATCGAGAAGCAGTACCTCGACCAGACCCTGGTGGCACGGGAGACGCAGGTGGAGAAGCAGATTCGTGACATCGATCTGCAAATCTCCGGCAAACGGGAACAGCAACAGCTGTTGAGCGACAGTTCGAAGAAACTCCAGCAGACGATGAACCAGCTTCTCGAACTGAAGCGACTGGGGGTCGAGAAGGGAGTCTCCACGCTCTCGACAGCGGAAGAAACCAGTCTGTCAGCAAGCCTGACGCACTTTCTGGAGAACCAGAAGGCCTACCAGAACCTGAACCAGAACGTGACGGAGCTGTCCTCTCAGAAGCAGGCGCTGGAAGACGAGAAGCGGCACGTCTCCGATCAACTGGCCGATCAGCAGAAGCCCGCGCAACGGGAATATGAGAGGCAGTGGGATGCGCACCGTCTCAGGCTGGCGTTTTACCAACTGGCGATTCTGGTCCCGCTGCTGGTCGTTTCGGGGATCCTGCTGATTCGCGGACGGGGGAATCGGTACTTCCCGCTGCTTCTAGCCTTCGGAGTGGCCACGCTGGTGAAGGTGGCCCTGGTGATCCACAAGTATTTTCCGTCGCGCTACTTCAAGTATATCCTGATCCTCACGCTGCTGGCGGTTGTCGCGCGACTTCTGGTGCACTTCATCCGGATCACGGTGGCCCCCAAGCTGGACTGGCTGATTCGACGATACCGGGAGGCCTACGAGCGGTTCCTCTGTCCCGTGTGCGAGTATCCGATCCGCACCGGTCCTCGGAAGTTCCTCTACTGGACGAGACGGACGGTCCATAAGGTCCTCCCGCATGGGGACGGATCGGCCAAGGAGGAGGACTACACCTGTCCGGCGTGCGGGACGAAGCTGTTCGAGGAGTGCGGTCACTGCCATGGGATCCGACACGCCCTGCTGGAACACTGCGAACACTGCGGGGCGCAGAAGGAGCTGGGGTCGGAGTCGGCCTGCGGCAGCCAGGAGGCGAAAGGCTGAGCGGGTCGACGCCTTAATCGTGGATGGGTAAACCGGAGAAGACAGGCGGCTTCCAAAAGGGAGCCGCCTTTCGGTTTGTACGGGCTGAAAGGGTGAAAAAAGGTTGGGAAAGCGTTTGACAGGGGGGGGGGGCGGGGTATAATTTCATCGATGTGGGATATGTTCCATAATAATGAACAACGAGTGG
>CAZVTD010000390.1:0-2183 GCA_964629945.1 uncultured Planctomycetota bacterium | reverse complement strand
CCCGTGAGGAAATCGGACAGGACGATGATGAGCCCGCGCTGCCTGAGGGGCTGGAATCCGGGGGTGGTGGAGAGGAGCCCGGGCTTCCGGAGGGTCTGGGGGGCGGGGAGACGACGGAGGGCGAGGAGCCCGCGGTTCCGGAAGGACTTGAAGAGAAGAAGGAGGATGGGACGGAGGAGAAGGCCGCGGAGGGCACATCAGCGGAGACTGCGCTGACGGGTTTTCTGGACGTGCGTGGCGGGACGTGGACGCGTGAGAACGAGCACGAGCGGGACGCGTCGCTGGGGGAGGCGCGGCTGCAACTCGAGATGGAGAAGCTGTGGTCGAAGGCGGGGATTCACCTGACGGCG
Source organism: uncultured Planctomycetota bacterium (assembly GCA_964629945.1). GTDB lineage: Bacteria > Planctomycetota > DG-23 > DATKVD01 > CAZVTD01 > CAZVTD01. Next base: position 1,833 of record CAZVTD010000390.1, on the reverse strand, counting down.
GATTTTCTGTTGGACGCGGTGGCGAGGAAGCATCGGATCGACCTGGAAGAGGGGCGGGGCTTTCTGGACCTGCGAGAAGCGAGCTTTTCGTGGACGCCGATGGATTTCATGGACGTGAAGGCGGGTCGACAGATCCTGACGTGGGGGACGGGGGACCTGGTTTTCATCAACGACCTGTTTCCGAAAGACTACAACTCATTTTTTCTCGGTCGGGATGACGCCTATCTGAAGGCGCCTTCGGACGCGCTGAAAGTGTCGCTGTTTTCGGACGTGGCGAACGTGAACGTGGTGTATACGCCCTGCTTCGACGCGGACCGATACATCGACGGTCGGCGGGTGTCGTATTACAGTCCGGCGCTGGGGCGGATTGCGGGACGGGATGCGGTGGTGGACGCGGACCGTCCGAACCGGTGGTTCCGGGACGACGAGGTGGCGGTTCGGGTCTACAAGAACGTGAGCGGGATCGAGCTGGCGGGGTACGGGTATCACGGATACTGGAAAAGTCCGTCGGGGATGGACGCGGTAACAGGTCGGGCGACGTTTCCGGAGCTTTCGGCATACGGCTTCAGCGTTCGGGGTCCGCTGGGAAAGGGGATTGCGAACTTCGAGGCGGGATATTACGACTCGCGCGAGGACCGGTCGGGGACGGACCCGTTCGTGCCGAACAGCGAGTGGCGGCTGCTGGCGGGGTATGAGCAGGAGATCGCGACGAACCTGACGATGGGACTGCAGTATTATGTGGAACTGATGGAAGATTACGACGCGTATGAGGCGACGCTTCCGGCGGGGATGGCGGCGCGGGACCAGGATCGGCACGTGGTGACGGTGCGCCTGACGAAGCTGCTGATGAACCAGAACCTGAAGGTGTCGGTGTTCGCGTTCTATTCGCCGAGCGACAAGGATGCGTACCTGCGTCCGAACGTGAGTTACAAGATCAACGATCACTGGTCGGCGGAGGTAGGGGCGAACGTGTTCCTGGGAGAAGATGAGCACACGTTCTTCGGCCAGTTCGAGCAGGACTCGAACGTGTACGTGGGTGTGCGATACGGTTTCTGAGGATGCCGAGGTCGGTGGGAACGTGAGGAGGGGGGTCATGAGGTGGCTGGCGGCAGTGGTGCTGTTGCTGTGGGGTGCGCGGGCGTGTGCGGGACAGTGGGAATTGGCGTGGTCGGACGAGTTCGACAAGGACGGTGCGCCCGACGCGACGAAGTGGGGGTATGAGGAAGGGTTCAGACGGAACCGGGAGGCGCAGTATTACACGAAGGGTCGGCTGGAAAACGCGCGGGTGGAAAAGGGGATGCTGGTGATCGAGGCGCGCAAGGAAAAGTTCCCCAATGCGCGGTACAAGGCCGGGAGCGGACGCGATGAGACGTCGCGAGAGTTCGCGGAGTATACGTCGGCGAGCCTGGTGACGCGGGGCAAGACGGAGTGGACGTACGGGCGGGTGGAGGGGAGGGCGAAGGTGCCGAGGGGACGCGGGGTGTGGCCCGCGATCTGGATGCTGGGGACAAACATCGGGGAGGCGGGGTGGCCGAAGTGCGGCGAGATCGACATCATGGAGTACGTGGGGTTCGACGAGAACACGATCCACGGGACGGTGCACACGGGGAAGTACAACCACATGAAGGGGACGGCAAAGGGCGGGAAGCTGACGGTGGCGAAGCCGTATGAGGGGTTCCACGTGTACGCGGTGGAGTGGGACGCGAAGAAGATCGATTTCTTCGTGGACGATAAGAAGTACTTCACGTTCGAAAACGAGGGGACGGGGGTGGAGGCGTGGCCCTTCGATGCGCCTCAGTACCTGATCCTGAACCTGGCGATCGGCGGGGCGTG
>CAZVTD010000389.1:0-2184 GCA_964629945.1 uncultured Planctomycetota bacterium | reverse complement strand
CCCGCCCGGCGCCCGCGACTCCCGCGCGCTGGCTGCCCTCTACCACTTCAGCGGCGCCGCCGCACAGGCCCCCCAGAACCTCGCCGAGCTCCGCAAAGCCGACGTCCCCCCGGGCGGAACCCTCACCGGAAAACCCGTCGCCTCCTTCGATCCCCTCTCCTTCTTTGTCGGACCCGTCCTGCGCGCCTTCGACGCTGATCCCGCCAAGGCCCTCCAGCGCGACCTCTCCCCCTATATCGACCGCGACAAGAAAACCGTCCGCTCACTCACCGGCGAACTCTTCTGGAACTACGCCGTCGGCTTCGTTACCCTCAACACCCCGCGCACCCAGGGCGCCGTCGGCTTTCTTGCCAAGGCCGGTCCGATCGAGCTGACCGACCTCACCATCGAATCCAAAAACGACTTCGTCTCCGTCCTCGTCACCTCGCTCGACGACAAACCGCTCGCCTCCTCCACCAACATCCTCATCCAGGCCATGACCGAGGACCATCCCTTCGGCTGGTCCGTCAAAAATGGCGCCATCACCTCGCTGGGCGCCTGGCCCATCAACGTCCGAAACATCGACGTCACCGTCACCTTCCGAGGCACCCCGCTGCACCCCGTCACCACGCTCGACCAACGCGGCTATCCCCGCGCCACCACAAAACTCACCGGCCCCCGCCTCACCCTCCACCTTGCCCCCGACGCTCTCTACACCATCCTCCGCTGATCCGTCTCCCCGTTCCCGGGCACACACAAAAAAACGTTTGACAATGCAATCTCCCCGCCGAACAATGTCCTGACCGTGGGGGAGGAACTGTGTGTTCGACTACGAATACGACGAACTGCATTATCGCAGAAAACACATCCGCTGGCTCGGTTATGTCCTCCTCTTCGCCTTCTTCTGTCCCATCGTCATCCCGGCCTCTGGCCCTCACCCCGCCGAGACCCGCTACATCAACATGTCCCTCCTCTTCGAAAAGGACGTCCCCGGCATTGTCATCTTGCTGTGTCTCTGGCCGCTCCTCGCCGGCCTCGCCACTCTCGCCCTGGCCTATGCGAAAAACAGCACCCTTCGTGGCTTCGGACTCATGCTCCTTTTCATCATTCCTCTCGAAATACTTATTACCAATCCGGACTCCATCCAGGCTGCCGCTCCCATCAGCAGCGTCGTCGGATACGGCCAGGAAATTTCCATCGTCCTCGGACTCATCGCCGTCCCCTGTGTCTTCGCCGGGTCTCGCGCCCGCTGGTTCAGACCCCACTCCCATCAGGCCAGGTGGGTCGCCGTGGTCGGTGCTCTCCTGGTCATCGCCACGTTCCTGATCCCGACGCCCATGTTCCCATCTCGGCTTGCCCCCCGCCCGAAAAACGTTGCTCCTGTCGGCGTCCCCTTCGAACTCCTTCAGCACTACGAGACCTTCCTGCCGGGCATCTTCCTTCTCGCGGCACTTCTTTTCGCCGTCGCCACCTGCTATTTTTGCCTCGTCAACGCCCCCAGCAGGCTCCTCGAAGAGAACCGCAAGCTCGCCTCGCTCGCCTTCATCTCACTCATCGCCACCTGGCTGTCCAACCTCGCCGCGGGATTCGCCGCCGCGTTCACCCTGGCACCAGAGGGCTTGACCACAGAACGCCTGAACGCCTTTCTCCTGGTCGCCCTCAAGGTTCTCGCCTGGGGGGGCGGCCTCTTTCTGCTCCTCCCCATCGGCCTCACCGACTACCTCGTCTGCCGATCACCATTCCGCCCCAACCGCGAAATTGCGCCGCCTTACGGATATCTTGCCTCTTCTCCACCACCACCGGATCTGGCTCCGGACGACGTGGCTTCCGATACGGAAGCCAAGCTCCGTGTCCTCAAGGAACTCCTCGACGCGGGAAGCATCTCCCCCGAGAAATACGAAGCCAAAAAAGCCGAACTCCTCAAAAGACTCTGACCGCTCCATCGCAAGGAGACCCGATGTCCGACGAACCAAACCCCACCACCCGCGCCTGTCCCCACTGCGCGGGCCCCCTTTCCGCCAGCCATCGCGGCAAGTGTCCCCTCTGTGGCAGGATGTTGCCCTCCTCCATCCCAGGGCTTACAACATCCCCATCAACACATCCACCCGGACCTCCTCCATCAGCCCCCCCGACCGATTGTCCAGACCCCGCCGAACTCGCGCGCAGCAGAACTCACATCCTCCACCTTGGGGGCGTCCTGATCCG
>CAZVTD010000388.1:584-2204 GCA_964629945.1 uncultured Planctomycetota bacterium | reverse complement strand
GGGAATTGCGGCACTTCTCCGACCTCTCCCGCGACGGGACGGGGGACAACGACGGAGACGGCGTCGAAGACATCGAGGAGTACTACCGAGGGATGAATCCCGGCAGTCCGGACACCGACGGCGATGGATCGCCCGATTTCCTTGAGATTGCCTTTCGGGGCGATCCTCTCGATCCGGAGGGGAAGCCCTCGACGATGTTTCTGAATTTCCAGCCATCCGCTTCATTCCGGCCCGCCGGATATGTCGATGCGGGGCCGGAGACGTTTACCGACAAAGGCTTCGGGTGGAGATTGTGATAAGGGAGACAATCACTGTGCGAAGGTGCCCGTATTGGAAAGGGGAGATGACGAGGCGGGAGTTTCTCAAGACCTCGGCGGCGGGTGCGGCGGGGCTCACGCTCGCGTCAAGGGGGATCATCCCGCGCGCGGCATGGGCGGAGGACGCGGAGAAGGCGCTGGTGCTGCGGGTCGGAGGCATCCCGCTGAACCCGTTCGTCGAGGGGGGGAACCACCACGCGGGGGTGGACCAGCTGCTTGCCGTGTTCTCGGCGTGCCAGAGGAAGTTCTACCGTTCCGAGGGGACGGTGAGCCTGCTCGCGGGTCCCGGGGGGATCATCCGTCCGGACGACGTGGTGGTGATCAAGGTGAACGGGCAGTGGTGCTACCGCGGGGCCACGAACACGGACGTGCTGCGGGGGCTGATCCAGCGGATCATCGAGCATCCGGACGGGTTCACGGGCGAGATCGTGATCATCGAGAACGGGCAGGGGAGGGGGAGCTTTAATTGCGACCAGGATCCCGGAGAGCTTGGCCCCGGCGTGCACGCGAACGCCCTGGACACCTCCCAGTCGTTCAACGCCCTCGTGGCGATGTTCGCGCCGTCGGTGCGGATCAGCGCGTACCTCATGGACACCATCATGACGGTGGGGATTTCGGAGGACGATCATGTGCACGACGGGTACGTGACGTGGGGGTTCGTGACATACCCGAAGATCACGACGCCGTTCGGGACGAGGATCGACCTGAAGAACGGGATATGGAACGGCAGCTCGTACGAGGACCGCCTGCGGCTCATCAGCGTTCCGGTGCTCAAGGATCATGAGGGGGCGTGGGTGACGGGGGCCCTGAAGCTCTCCTACGGCATCCTCTCCATGGCCCTGGCGCCGCAGGGGGACGGCCCCTACCACTACGACCAACTCGGTACGGCAACGGGAACCGTCTGGTCTGCGGTGCGCCGGGCGGACATCCACATTGTGGACGCCATCTACTCGCTCACGTCGGGAGGACCATGGTGCGCAACATACCGTGAAACGGTGGCCCCCCGGACTGCGACCCTGCTTGCCTCGTGCGATCCAGTGGCCCTGGATTACATAGCGTCGAAGTATGTTCTCTACCCGGCGAGCGCCAATCCGCGGCACCATCCCGATTCCGCGGCTTTGCTGAAGGCATACCTGAGCCAGGCTGAGACCACGATGCGTGCCCATGGTTGCGCGGCGAACTGCAGTGAGGGGAATATCATGCTGGCGAACGGCATCAGGGGGGCAATCAATTTCATGGGGCGGAAGCACCGCGTCGGCACGGCGTCCACTGAGGACGTGCAACGTTTGCTCGATTACTACTA
>CAZVTD010000388.1:0-540 GCA_964629945.1 uncultured Planctomycetota bacterium | reverse complement strand
CCAGGGGGGTGGTGTTCTCGTGAGAAGGGCGGCATGGGCAATGGCGCTCGCGGGCGTCGTACTGGTTGTGAGTTGCGTGCAGAATGCCCGCGGGGCCGGCCACGTGTTCCCTGTGGATGGCACCCTCGCTGTCTCCAGGTCTGCGGACGACTTCCTCCTCATCCCGGGGGACCAGATGGACGTCCAGGTCACGATCGTCAACGGCGCCGCCGAGCCGTTGAGGGGCTTCTACTACGCCGAACACCTCCCCTCGATCGCGAGCGTCGAGACACTCGGCGTCTCCATCGACGGGGTTCCGGTGACCGATTACATCTACGAGACCGCTTCCGGCGGCGCCTATCCCCTGATGAGCCTCCATGGGTGGATCATCGAGGAGCCCGGACGGTACGAGGAGGCGGACAACCCCCTGCCGCCGGGGGGCGAGCTGGTGATTTCATTCCGCGTGGCCGTCACGCGCTCGCTGTCCTTCGAGTGTCCGCCCTACTTCTTTTGCTGCGAAAGGCTCGAGCCGTCCCCCGAGGAGTGTTTCGGCTACTGCGC
>CAZVTD010000387.1:0-2205 GCA_964629945.1 uncultured Planctomycetota bacterium | reverse complement strand
GCGAGGCGCACCGCGCGGACGCCCACGCCGAGGCGCTCCATGAGCGCGCGCGGCACCGGGTCGATGCTCGGGGAGGGTGCCTCCACCGCGAAAGGCGGCACATTGATGAACTCCCGCAGCGCCCCATCCTCCTCATGGGGCTTATCCTCTGGCCGCTCCTTGCTGGTCTCGCCGCCATCGCGCTTGGACGCTTTTGCCAGGGCCCTCTCCGAGGTCTCGGACTGATTCTTCTCCCGGCTTTTCCCCTCTTCATGTTGACACGGCTGCCAACACACGTCCCGACCATCAAAACATTTCTGATGCTCGGTCTCCTGGCCGGGACGGCATTCACCGGTCTCTTCGCGGGTGCACGCACCCGTTGGTACAGACCGGATTCTCTCAGTGCGACCATCGTGGCCATGATTGGGGTGGTCTGCTGTGTGCTTTCTGTTTTGCTGGTTTTCTTGGTGGACCGACCGGCTTCCATAAAATCCCTCTCACCCTCCCTCAAACACCTGGAAAACCATGGCATATGGTGGATCGGGTTATTCCTGCTCGCGGCACTGGTCTTCAACGGTGCCGCCTGTGTCCTCTGCCTCGTCAATACGCCCGGCAAATACGCCCCCGATGCCCGGAATCTTGCCTCCCTGGCGTTCTTTTCTCTAATCGCTTCCATCGTCTCAACCGTCTTGGCGGTTGTGATTGCCGTGTGCATCAGCATGCCAGAGGATGTGTCCACGGGACATAGGATCATCTTGGTCTTTTATGCCATCAAGTTCGGCTTATGGGAGGTCGGATTCTCCCTCCTCATTCCCGTCGGCCTCACCGACCTTCTCGTCTCCCTTTCACCTCCGTCTTCATTGAAGGAATGAACGGAAAACACGTTGACGTTGTGACTTCCTGCGTGCATCATAGGAACACCTGTTGAGTCAGGAGGACCGATGTCAGAAATCACCCCCTCAGAGCCTGTCCATGTCCCGTCCGCTCCGTCCTCCACCCCCTCGGCGGCACTCTCCGTGCTTCGCGTTTCCGCCTCCCGTGACGAGTTCAGACGACGACGGAATCGCATCATCGCCGTGGGAGTGCTCCTGATCCTCAGTTTCCTGCTCCCTGTGTGTATTCGTCACGGCTACTATCACGATTCCGGCGAACTCGAATTCGTCAACATCACGGGCCTCATCGAACATCCTCGGCCTGACATCGTCTCCTTCATGCTGCTTTGGCCCCTCCTTGCCGGGATCGGTATCATTCTCCTCGCCATGTACGCCCGGGGACGTGTTCGCCCTTGGGCCCTGTTGGCCTTGGGGTTCTTCCCCCTGCTTGTGCTTTTCGGTTCCCTTGAGGGCCTTCGTCGGTTCATGGAAATGTTTCGCCTGGAGTCCCTTGCCCTGAACCTCTTCATGCTGTTTTCCGCACTGGGACCGCTCACGCTTTTTGTTGGTTCCCGCGCCCGATGGTACAGACCGGACTATCGTCCCGCAGCACACGTGGCTTTTGTCGGCGCTCTTGTTTCTATCCTCTTGCTCTTCGTGCCCCAGCCCTTCACAGCGCCGAATTCCCATCGGACGTATTTCTCTATCCCCTTTCTCAACCCTTTCGCACTTCTTCGTGATTCGGAAACATTGCTCCAAGGCATCACCTCTTTCCTCGCTATGGCTTGCCTGATCAGTGCCACCGTCCTTGTTCTTTGCAGTTGCCTTGCCAAGCCCGCCAGGTTCACACGTCAGCGGGCCTGGATTGTCTCCGCCTTGCTCATTGCCGGCTGGTGCATTTCGTTCGTCGGCATACTCGCCTTCGTGTTTAATCAAGGGGCCGACAGCGATTCGGGATTTGCCCGTTTGATGTTCATCGTAAAGTTCGCTACCTGGGGGTTTGGGTTGCTGTTCATCGTTCTCGTTGCCTTTGTTGATCTGCTTGTCACCCTTGCCTCCGTCCCTTCTGACGGATTGCGTCCTGATCATCCGTCGACGACGGACTCCTTTGTGGACCTCACGAAGAAACTTGAATACCTGAAAAAGCTGTTCGAGGCGGAACTCATATCTCCCGAAGAGTACGAGCGCGAGAAAAAACGACTCCTCCAGCAGCTCTGATCCTTTCCTCCTGAAGACCCGCCGCTTCCCCGCACGCACACCCAAGGCCTCCTCCTCCACAAACCCGACAGAACCTCCCCCTGGATAGCGATGGAAAACGCGCGTACTGAGTAAGGACAAACCCCACCGACGCCCC
>CAZVTD010000386.1:0-2213 GCA_964629945.1 uncultured Planctomycetota bacterium | reverse complement strand
GCAATTCGTGCGGGGGGGACGTCGCCGGCGAGGGTGCGTGCACATTCGAGGGACCAGGCGAGGGCGACCAGGGCGATGATGGCGGAGAGGACGCGTGACGCCTCGAGGCCGACGAAGGGGCTGAAGAGCTGGAAGGCGGCGAAGCCGAGGAGGAGGGTGAGCGAAGGGAGCCATCGTGCGGGGCCGACGGGATGGGGGACGGTTTCGCGACGTGCGACGTGGGTGATGGCGGCGACATAGAGGGTGAGGGTGGCGGCGGCGATGAGGACGGGTGGCTGGGTGAGGGTGTGCTGTCCGGCGGCGGCCGCGCCGAGGAGGAGACTGAGTCCGCGGCAGAGTCCCATGTTGAGGGGACCGAGGAAGCTGATGCGCTTTGCGGCAGCGTTGTAGAGGAGGATGGCAAGGATGAGCACGAGCGCGACGGCGGTGACCGGTCGTCCGACGAGAGACGCCAGGGCCAGGGCGAGGAACCCGAGGAACGAGGCGACCATGAGGACGAAGTGTGGGGAGGCCTGTCCGCTGGGGAGGGGTCGTTCGGGACGGTCGCGGCGGTCCTCGGCGAGGTCGAAGAAGTCGTTGGTGAAGAGTCCGAAGACGTAGAGGAGGAGCGAGACGACCATCACGAGGAGTGCGTGAGGGAGCGACGGGGCGGCTCCGGACGCCGCCAGGGCGAGGAGGAGGCCGGCGAGAGGATCGCCCGGGACAGTGAAGAGGTTCGGTGGCCGAAGGAGTCGGAGCCAGGGGTTTGGCACAGCGTCTCCTTAGCGTTGGAACTGTCGTGGATCGACGGGTGCAAGGTCCAGCTCGGGTTTCCAGCGAGGAGACTGTCGGTAGAAGGCGTCGGCATTGTTGAAGACGAGGTCCGCGATGACGGATTGAGGGTGTCCATGCTCGGTGAAATAGGAGACGACCTTGACGAGCGAGAGTGGATCGGAGATGCCCCAGTCGGCGGAGCCGTTGACGATCATGCGTTCGGAGCCGAAGCGTCGGATGATGCCCGAGACGCGCTCTGGGGTGAGCTTGGAGATGGGATAGACGGTCATGCCTGCGTAGCAGCTGGTTTTCCGGGCGGCGGGCATGGTGTCCTCGGTGTTGTGGTCGAGGATGACGGAGGGGGAGTCCATGTCGTGCTCGTGGAGGACGTCGATGATGCGCAGGGCGCCTCGGAGCTTGTCGGTGTGCGGGAGGTGGATGATGACGGGCAGCTCGCGCTCTTTGGCGATGTCGAGCTGGAGATGGAGGGCGCGTTCTTCGTTGGGGGTCTGGAGGTTGAGACCGATTTCGCCATCAGCGACGCAGCGGGGATGGTCGAGGTATTCCCCGATGCCGGCGAGGACGTCGTCAACAAGTCTGGGGTCCTCGCACTCCTTGGGGTTGACGGAGATGCAGGCGAAGTGGTCGATTCCGAAACGTCGTGCGCGGATGGTCTCGAAGTCGAGGATAACGCGGAAGTAGTCGAAGAAGGTTCCGGCGTAACGGCGGTCGCTTCCGAGCCAGAAGGAGGGCTCGACACAGGCGCGAATGCCGGCGGCGTACATGGCCTGGTAATCGTCGGTGGTGCGGGAGTACATATGGATGTGGGGCTCAATGACGATCATGACGGCTCCTTCGGGCAAAGTCACAGGGCATTGTAGGACAAACGGGCGAAAGACTCAAGGGCGAGACCGGGGATTCGGGGACAGAAAGTCCCCTTGTAAGAGAGACGGAAATCAACGTGGGAATGCGACCCGAAAAGGGGTCAAAAAGCAGGATTGGTGGGAAAACGCCTTGACATCGGCCTTTCGCGGGGAATAATCATACTAATCCCATAGGTGATTTGGGATAGAGATGGAGGGGTGCGATGAAACTGTCCACGAGAACGCGGTACGGGGCCCGTGCGCTGGCGGAGCTGGCGGCGGTTTATCCACATAAGTCTATTTCCGTCAAGGAGTTAGCAAGGGGGCAGTCGCTGTCGGTGAAGTATCTGGAGCAGATCATGGCGGCGCTGAAGAGCGCGGGGCTGGTGCGTGCGGCGCGGGGTCTGCATGGAGGGTATGAGCTGGCGGCGCCGCCCGAGAGGATCACGATGTACCAGGTTTTCGAGGCGCTGGAGGGGGGCGCGGCGATGGTGGAGTGTGTGGGTCAGCCGGAGTGCTGTGAGATGAGCCTGGGGTGTCCGCCGCGGCCGGTGTGGGTGCAGTTGAACGAGGCGGTGGTGGGGGTGCTTTCGGGGA
>CAZVTD010000385.1:0-2222 GCA_964629945.1 uncultured Planctomycetota bacterium | reverse complement strand
CACCTCCCCATGAAAATCCTAAACCTTGACGCCGCCAAACCTTTCCGCTATAACCCCCCAGACACGGGCCCGTAGCTCAGTCGGTTAGAGCAGCGGACTCATAATCCGCGTGTCCCTGGTTCGAGTCCAGGCGGGCCCACCACGTCGATGTTCTGATCGATGAACGGCCTCCCCCACACCAACCGTTTCCTCAGGTTTCACGTTCGTCCTGTGCGGAAAATCGGAACCCACGGACGCCGCCGTCGTCCAATTCCGGGGTCAGAATCAAGGGGAATGACCATGCGCAAGACGCTGATCGCCGGATTCATCATCCTTTCGTCCTGTCTTCCGGTCCGTTCCGACGAAGCCCCGGCCAACACAAAGGTTGTGACGATCGCGCCCCGGCCGTGGAACGCGACGCCCGACTGGCAAAAAGCGCCCGACGGACAGGGGGAATACCTGCCGAATCCCACCCCCCTGGCGACCTTCGAGATCGCCGGTCGGGAATACGCGGCAACGGCGCTGGGAACGCTGGTCCGCGAAAAGGCGACGGAGACGACCCGGACGCCGGGACCGTGGCGGATCGTCCCGGAACTCTATCTCCGGCACCTGGAACCGGTCGGCACACACGATGAACTGCTGTGGGCCGTGGAGGGCAAGCCCTGGCGCAGCCGGCTCATCGGAGAAGTGAGCCTGCTCGGACTGGACCCGAAGGACTGGTCCACGAAGAAGACGCTGCGGTTCCCGGCAGGTTCCCTGGTCGTCAAGATGGACAAGGACGGGTTCTGGATCCTGAGAGAAGATCTGTCGATTCCCCGCAACAAGCCGGGGTATACCTCGTTGACCTGCTGTGACTTCGACGGCAAGGAGCGCTTCCGCTTCGACGCCGCCACACTGACCACCACCGAGCCGCCCGAACCGTGGATGTTCGACACGAAGCCCAGGCCGCTGATCTACTGGATGGCCATTGACGATGACGCGATTTATCTCAGCGTGATCGACTACCGTGGCACTGCACCGAACGACGGCATGATCTACGGGCCGAAACAACTGGTACGGATCGATCGCGTCAGTGGCAAACACACGGCCGCGGACGCCCCCATCTACCAGACGACGACGCTGGCCAATGCGCCGGGACGTGTCCTGTGGCTCCATTCCACCATGGAAGACGGCAAAGTCATCAACACCATCTACCAGATGAACAAGAAGACGATGGAGATGTCCTGTGCGGGCGTCCTGGACGCGGGTTATCTCCATGGCATGACGGTAAAGGCCAACCACCTCTGGGTTCAGGACGTATCGCGGGGCGACAGGAGACTCCGTGTCTTTTCGCTCGACGACTTCAAGGAGGTCCCTGTTCCGGGAGAGCCGCCGACGCTGTCCGAACTGATCTGGAGTCCGCGCTGGCGCGTGATGGGTCGCGTGGATGAACGGACCGTGGAACTCCTGCGCGGCGACCGTCAGCGGGTGTGGCTCTCCAGCGGCACAGACCTGATGGAACTGCGAGAGGATGGCACACGCCTGACCCGCGACCTGTCTGGGGTGCTCGGGACCAAGGAACTCCTCTGGCCGCTGAGAATCGAGCCGGGTGTCCTGTTCGTCGCCGGCGCGGGACAGAAGCTGCTCCGCGTCCAGGCCGACACCGACCGTGTGCTTGTTCGTGATCCTCAGGCCGTCCCCGGCCTGCGGTACGGTTTCATGGACGCAGGGGGGAACACGCTGTGGGTGAGCGGGCCGGAGAACCGTCTCGACGCGTTCACGAAAGACCTGATTCCGCTGAAGCAGTTCACCGGGCTGCGATGGGCCGGGGCCTTCGCGGCCACGCGTGACGCTGCTTACTATTTTACGCTCGTCAACAAGATCCCCGTGCTTCTGCGCGCCGATCCGGAAAGCGGTCAGACGAAGGTCGTGGAATCGTGGAGCCAACACGCACGGGAATGGTTCAAGAGGAGATCCCACGTGGACGTGCCACCCCCCAATGACCTGTGGATCATGGGTTCACCCATCTGGATGAAGGCTGATGACTCGGGCAACCTCCAGATCCTTCACACCCGGCCAACCGACCCGCGCGTGGACCCCCTCAAGTGGGACATGATGCTCTGGACCTACGACGCCATCCGAGATACGTGGAAAGACCAGGATGTCCCCGACGACGTCCCGGCGCTGCCGTCAAGTCCCGGATTGTTCTACGACACGAAGCAGCACGCCGTCGTGAGGGAGCTCGCCGGGAGAGGGGGCGTCCG
>CAZVTD010000384.1:0-2234 GCA_964629945.1 uncultured Planctomycetota bacterium | reverse complement strand
CCCGAACACGCACCCCGCCCCATACCCTCCCCCCGTAAGCTTCACCGGCAGGTCGCTGCGCTGACCCTCATCGTCATAACCCATCCTCCTCATCTCCATCCGTCTTCGCATGAGACGTTCCTCGGCCGTCCAGCCATCCTCCGCAGCCTCCTCCTTGCGCGACAGAGGCGTTTTCACCGGTTTCAGGTCCGGAACCGAGTACACGCTTGTCCCCTTCTCCGTCACCGCCGCCAGCACCGTCGGCGACATCATCACCATCTCATCCACCTGCGAATCCGTAACCGACTGCTTGTCCCGACTGAAGTCCGCGTGCTTCAGCGCCTCGATCCGGTCCGCCCCCATCGGCGCAACGTAAACTTAACGGTCGTCCAGCGTCGCCGCCTTGATCTGGTACGACAGCTTCTTGCTCAGCAGGATTTTCTTCGTCTTCACGTCCACAAGTGCAAGGTCCGATTTGGACTCCTGGTCCCCGAAGGGACGTCCCCAGTCGTCCACTCGCCCGCCGCTCCACACCGCCAACAGCTTTCCTGAGGGACTCACCGCCATACCGACCGGAATAAATCCCAATTCCAGCGAAGGCTGCGCCACCTCCATGGCAAACGTCGTGCTCCGTTCCACTTTCCCGCTCGAAAGTCCCAACGTCACCGGCACTCGTCCCACGTGCGGTCCCTCGGGCTTCCACGTCAGCGTGTCCCCCTTCAGTGTCATCCCCTTCGGACCGTCTGCCAATTTCACTTCGCAGCGTCGGTCCAGACGTTCCAACTTGATCGTCACGTCCTCACCCACGTTCACCTGCTCGGGGTGCCGAACACGCACGACCAGCAGCGGTTCGTCCGTCACCCCCAGGTCTTTGAGAGGAATCGCCCACACCCGCGACCGGCTCGCCACCACCACGCTTTCCGTCTTCGGGTCTGCCAGCACCACCCTGCGGTAATCGAACCCCCGCCAATCCTCGTCCGCTGCCGCCGGGGCCGGCTCCAGCACCGTCACCCGACCCTTTTCCGTGAAGTCGTTGTAGGAATACGCGACCACCTCTGTTCGCAGAGCCCGCCGCCGGGTCCGATAGGCATCCCTGTCGTTCCCCCACGCTACCGCAACCATCACCGGTCGGTCCGCAAAGAAACACACCGGTTCGAACTCCAGCGTCTTCACTTCTGTCTTCAGGTCCGCCGAATACAGCACCTTCCCCGCCGCCGTATAGATGTTGAACGGATCAGGAACATACTCCGGCTTGGTGTCGTGCTCCCAGTGAAGCAGTTCCCATCGGAGCTTCCCCGTGTTGGAATCCTTCTTCTCCACCCACGACCGGAAACCCGTCGGCGAACATGGCGCTCGCGTATACAGGAGCTTCCCATCCGCCGAAATCGCCATGTCCTTGATCTCGGTGTAGGATTCGCTGAACGTCAGCCTTCCCTCGTCCTCGAACGTATCCAGCCGCACACGACCCGCCTGCGCGTCGTACTGCTCACCCGCCGCGTAATACACGTACGGATCATTCGGGTCCAGCGAGGCAATCGCCGATCGACCGCCCTCCGCGAACACCTTCACCGTCTTCACCAACGCCAGCGTCTTCGCGTCCAGGACGTACAACTGGTCGCTCTTCTGACACACCACCATGAAGTATCCCTTGTCCTTGTACTTCTTGTACACCACCGATACCGGGGTTCCCCCCACCTTCGTCGGTCCTGCCACGGCCTTCGGGTCTTTCCCCGAAAGATACTCCACCGGATACAGTGTCGCCGTGTCGTTGACCGGATCGATCCCCACCACCGCTCCCGTCTCCGGGTTGACCGCGAAGTCGCAGCATGCCGACTTGAGATTGACCCATCCCGGATTGGTCGCGGCCTCCTGACCCCACATCCATCCCGTCATCGTCAGAAGCATCACCATTGCCAGTACCCATCTTCGAGTCATGATCCCCCTCCTCCTGCTATTGTAAACATGCTGCCCGACCGGGCCTTCTGTTGACACGATGCTCCAAGCATAAAAGATCCTTGTGGTTCTTCAAGAGAGAACTTCTGCGAAAAGCCCCGCCCTGCTGTCGGAAGGCGGGATGGTATGGTATGCACCCGGGAAGCATCGCCCGCTGGAAAACTCACCCGGCAGAAGCACCGACGTTCGTCAGCGACCGCATTTCCTGACCTCGTCCACGAACGCCAGCACGTTTTCCACCGGAACCTCCGGCTCCAGAACGTGTGACGGAGCGATCATCAATCCCCCGCCCCGCCCCACCG
>CAZVTD010000383.1:0-2238 GCA_964629945.1 uncultured Planctomycetota bacterium | reverse complement strand
AGCTGAACCAGAGGGCGCCGGCCAGGACCGAGGCGCTGATGGGATGGAGGTAAGCCAGGAGGGCGATGAGTCCCATGGCGAGCGTCCAGGCCCAGAGACGATGACGGAAGCGGAAGGCAAGGTAGAGGGGGTAGGGGGCCAGGGAGAAGACGAAGGTGCGGGGGATCATGTATTGGTAGCCGCGCCAACCGATGTAGGTGGCGTTGGGGAGCCGGACGCAGGCGACGGTCAGGAGCATGAAGATCAGGGCGGTCCAGCGGGACCGGGTGAGGGTGACGCCGAGGAGGTAGAAGCCGATCATCTGGATGGGGAAGAAGACGGCGGAGGAGAGGACGTGAAAGAGGTCGAAGGACCCGGTGAGGTGGTATGCGGATCGCAGGAGCGTCATGTAGGCGGGGATGTAGAAGCGGAAGTGCCCGGGGTCGTTGAAGACGGAGTCGGTTCGGAAGGCGTCGGGGTGTTCGACGGCGACGGCCATCGCGGTGAGGTTCTGCATGTCGGCCCGAGGCAGCCAGACGGGCTGGTTGACCGCGGAGAGGATGTTGAGGAGACTGAGTCCGACAACGAGGATCAGCAGGACGACGAGGGCGAGGTCGCCGCTGCGGGAGGTCTCGTTGTTGGGGAGGGGATTGTTCATGGGGTGGTGCTCCGTTCGGTTGGCGCGGGGCGGGCGACGTAGAGGGAATTGAAGCCGCAGACGAAGCGCACGCGGGTCTGGAGTTCAAAGCCGGTCTCGGCGAGGAGTCGGCGCACAGCGGGTTCGTCCATGCCCATGAGTTCGCCGGCGCGGTGGGGGCGTTCGGTCTGATCGGCGTCCCAGGAGCGGGCCAGGGCGTGACGGAGCTTTCCGACGAGCGGTCCGATCATGGTGACGAGCAGGGTGCCGTCGGGGGTGAGGACGCGGCGACATTCGCGGAGGACCTCGCGACGGTTGGGGACGTGGTTGAGGACGGCGAGCATGGTGACGGTCTGGAAGGATGCGTCGGGGAAGGGCATCCGGGCCGTGTTGACGAGGAGGTCGATTCCCGGCCAGGGGAAGACGTCCACGCCGACGCCGGGGCCCGGGTAGGTCCGGACGAGGGGATTGCCTTCGCCGCAACCGACGTCGAGCAGACGGCCATGCGCATATCGGAGCACGGTGCGGATGCGTTCGTCGCGCATGCTTCGAAGGCCGAGGCGGTTGAGGAGGCGATGGCTTGCCAGCAGACGGAGGGGCAGGGCGAGGGTGTTGAGCGTTTCTTCGATGGCCCGCTTCATCGGTCTTTTCCGGAAAAGAGGAGTCCGAGTCCGGCACGGGCTTTGCGGAGGAATTCCGACGGGGTGCGGATCTTGAAGATCGAGCGTGCGATGTAGGCGGGACGGAGGTAGAAGCCTCGGTAGCCGCGTTTGAGCAGGTCCATGAGTTCGGCGCGGTTGAGTTTTTCCAGCCAGAGGGGCGGGAGGAAGTCGGGTGTGGGGTTTTCCGCGAAGGTCTGCCAGGGGTCGCCCTGGACGATGCCCTGCTGGATGGCCATGAAGTAGAGCTCGGTTCCGGGGAAGGGGGTGGTGACGGAGAGGTGGATGAAGTCGGGTTTGAGCTTCCGGGCGAAGTGGAGGGTGGTTTCGATCTCCTGGCGCGTCTCGGTGGGGTTTCCGATCATGAAGTAGGCGAGGCTGGTGATTCCGGCGTCACGGGTCCAGCGGAGGACGTTCCGGGCCTGGTCGAGATCGACGTTTTTTCGCAGGAGCTTCTGGATGCGCTCGGTGCCGGCTTCGATGCCATAGTGGATGCGACAGCAGCCGGCGTCCCTGAGGCGTTTCAGGAGTTCCCGGTCGACGGTGTCGATGCGTGCGCGGATGTCCCATGCGACGTCGAGTCCGGCGTCGCGGAGGAGTTCGCAGATCTCGATGACGCGGGAGCGGTTGATGGTGAAGGTGTCGTCGTAGAAGAAGATTTCGCGGATGCCGAGTTCGACGCAGCGGGTCATCTCCTGGACGACGGAGACGGCCGAACGCGCACGGAAACGTTTGCCCATGGCGGGACGGTCACAGAAGATGCATTTGCAGGGACAGCCCCGGCTGCTCATCATGGTGGTGATGGGGGAGCTTCGGGCGAGTGCGGAGTGGTAGTCGTTCACGGGGAGGAGCGAGCGGTCGGGGAAGGGGAGGGCGTCGAGGTCGTCGCTGGTCTGAGGCGGGGTCAGGACGACCGGGGTGTCGCGGCATATGGGGAGGCCGGGGAGTTCGGCGGGCTGGCGC
>CAZVTD010000382.1:0-2260 GCA_964629945.1 uncultured Planctomycetota bacterium | reverse complement strand
CCTGTCCGCAACAACCTCCCCCGCATCCCCCACATCCTCCCCCTCCATCACATTTCTTCCCCCGTGCCCGACACAATCCACTCATCACGCATCACGGCACCCTGTCGTCGATAGTTTCCTCCTTCCACTTGCTTTTTTCTTCTCCACTCGTACACTGTCGTCTCAATCCGTTTTCCACTCTTTTCTACCGGGAGCACCCTATGCCTTCCGCCTCAAATCCAGCCTGGCTGCACGCCGGTCTCTGTGTCCTCCGACTCGGCATCGGTACCCTCCTCCTCATCCATGGCTATCCCCTCCTCACCGGTGGCGCCCCCCTCTGGTACAAGCTCGGACTCAGCATGAAAGCCCTCCACATCACCTTCCTCCCCGTCTTCTGGGGTTTCCTGCTCGCCTTGGCCCAGGCCGTCGGGGGGGGCCTCATCGCCCTGGGCGTCCTCGTCCGACCCGCCGCCTTCCTCGCCTTCTGCGCCATGCTGGTCCCCGTGATCACCCACGTCCGTGCCGATCATGCTCTCTCCACCTATCAATACCCCCTCGTCCTGGCCATCGTCGCCGTCTCCCTCCTCCTCTCCGGCGGCGGCTCCTACGCCTTCGGCTACATCATCCTCCCGCTCCGCGACCGCTGGTTCCAATAACCCCTCCCCTCCCCCGAACATCCTCACTCAAGGGACCGGCACCTTCTGCAGGGCCTTGCCCTGTCCCTTCTATGTCCCTGTAGCTATAACGAATTCTTTTTGAATTCCTCATTCCCCGCGAATATACTCCCCGGCTTGCCGGTATGCTCTTAAGGACGCCCCGATGGACGACGCCCAGGCGATTGCCCTCTGCAAAAAACGCGACCCGCAGGGCTTCGACCATCTCGTCCGCAAATATATGCGTGACGCCTACGTCCACGCGCTCGGCTTGTTGGGAAACCATCACGACGCCCTCGAGCTGAGCCAGGAGTGTTTTGTGCGTGCCTATAAGGCCATCGACCGGTTTGATGAAAGCCGCAGCTTCTATCCCTGGCTGCACCGCATCCTGCGTAACGCCTGTCTCAACTTCATCGCCCGGAAGCGCCCTCTCACCTCCGCCGACTCCCCCAATCCCGACCAGCCCGTCCTCGACCCTCCGGACCTCACCTTCGACCCGGCCGTCCTCTGCGTGCGCTCCGAAACCAACCGCCGCCTCTGGGCCGCCATCGCAACCCTTCCCGAATCCCTGCGCGAAACCTTGGTCCTCTTCCACTTCCAGGATCGCCGCTATGCCGAGATTGCCGAAATCCTCGATATCCCTGTGGGAACCGTCATGAGTCGTCTTTATGCCGCACGCAAGCGTCTCAAAGCCGTGCTCGAATCCGATCGTCCTCTTCCGCCGGCCGACGCCCCGCCGGACACGGAGGTGTAACGTGAACTGTGAGGAAATCCTCGTCCTCATGATGGGCTATATCGACGACGAGCTCTCTCCCTCCGACCGTGACCTCGTCGAAAAGCACCTCGCCGCCTGTCCCGACTGTGCCCGTCAGCTCGAAGCCTACCGCCGCCTCGGCGACACCCTCTCCTCTCTCTCCTTCGTCGAACCTTCCGACGTCGTCACCGACACCTTCTGCCGTTCCTTCTACAACCGGGTCGAACGCCTCACCGGCTGGCTCCTCGCCGGCCTGGGTGTCCTCCTCCTCGTCGTCTACGGACTCTACGAATTCCTCACCGCTCCCAATGTGGACTCCCTCGTCAAGATCGGTGTGGTCGCGCTCTTCCTCGGCGCCCTCCTCCTGCTCATCTCCGTCTGGCGTCTCCGAAGGCGTCTCGCCCGCGTCGATAAATACCGCAACGTCAACCGCTGACTCCGCCCGCTCCGCTTGCTCTCCATGGTTGTGGCCGCTCTTGTTGTGGATCGCTTGGGGTTGTGCTCTGCGATCTCCGTGTTGCCGTGTTGTTTCTTCTTCCGCTTCTTCTGTTTTGGGAGATTCTCATGATCCTCACCACAACCGACTTCATCCCGGGCAAGCGCATCGTCAAGGTCCTCGGCATCGTACGGGGAAACACCATCCGTGCGCGTCATATCGGACGCGACATCCTCGCCGGACTCAAGAACATCGTGGGGGGTGAAATCGACGACTACACCAAGATGATGTCCGAGGCCCGCGAACAGGCCCTCGACCGTATGATTGCCAACGCCGAGGAACTCCACGCTGACGCCATCATCGGCGTCTCATTCATGACCTGCTCCATGATGCAGCATGCCGCCGAACTCCTCGCCTTCGGAACCGCCGTCATCCTCG
>CAZVTD010000381.1:0-2282 GCA_964629945.1 uncultured Planctomycetota bacterium | reverse complement strand
GTCGCCCCCGAAATCCTCGGAATCCCCCTCTACGATGAACAATTCCGCTACTATGGCGCCGCCCTCTCCGGTTTTGGCATCCTCTACAACCGCCCCCTTCTCAAGCAGGCCGAACTTCCCGAACCCGACTCCTGGCTCATCCTCAATGCCCCCGCGCTCTTCGGAAAGGTCGCCGCCGCCGATCCCACCCAGTCCGGATCCGTCCTCACCGCCTACGAGACCATCCTCCAGGCCTATGGCTGGAAGGAAGGCATGCGTGTCCTCACCCTCATGTCCGCAAACACCCGGGCCTTCTACTCGTCCGCAAGCGACATCACCCAGAACGTCGGTCTCCGGAACGTGGCCGTCGGTTGTGCCATCGACTTCTACGCCGCCAACCAGATCCAGCAATCCGGCGCCGAAGAGGTCGGCTTCTGTCTTCCCTCCAAGCTCACCGTCATCACCCCGGACTGCATCGCCATCCTCAAGGGCGCGCCGCACATGGAAACCGCCCGCGAATTCCTCACCTTCGTCATGAGCGACGCAGGCCAGCGCCTCTGGTTCCTTCCCCCAGGAACCCCCGATGGACCGGCAAAACAGCAGCTCAACCGCATGCCCGTCATTCCCGCACTCTACGATCTCTATCGCGGCCAGGCCGTCGTCCCCTACAACCCCTTCCAATTCACCAGTTCCTTCAAATATGACTCCGGACTCGCCATCCGCCGTCGCGAGGTTTTCCGCGATTTCTTCAAGGCCACCCTCATTCAGCCCCACCAGGAGCTTGCCGATGCCTGGCAGGCCGTCCTCAAGGTCAAGGACAACGAGACCCTCATCCAGGAACTCGTCAACCCTCTGTTGACCGAAGCCGAACTCCTCGAGTTGGCCGACACCGTCTGGGCCGGCGACGTCCAGGCACAGGATGAGCGCAGTCGTCTCAGGACCCGGTGGTCCAATGACGCCTTCGAAAAATACAAAGCCGTCAGACAGAAAGCCGAAAAGGCGGCCGCCGGCCAGTAGGTTGCCAGAGCCGGTCCGGTCCGTTGTCCGTTCCCGAGGTGGATCATCTTCGTGAAAGCCGATTCCTCCACCAGTTCCGAGGTCTTCGCCGAGGTCGCGGTCCCCGTCCCCCTCGATCGCACCTTCCACTATCGTGTTCCCCCGCAGTTCGTCGCGACGCTCAAGCCCGGAATGCGCGTCCGCGTCCCGTTCGGACCGCGACGCCTCGAAGGCTACTGCGTCGGTCTCACCGATCAACCTGAAGTTTCCCGCGTCAAGGATCTCGATGACGTCCTCGATGCCGAGCCGCTGCTCGACTCCGAGCAGATCGACCTGGCCCGCTGGATCGCCCGAAACTGGTGTGCCGGACTCGGCGAGGTACTCGACTGCATGCTTCCCGGTGCCGTCCGAAAGAACGTCGGCGTCGCGCTTCGTACCGACGTCGAACTCGCCCTCTCTCCCCAGCAGACCCGCGACCTCCTTCAGTCCACGCCTCCCCGCTCCGCCAAGCGTCGGGCCGTCCTCGAAGCCCTCCTGGACGCCCAGGCCCCGCTTCCCCTCCCCGAACTCCTCCAGCGTGTCGGCTGCTCACGTGCCGTCGTCAGCGCCCTCCACCAGGAAAACCTCCTCCAATTCCACGACGTCGAACTCACCCCCTGGGACCGTGAGCCCGAAGTCCCTCACGAGACCCCGCCCCCGCCTACCCCCCAGCAGCAGCGCGCACTCGACAGAATCTCCTCCGCCATCCGCGATCGACGCTACCAGGGCTTCCTCCTCTTCGGGGTCACCGGCTCCGGAAAAACCGAGGTCTATCTCCGGGCCATCCAGCAGGTCGTCGAAGCCGGACGACAGGCCATCGTCCTCGTTCCCGAAATCGCCCTCACCCCACAGACCATCGAACGCTTCCGCCGACGCTTCGATGCCGTCGCCGTCATGCATTCCGCCATGACCGGTTCCGAGAGTCACGCCTATTGGCGCGCCATCGCCCATGGCCGAGCCTCCGTCGTCGTCGGGGCACGTTCCGCCGTCTTCGCCCCCACACGCAACCTCGGACTCATCGTCATCGACGAGGAGCACGAACCCTCCTTCAAGCAGGGCAATGCCCCACGCTACCACACCCGCGACGTCGCCCTTTGGCGGGCCATGCACGGAAACTTCCCCCTCATCCTCGGCTCCGCCACACCCGCCCTCGAAACCTACGCCGAGACCGCACGCGGACGACTCCAGCTTCTCGAACTCACCAGCCGAATCCTCGGTCGTCCCATGCCCGCCGTGGACATCATCGACATGCGCACCGAGGATTCGGC
>CAZVTD010000380.1:0-2298 GCA_964629945.1 uncultured Planctomycetota bacterium | reverse complement strand
CGACCCCGCCCTCCCGCGCGCGGGCGCCTCCGCCACGCGGGCACCGCACCCCAGCGGATCCCCCTCCCCCTCCAGCTCCGCACGCAGACTCCCCATGTCCGACTGTCCCAGCCCCACCAGCAGCACCCTTGGCCGTTCCGTCCCGCCCGCCTGGCTCATCACGCCCCTCACGATACGTACATCTGTGCTGGTCCCGACACCCGGTTCCCACCCGCACGCTGAGCCCTGAACAGCGCGCTCGTCAGCGCGTTCATCAACTGCTCCACCGTCTCCCCGTTCTCCGGAAACGTCGCCACACCGATGCTCACCGTCCCCCGGCTTGCCCCGTCCGGCTCACCCAGCTGTTCCGCCATCGTCCGGATCCGCTCGGCGGCTTTCATCGCCGACTCCTGGTTCGTCTCCGGAAGATACAGCACAAGCTGTCCGCTCCCGTACCGGCCGATCACGTCGATCGACCGCATCATCGCCCGGACCCGTCCCATCAGTTCTTCCACGAACGCCTCGCCCCCGCTCCGCTCGCGCGAGCCGTCCCACGACACCAGCAGCAGCGACGTCCGTTCATTCAGCCGCTGTGCACGCTCCATCTCTTCCGTCAGACGGCGGTGGAAATACCCGTACGAAGATCCCGGACCGCCGCCCTTCGCCCCCGCGCCGCCCGACCGCAGGACCGCCTGCGTCTCCTCCCGCTCCAGTGCCAGCGCCGCCAGCGCCGCCAGCACCCGCATCGTCACCAGGTCCTCTTCCCGGAACGTCCCGGACGCCTCCGAATCCGCCCACAGGAACCCTGCCGGCCGACCCGCCTGCGCCACCCGCACGCACGCCACCGACGCGTAATCCATCTCCATCTTCAGGTCTTCATACTCCGCGCCCTCGCGCTCCAGTCCCTCGCACAGCACCTTCCGGTCGTTCCAGATCACCTCGCCCAGCGTCCCGGTTCCCACCCCGCGCCGGTACGTCTGAACGAACTGCTTCGACAGCCCCTGCGCGCTCGCCACCGACAGCCCGTCGTGTTCGCGATCCAGCACCACCAGCGCCACCGACCGCGCACCCAGCGCCTCCTTCACCACCGTCGTCACACACTCCAGCGTCTCCCCCGCCGAACTCCCCAGACACGCACGCTCCGCACACGCCAGCACGCGCTTCAGCAGTCCCGCTCGCGAATCCCGTTCGTCCGACATCATCGTGGCTCCCCGATCAGTTGATCCGCCGGCACACCCGAAACGTCCACCATGTCCCCCACCCCCACCCCGTGACGGACGAACCAGCCCTGGTTCACCTCCAGCGCATACCGCACCGGCTGCACAGCCTTGTGCGTCTCCTGCGTCATCGGCGCCATGTCCTCGATCTGAAAAATCACGCCCTTCTCATCGATGTATGCGATCGAAAGCGGGATCAGCGTCTGATCCATCCAGAACCCGACATCCTTTTCAGCAGGCGGCCCGAACACGAACAACATCCCCTGCTCCTCGGGAAGGCTCTCGCGCCTCTTCAGACCCTCCTGACGGCCCAGATCCGAGTATCGCACTTCCACCTTCAGCACATGGCCTTTGACGGAAATCGTTGGCAGATCGAAGGTTAACTTGCTCCGATCGCCACAGGAGATCAGGAGCGCCATGGCCGCGAGAACACAACTTCCGGCCATGAAACGAGTTACGCGGTTCATTTCAGCTCCAGCACGGACTCTTCGCTCTTGCCGCTGAGGATATCGGTGACGATCAGTTTCCACTTTCCGAGGGCATCGCCGGCGGCGAAGTTCATGACTCCGGAGGCGTAACCCCCTTTTCCGACAAGGTTTAGGGAATGGATGTGGCTGGTTCGGTCGTCCGGATCACGCAGTTCCACGTGGAAGACGTGCGTTCCGATCCGATTTGCCGGAACTGCTTGTACCGAAAAGGTATAAGTCAATTGTCGGCCCTGAAGTTTGAGATCGGCCTTGACCGCGCTGACTTCGTAGGGCAGGCAGGCGATGAGGGTGGCGGAATTTTCGGGGACGGTCACCTCAACTTCTTTCCTGCGACCAAGATACACACGTCGGAGCATATCGTAAGCGTGGCATTCCTGGGGCAGGGTGACCTTCACGCGGGCGTCGGGTTCCTGGTCTTTTCCGTCCTCTTTTGGTGCCTTTTCCGCCTCGTTTTTGGCTTCCGGCGGAGCGTTTTCGGGGGTGTTTTGTCCGGCGGCGGGCTCCGGATTGACGTTTTCGGCCATTTCCGGTGCAACTTCCTTGTTCACTTCCTGCTCATTTGGTGCAGGATTTTGTTCATCTGGTGCAACTTCGGGAGCCATCTCGGGTGCGGG
>CAZVTD010000379.1:0-2326 GCA_964629945.1 uncultured Planctomycetota bacterium | reverse complement strand
CCATCAACCGCCGACACGCTTCCGGAAACTCCTCCCCCACCCCCCTCACCACCCGCACAGGCCCGAAGAAGCTCGCCGCGAACGCAAAATACACCGCGCTTCCCCCAAGCACATCCCGTGCCTCCCCCCAGGGCGTCTGTACCGAATCCAGCGCCACCGACCCCACGACCAGAAGTGACATAAACCTCCACCTCTTCCTGTTAAGCGGCTGCTTCACCCTCGTCTTTTGTTATTGTTATTCGCCATTCGCGTGGAAACGCTTTCTTCTTGTTGTTGTGTCTCAGGTTGTTGTCGTTGTGATTCGCATTCTGTTTGCTTTCGCATGTCATTCGCATTTCCCGAACTTCGCCAGCGCCTGTTCCATCCGTCTGAGGCTCTTCTCGCGTCCCACCAGTTCCAGTGTCTCGCCGATCCCCGGGCTCACCTTCGTCCCCGTCAGCGCCACGCGGATCGGCTGCGCGATCTTCCCAAATCCCACCTGCGCGTCCGTCGACAGTTTCTCCAGAGCCGTCTGGATCGTCTCCTGGTCCCAGGATCCGAGTCCGCTCAGCACCCCGTACGTCTCGCGCAGTCGTTCCAGCCCATCCCCCTTGAGCAGGATGTCCTTCACGTCCTTCTCGACGTACTCCACCTCGTCGGCCAGCACGAACTTCGTCAGCGTCGGCAGTTCCGACATCACCTTCAGCTTCTCGCGGTACACCTCCAGCAGTTTCGTCCATTGCGTTTCGCTCAGCCCGCTCGTGTCCGTCCCCGCGTCCCGGAACGCCTCGCGCGCCAGCCCCACCAGCCGGTCTTTCGACGCGTTCTTGATGTACGCCGCGTTCATCCACAGCAGCTTATCCCGGTCGAACCGTGCCCCCGTCTTCTTCACCCGTCCCAGCTCGAACTTCTCGATCAGTTCCGCCCGCGTCATGAACTCCTGGTCTTTTCCCGGGCTCCACCCCAGCAGCGCCATGAAGTTCATCAGCGCCTCCGGAAGGTACCCTTCCTTCCGATATTCCACCAGCGAAAGCGCCCCGTGACGTTTGCTCAGCTTCCCCTTCCCGTCCGAACTCAACACCGAAGGCAGGTGCGCGAACCTCGGCGCCTCGAAACCCAGCGCCTCGAACAGCATCACGTGCAAAGGCGTATTCGAAAGGTGTCCCTCCGCACGGATCACGTGACTGATCTTCATCAGCGCGTCGTCGATCACCACCCCGAAGTGATACGTCGGCCAGCCGTCCGACTTCATGATCACGAAGTCCTTGATCAGACTCGTCTCGAACTTCGTCTCGCCCAGCACCATATCCTCGAAGCTCACCACCCCTTCCCCCGGCACCCGGAACCGCACCGAGTAGGGCACCCCCGCCGCTTCCTTCTCCCTGCGCTGTGCCTCTGTCAGATCGCGACAGCGGTTGTCATATCCGATCTCGCCCCCGGTACCCTCGGCTTCCTTCCGCCTCGCTTCGAGTTCCTCCGGACTGCAATAGCACCGGTATGCCTTCCCCTCTTTCAGCAGTCGTTCCGCGTACCCGCGATAGATCTCCAGCCGTTCCGATTGCAGGTAAGGCCCATAGTCCCCGCCCGCCTCCGGACCCTCATCCCAATCCATCCCCAGCCACCGGAAGTCCTCCAGGATTTGCGTCACGTACTCGGGCTTGCTGCGTGCCCGGTCCGTGTCTTCGATCCGGATGATGAACTTCCCCCCCAGGTTCCGCGCGAACAGCCAGTTGAACAGGGCCGTTCTCACGTTCCCGACGTGTTGAAGTCCCGTAGGTGACGGGGCGTAACGAACTCGAACGCTTTCGGACATGGACCTTCCCCGGTTCCCGACCCGGAAGGCATGCCCCGGTCGGAAGACGTGTTAACTCACAGCGGATAAAGAACTTGTGAATCGAACCGAACCGCGAAAAACTAACCTCTGGAGGGATATCTGTCAAGAACTTTCCCGCTGAAGGACGCCCCGGGAAAGGTTACTCCCCCTGGCACAGACACACCATCGCCAGGCTCGTCGCGTACACCCGGCCCGCGTCCGCCTGCACCGTGTCGTTGTTGCTCCAGCTTCCGAACGTCGCCCCCTCGCCCTGCTCCTGGTGTGCCACCAGCGTCTTCGAAAGACCCTGCTGCCACTCCCGCACCGCCCCCGTCCCCTTCATCGCCCCCAACCCTCGCGACGCAAAGAACCACATATACAGGTTCTGCTGCTGATCGTCCCAATCGGGCGTCTTGCTCACCACCTTCTGCACCACCGTGCACACCGTCGCCTCGGGCCGGATGCCCCCCTCCACCGCCGCGTTCACCGCAATCGGTGTCCCCGCCAGTCCCGCGCTCGTCCTCCCCAACCGGT
>CAZVTD010000378.1:0-2327 GCA_964629945.1 uncultured Planctomycetota bacterium | reverse complement strand
GCGCGTGCCAAGTCCGCCCGCTGATTCGAATACTCTGCAACCGGTTTTTTCTCAGAAACGATTTTCAAGGAGACACGACCTGTGAAATCTGACGTCAAGGATCTTTCGCTTGCCAACGATGGACGTCGACGGATCGAGTGGGCCGACCATGACATGCCCGTGCTTCAACTCATCCGGCAGCGCTTCGGCAAAGAGAAACCACTCAAAGGGATGCGCATGGCGGCGTGTCTCCACGTGACCGCCGAGACCGCCAACCTGTGTCGGACCCTGAAGGCGGGCGGCGCCGAGCTGGTGTTGTGCGCCTCCAATCCGCTCTCGACGCAGGACGACGTGGCCGCGGCGCTGGTCAAGCACTATGGTGTTCCCGTGGGGGCGATCCGAGGAGAGAACCGGGACACCTACTACCGTCACATCGTCGACGCGCTGAAGCATCGTCCCGAGGTCACGATGGACGACGGTGCCGATCTGGTTTCGATGCTCCACACGCGCTTCAAAGCGCAGTGCGACCACGTGCTGGCGTCCATGGAGGAGACGACGACCGGTGTGATCCGTCTTCGTGCGATGGCCCAGGACGGTTCGCTCCGGATTCCCGTTGTTGCGGTGAATGACGCCGAGACGAAGTATCTTTTCGACAACCGCTACGGGACCGGACAGTCCACGCTCGACGGGATCATCCGTGCGACGGACCTGCTGCTTGCGGGCAAACACGTGGTGGTGGCCGGCTACGGCTGGTGCGGGCGGGGGGTTGCGGACCGTGCGCGCGGACTTGGCGCCCACGTGATCGTCACCGAGGTGGAGCCCGTCAAGGCATTGCAGGCGTCGATGGACGGTTTCGAAGTCATGCCGATGAAAGACGCTGCGCGGATCGGCGAGCTGTTCATCACCCTCACGGGCGACATCAACGTCATCGACGTTCGACACATGCGTCTCATGAAGGACGGCGCCGTCGTCTGCAATTCCGGGCACTTCAACGTCGAGATCAACATTCCGGGACTCAAGAAGATCGCCAAGTCCGTACGCACGAACGTCCGTCCCAACGTGGATGAGTACACGATCGCGGGTGGACGACGCATCTATCTGCTGGCCGAGGGACGACTGGTCAACCTGTCCTGTGCCGAGGGACATCCGGCGTCGGTCATGGACATGTCGTTTGCCACCCAGGCGCTCACGTCCGAGTACTTCACCCGGGGCTCCAAGCGCGTCGAGGTCAAGGTGCACGACGTTCCCGACGAGATCGAGGACTGGGTCGCCAAGCTCAAGCTGAGGTCCATGGGTGTCAAGATCGATACGCTGACGCCCCAGCAGAAGAAATATCTCTCGTCCTGGGACATGGGAACGTGATCCGGCGTTGCTCCGTCAAGCCGTTCTCCGGGAGGGCTTCAGGCCCTCCCGGTTCTTGTACCGCTTGTCCTTGACATCCATCACGGACTTTGTTTATAACCGTGTCCACCGAAACGTGTCGTCTTTTCACCCTCACGCCGCAAGGGAGGCCGTCATGACCCGGCTGGCATTGCTCTTTTCCATGCTCTTCCTTCTTCTGCCTGCTTCGCTTTTCGCCCAGGGTGTCCCGGACGTGGACATGCCCGTCGAGCCTCCTCCGTCCGAAGCCTTTCCGTTCACGTGGATCGGCGAGTTTTCCGAAGGTCTTGCCCCCGTTGGACTCATCGACGATCCCAAGCTTCCCCCGGAGAAACAAACCCACGTGAATGGCTACATCGACCGCACCGGCAAGGTGGTTATTCCACCTCGCTTCAATGACGCAGGGCCCTTTCACGGTGGTCTCGCCTGGGTCTCCGTGCTCAAGCCGGCTTCCGCTCGAAAGCCCGCCGAAGAACTGACCGAGTACGACTATCACTACGGCTACATCGACACCCGCGGGAAGTGGGTCATTCAGCCTTCGTTTGCCGATGCTGAGGATTTTCAGGGGGATTTTGCGGTGGCTGCCGTTCTGAAGCCCCAAGCGGCTGACACTCCGACTCCCGATGACGAAGACGAATACTGGGAGAACCTGCTCTACGGCGTCATCAACCGCAAGGGGAAGTGGGTCGTCGAACCCAAGTATGACGAGATCGGGTCCTTCGAAGACGGCTGGGCCCGCGTGACCCTCGGCGAGAAAAGCGGCTACGTCAATACCTCGGGGGAACTCCTCGGGGGCGTTCTCTTCGACGAGATGGGTCCTTTCCGCGACGGTCTTGCACGCTATCGAGTGGGGAAGAAGTGCGGCTATATCTCACCCCAGGGGAGATTTGTCGTCCACCCGCGTTTTGCCAGGTCCAATGATTTCTCCGAAGGACTTGCCTGTGTTTCCACCGGTTTACGTCACGGCT
>CAZVTD010000377.1:0-2327 GCA_964629945.1 uncultured Planctomycetota bacterium | reverse complement strand
AAGGGGGATTCGTTCAAGGCGGTTGTCCCGTGCTGGAGCTGAAGGTCTACGTGGTGCGGATCGCCAGGCTGGACGTGTCGGGCGCCAGCGAATCCCAGCGTGAGCCCAACGTCTATATCGCCCCGGTCGATCCCACAGGGAACGTCGAGATCACCGCAGTGCTCACGCCCAACCCGCCCGATCACATCGTCTCAGAATTGCTGGCTTGGTACAACGGCAATGACCATCCGTCGGACCCGCGCAAGAGGGTGGTCGCCCGATCCTGGCCCGGCGAGACGACCGTCACCGCTGAGATGGGCCCCAGATCGCTCTCAGTCACGATCAAGGTCGTGGGAATGGAGATCGACGATCACGACATCTGGTGGTTGGGTCCTTGCGATGTCCTTGGGTACACGCAGTGGACAGATGTACACGCTACCGGGGTTATGACCGGCGAGTTCTGTTGGATGGCCGTGAGCGGCTCCGAGTGTATCCTTTTCGAGTGGACCCACCGCGGGATCTACATAGGTGAGATCAATACGGTGACAGTGGTGGCCGACTCCGGCAGCACAGATCCCAATGATGTTCAGATCCGATTATTCTACGACGGAGTGGACTGTGGTGGCAAGACGATGACCGTCCGTCAGCCGAAGTCGACAACCCTTTTCCTAGGCCCGTCTGATTTTCCCCTGACAGATCCCCAGTACCCGGATGCCGTGGGCTGGAAGACCCAGTATGCCCTGGAGGTGCGTGATCAGTTCTACGAGCTGGTTCCCAATGTTAAGGTGGGTGAGGGCTTCCGAGACCGTACGTCAGACTGGCCAGGCCAAGATTGGCCGGATTTTGAAGCTGTGGCAGGTGATGCCGACTTCCGAGGAATATTCATCGACTACTATGAGAGGCTGTCCAACTGTGCGACCCCGATGCCGACGTTCCCGAACGATCCGAACGCCGGTGTACCGGTGGATCACTGCACGCAGTGGTACTTCGCGGGTTGCGTATCGGTACCGTACATCGGGCCAAAGATAAAGGAGCACACCCTACAGCGGTACAGGGGGCGCGCCAGGCAAGAATAATGGGACGGTGTGCCGTATGTCAGACGTGCTCAACGGAAAGGATCGCTGGAGCTGACAATCGCGAACTCGAATCGAGGAGTATGGCCATGGAATGCGTTAACCCTCTTCTCCGATTAGTTTACAGCTCATTGATTAGCACGGCGTGTGCAGCCACCGCCTGTGCGAAGATCCTGCCTCCGCCCTCACTTCAGAGGAGCGCGGATCTCGCCGAGATCATCGTGAAGGCGCGGGTTTTGCAGCCAGAGCCTCAAGACGTGCTCACGACCGGGCCGACCGGGCAACGCTCGGGAATCCGATGCCGGAACGTCTACGTAATTAAGGGGCACCTTCCGGAGGCGGCGTTCCAGTTCTCTCTCGGCCCAGCGAATCGGACATTCCACATCGGGAGCTTTCGCCCGGGCGAAACATACTTGCTTTTTCTGAGGCGCGTGGGGGGCGAGTACGTTCAGATCGATGAGACAAAGGCCGAATTGTCCGCAGACCCCAATCTTCCCGCCACGCCTCCGCAGGGGAAGTCGACAACAGATCGACTTCGAGAGGAGTTATTGGGATGGCTAGGGTCACGGCAGAAGGAAGCCGTGCTGGAGGCACTAGAATTCCTGCCCGAACTTGGCACTACTCAGGAGGTTATCATAAGGGCGATGGCGCTAGCCGGATCACCGGATCTTGAGATTCGAGGGGCCGCAATTGTCGCGATGATTCGCCTCGGAGAGCCCAGCGCCATCGGTGATGCGATTCGCTATCTTGAGGGGAGCCCCACGACGAGTCAGTCGTCTCTGGTGTTGCGCCAACGGATGATAGGAGAGATATCGTTAATACGCGACCCAGCGATGGCAAGGGATCTTATCCCGCTGATGGGGCACAAAGACGCAGCCGTGCGGCTGCGCGCTGCGATGGCGCTTCGTGCCAACAGGGTACGAGCAGCGGTGCCCAAGCTCGCCAGCGGGCTTCATGACGAAGACCCGCACACACGATACGTGTGCCTTATGGCCCTGGTCGAGATCCTAGACCGCATGAATCCCGAGTGGACGACATCATTGCCGCGTTTCGCGGAGAGAGGCGACGAGCTGATAGGTCGCTGGCTCCACTGGTGGGAGACTGAGGGCAAGCGCATCGACTGGGAGGCCGCTCCGCCTGCAACGCAGACAAGCCAGCCCGCTGGAAAATAGACGGAGGCACGGGGGGCAGAGCCCCACATCATCTCAAACACTGTCTAACCCGGATTATTCACACTGGCCTCTTTTTTACGACCTACTTGTGGGTTAAGCTGTG
>CAZVTD010000376.1:0-2329 GCA_964629945.1 uncultured Planctomycetota bacterium | reverse complement strand
ACTGCCTAGGACGCCTGCGGTGAAGGTGATGAAGAACGTGGTGCGGGAGAGGAGCAGGGGAGGAGCGATGCAGTGCGGGGAGTCGTATGTTGCCCACCATGGCTTCAGATGCTTCCCGTCGTGGTGGTGGCCGTCGTGGTGATGCTGCTGGTCGGTCTTCTGGTGCTGCTGCGTTGGAAGAAGTGACGTGCGGGAAGGGGATCAACCCTTCACGGCGCCGGCGGTGAGCCCTTTGACGATGTGGCGCTGGGCGAAGAGGTAGGCCAACAGCATGGGGAGCGTGGCGCAGAGGAGCGCGGCGCAGAGGCGGGGGACGTCGGCAGCGCCCTGGGGGCCGGAGAAGTCGCCCAGCCCGACGGGAAGGGTCTTGTCGGAGACGCGCTTGAGGAAGACCAGGGCGAAGACGAACTCGTTGTAGATGGTGATGAAGTTGAAGATGACCACGACCGCGATCGCGGGTCGTGCCAGCGGCAGACAGACATGCCAGAAGACCCCCCAGGTGGAACACCCGTCGATGCGTGCGGCCTCTTCGAGTTCGACGGGGACCTCGCGGAAAAATCCCCGCAGGATGAAGATGGAAACGGGCAGAGCAAAACCGACGTAGACCATGACAAGGACGGCGGGGGGATGGAAACTGCCGAAGAGACGCACCAGCGGGACGAGGGTGACGTGGACGGGGATCATCATGCCGAGGAGGAAGAGGACGAAGAGGAAGGAACTGGCGAAGAAGCGGACGCGTGCGAAGACGAAAGCGGCCAGTGCGGAGAACGCCGTGGAGAGCAGGACGGCCAGCGTGGAGATCCAGAGGGAGTTGAGGAAGTAGCGTCCGAGGTTGGAAGCGAGGACGGCGCGCGCGCCCTGGAGGAAGGAGGCGTCGGGCGGGACATCGAAGACGTCGCGGAGGTTGGACAGGGTGGGGTGAGAGGGAAGTGCCCAGCGGCTGCGGGTGAGCTCGGTGTTGGTCTTTCCGGCGGTATAGGTCATCCAGAAGAGGGGATAGACGGTCAGGACGAAGAAGGTGACGAGGATGAGGGTTCGGATGAGCGACTTGAGGGGGCGGTTCATGCGGAGGTCTCCTGCCGACGGAGGACAAGCATGTAGGCGGCGGCCGCGATGAGGGAGATGAGAAAGGCGGCGACGGCAATGGCGGAGGCGTAGCCCCAGTCATAGACGGTGAAGGCCTGGTGGCACAGGTAGGTGGGCAGGAGTTCGCTGGCGTGGGCGTAGCCCCTGTCATAGACGGAGAAGGCGTGGTGGAACATGTAGGTGGTCTAGAGTTCGCTGGCGTGGGCGGGTCCGCCGGCGGTGATGATGTAGACAAGATCGAAGTATTTGAGTGAGCCGACGACGGAGAGGAGCGCGGAGATGCCGATGACGCGGGAAAGGCAGGGGAGGGTGACGTGGCGGAAGCAGGCCCAGTCGCCGGCGCCGTCGATGCGCGCGGCTTCGTAGAGGTCCTCGGGGATGGACTGGATCCCGGCGATGAAGAGCATCATGTGGAAGCCGGTGAAACGCCAGGAGATGGCGATGATGACGGTGAGGAGGGCGAGGGACTGGCCGAACCAGTCGGGTCCGGGGATGTGGAGGGCGGCCAGGGCGGAGTTGACGAGGCCGAGGTCGGGGCGGAAAATTTCGCGTGCCAGGAGCGCGATGACGACGGTGGAAAGCATCATGGGCATGAAGAAGCCGGCACGGAAGAGACGGTGGCCGAGGGGACGGGCGGACAGGAGCACGGCAAGCAGGAGGGCCAGTGGAAGCTGAATGAGGAGGGAGAGGACCAGGAGGATGACGTTGTGGAAGAGGCTCTGCCAGCAGCCGTGGTCGTGGAGGAGGCGGTGAGAGTTGGTCAGGCCGATGAAGAGTTCCGGGGATTGGGAAGTGAGGCTCTTCATGGCGGAACGGACGATGGGGAGGACGACGACGAGGAGGTAGACGACGGCGGCGGGGAGTAGGAAGAGGTAAGCGAGGTTCCTGTTCGGGCGCGTTCGGGGTGCGGACATCAGGGTCCCTCAGCACGGGTTATTTCTGACGAAGTCTGAGTGCTTCGGTCTGCATGGCGGCGGCGGCCTGCTCGGGGGTGAGCTTTCCGAGGAAGAGGGCTTCGGTGGTCTCCTTGTGCCTGGAGGCGAGCGCCGGGGGGAGATACTGGTCGTAGTAGAGCTGGATGGCGTCGGCGTCGAAGAGGATGCGTGCGGCGGGGAGCGAGGAGGCGGGCAGGAAGGGTTCGGCGGCTTCGCGGGTGAGGGCCCGGATGCGTGCGGTGGCGGCCCAGTGGTAGGCGGAGACGTCGCGGCGGAGGTGAAGGGCCAGACCGATGGCCGCGTCGCGC
>CAZVTD010000375.1:0-2338 GCA_964629945.1 uncultured Planctomycetota bacterium | reverse complement strand
CCCGAAAATTCAGCAAAAATGCCCTTGTACAATCCCTTCAACACTGTTTTTCCGGACTTACTGCAATTTCCCCGAATGCTCCGCGCCGTCCCCTCGCTTGCCTTCTTGTTTTCTCGGGCGCACCGTGCTAACATCCGCACCATCTCGTTTCCGGCTCACCGGACGTCTCAGCAAGGACCGCCTATGAATCTCTCTCACGACCTCCACATGCACACCTATCTCTCCGCCTGTTGTTCCGACAGGGCCAATCATCGTCCCGCTCCCATCCTCGCGCTCGCCCGGGAAATGGGACTCTCCACCCTCGGCTTCGCCGATCATCTCTGGATGAACCCCGACCTCGAGCCCTCCTCCTGGTACCGTCCACAGGACGCCTCCCAGGTCTCGCGTCTCCGTGCCGATCTCGCCTCCATCTCCACGCCTCTTCGCGTACTCGTCGGCTGCGAAGCCGAAACCATCGCCCCTGGAAAATTCTCCATCACTCCCGACTTCGCCGAATCCCTCGACTTCGTTCTGTTGGCCGCCTCCCACTTTCACATGGATTCTCTTGTTGCCCAGCCTCGCTCCTATGCTCCTCAGCACCTTGGCCCGCACGCCCTGGACTTCTTCCTCGCCGCCGTCCGTTCCGGGCTTGCCACCTCCATCCCTCATCCCTTCTTCCCCGTCGGACATCATGACGCCTTCGACGTGGCCGTCGCCTTCCTTTCCGACGCCCAGCTCTTCGACGCCTTCTCTCTCGCCGCCGAGCGATCCGTCGCCGTCGAAATCACCCTCGCCTTCCTCCCCAGGCCGGACCGCGTCTTCTCCATCGAAACCCCGCTCCGCCTCCTCTCCATCGCACGCGACGCAGGCTGTTTCTTCACGCTCGGCTCCGACGCCCATGCTCCCGACGCCCAGCGCCGCTTCCCCGAACTCATGACCTTCGTCGAGACCCTCGCCTTGACCGACGACGATCTCCTCCCCCTCGTCAGGTGACTCCGACTTTCCTCCACGCACACCACGCCACGCCTTTCCCCGTTTTCCTGTTGCCACCTCGCTTCCGACGGTTACAATCGCCCCCTTCTCGATCCGAAAGGACCTCCCATGAATCTCGGACTCCTCAAAGAACTCAAGCCAGGCGAAGGCCGCGTTGCGCTCACCCCCGATGCCGTCGCACAGCTCACCCGTGCGGGCGTCGCCGTCTTCGTCCAATCCACCGCAGGCGTGCGTTCCGGCGTCCCCGACGCACTCGACCAGCAAGCCGGCGCCTCCATCCTCCCCGACGCACCCGCCGTCTTCGACCGCGCACAGCTCCTCATCAAGGTCAAGGAGATCCACCCGAACGAAGTCGCACTTTTCAAGCCTCACCACGTCCTCTTCACCTATCTCCACGCCCGCATGTTCAACGAGATCACCGCCGAAGTCCTCGCCTCGGGCTGCACCGCGCTCGCCTACGAGGAAGTCCTCTGTCCCGACGGCTCGCGTCCGCTCCTCGTCCCCATGTCCGAAATCGCCGGAAAGCTCGGCTTCCTCAAAGCCATCGAATTCCTCCAATCCATCCACGAAGGCCCCGGGCTCCTTCCCGTCTCGCTCGCCAGGCTCTCTCCTCTTCGCGTCCTCATCCTCGGCGCCGGAATCGCAGGCGTCGGCGCCCTCACCTGTGCCTACGCCCTCGGCAACTCTTGCGATGTCGTCGAGCTCAACGCCGACCGTCGTGCCGCCCTGGCGAAGCGTTTCCCCGAATGTCGTTTTCACGAGAGCACCGACGCCGTCATCCGTTCTCTTCTCCCCCAGGCCGACGTCCTCCTCAACGCCGCCTCATTCCCCTCCCACTCGCCCACCCATCTGGTCACCCGCGCCATGCTCTCTCTCATGAAGCCCACCGCGCTCATCATCGACGTCGCCTGCGACATCGCAGGCGCCATCGAGACCCCCCATCTCCCCTCGCCCCAAACCCCCATCAACCCCGGCGATGGCATCCGGCATAATGCCGTCGACAACATCCCGGGCGCCGTCCCCGCAACCTCCACCCGCGCTCTCTCCAGCGCCATCTTCCCCTACGTCCACGCCCTCGCCACCCTCGGCCTCGCCCCCGCGCTCCATGCCGACCCCGCACTCGCCAGCGCCCTCGTCTTCGCCAACGGAAAAATCTCCCACGCAGGCTTCGCCGAGGTGCTTAACGTTCCCTGCCACGCCCCCCTCGAACTCATCTGATCCCGCTCCCGTGCGTGCATCCTCTGACCCCTCCCCCTTGACGGGGGAGGCGGGCCCCGACGTGTCGGGGTCGGCGGGGGTGATGTTGCTTCTCCGTGGTTCATGGTGTGTTGTGTGTTGCCCAGGGCCCGTTGAGGCGCTCTTGCCA
>CAZVTD010000374.1:0-2352 GCA_964629945.1 uncultured Planctomycetota bacterium | reverse complement strand
CGGACGGAAAATGATGAGGACCTTTCATGGTCTGGAGGAGTCGGAATGAGAGTGTTGCTTGAGCGCTTTGCGGCGGTTCCTTCGGATCGAAAAGCGTGGGGGGTACTCCTCGCGATCTACGGACTCGTGATGGCCTTTTTCGCGTTTTATTTTCTGAGACGTCCCGTGATGTGGCCGATCAGTGTTCTGCTGTTGGTCATTGGTCCGGTGGCGGCGGTTTTCGGGATCGCCCACGAGATTTATCGCAGGATCTGGGGCACCTGGGGTTTCATGATTCTGAGCGGACTCCTTGGGCTCCTCATCGTGGTCCTGATGATTGTCGGGCTGGTGCCGCCGAGGAGGGGCGGCTTGTGCCTTTTCATGGTTCTTGCGCCGCTTTGGGCTCTCTGGATCGATCGTCCAGGCCGCAACGACATCTGGATGGTTCCTGGTGAACTGGGGAAATATGTGAAAGACGGCGAGGCGCTTCTGCGGGCCGTCACGCCCACGACGTCATTTCACGCGATGCTCGGACGTCACTATCTGGCTCAGACGGAGTCCGCCGCCGAGTGGCTGATGTCGGTGTACGACGAAGCCGCCGAGAGCATCCGTGTCAAGGCGCTTTACGTTGAGATGAACCGCTTCGACATCAACCCCGATCGGTGGTATCTCGAAGCCTACGCCTTGAGCATGCCGCCCGGACGGTTGTTCGAGGATCTCTGGGGGAATCTGGGTGAGTATGAGGTGTTTTCGGAGAACGAGTTTACGTTGACCGGTACCGAAGACCTCCAGGAGGCTTACGCCGACGCCGGTCGGACGATTCGTGCCCGTGTCCCCGGTGCAGGCGACAATGGCACGACGTTCGAGACGATGGGCATCACGTTCGAGGTGATCACCAGTCGGATGCAGGAACTGGTGGCCGCGGCGCACCGGCTGGCCGACCGGCGTGGTCATGCCGTCGGGCGTGTGCGCGTTTTCGCCAATGCACATGACACGCCCGGGCCGCTCCTGTGTTCGCCTCCGAGGCTGATGTGAACCTCGTTCTGTCGAGGGAGTTCGCTGTTTTGAAGCAAGAGGTCCTGCCTGTTGGGAGGGGATCTTTGGGAGTGTCAGGGGATGGAGGAGGAGGGTGTGGGGCGGCTGGTTTAACGGGTCGGAAAGGGGAACGACATGTCGCTGAGAACGGAACTGGATGCGTATCTTCGGGAACGAGAGGTGGATTTCGTCGGGGTGACGACGGTGTCGGCGTTCCAGCTTGCCAACGGCGATCGCATGGACCCGAAGGCTTTGATGCCGGAGGGGCGTTCGCTGGTCGTCACGGGGTTCTATCCCTGCGTGGATGATCCGTGCGTTCCCTCGGAGCCTGGCAAGCCCCGCGGGCGATTCGGTCCGTGGACGAGGCTGTCGGTGCCGGCCATCCGACATCAGATCAACGTGGTGACGGGGTTTTTCCGGGAGCGCGGGTTCCGGATGGAGGCGTGTCCGGATATTCCGGCGAAGGCGGCGGCGGTGCGTGCGGGGTGGGGGAAATACGGGAAGAACTGCATTGTTCATGCGAAAGGATGCGGTTCGTACGTCAAGATCCAGCCGTTCCTGACGGATGCGGAGCTGGAAGCGGTCGAGATGCCGATCGAGACGAGCGATTGCGGGAACTGCAGGGCGTGCGTGGAGGCGTGTCCAACGGGTGCGCTGAAGACGCCTTATGTGCTGGACCGGTCCAAGTGCATCTGCATGTGGTTGAGGGGCACGGCGAGCCCGCGGGAGATGCGCCGACACGTCGGGAACCACCTGCATCGGTGCAGCTATTGCCAGGAGGCATGTCCGCTGAACGCGCGGTTGGCGCCCCGGGAACACCTGCCTTTCGAGATGGAGGGGCCGACGGCGAGTCCGGAGCTGATTCCGCTGATGCTGGGAGACGAGGCGTTCCTGCGTTCGCGTCTGCCGGGTTTTGTGATGTCGGCCGGTGTGGCGACGGTTCGTCGGAACATCGCCATGGCGTTGGGGAATGTGGGCGATCCCGCGGGGATTCCGGCGCTTGCGAAAGGGATGATGGATCCCGAGAAAGTGGTGCGCTCGTATTCGGCGGGGGCGCTGGGGGAAATCGGGGGGCAGGAGGCGCGTCGTGAGCTGGAGCGGGCGCTGATTCGCGAAGAGGATGACGAGGTGCGCGAGGAGATCCGGGTGGCTTGTGCGTCGTAGGGCAGAGAGGTGATGCGTCCGGTCGTGTTCAGACAGAGGTGGACGATGCCGCAGGAGTTCGACGGTAAGGCTTATGAGAAGGCAGCGAACCACCAGAAAGAGTGGGGTTCCAGGTTGCTCGCGGAACGTGCGCGTCGGGGGGCTGAGCACGTCCAGGACCGGGGGTGCGGCGTC
>CAZVTD010000373.1:0-2353 GCA_964629945.1 uncultured Planctomycetota bacterium | reverse complement strand
GGTCTGGCAGGGGCTTGTTTGGGGGGGTTCGGGGGGGGGGTGGGCGGGGGGTGCGGGCGGGGGGGTACAACAGCGGGGTGGTGGGGTACCGGCTGGGGGAGAAAGAGGTGCGGAAGGTGGAAAGCGACGCGGGGAACCCGGGAGGCTACCTGGAGGCGTTCGTCCGGGAGGTGGGTGGCAAGCCGATGGAAGGGCTGGTGAGCAGCGCGGAGGTGATGCGGGCGAGCCGGATTGCGCTGGTAGCCCAGGAGGCGGCGGAGAAGGGACGGGGTGGAGTGGTCCTGAAGGCGTGTTAAAGGGCAGAATGACAGCATTGAGAGTCCTTGACAAGTTCGGAAGAAGCGGTAAAAATGTTCGAATTATGTTCGATTTGCAGCCGGGCCTGAGTGAGCGGTCTGGAGACGAGTCCGGTTTCGATCAGGAAAGGTGAGACAGGGATGGCACGAAAGAAGCGCGGTGTTCTGGCGATCAACGGTGGTCCGAAGAGCATCACCAAGGATGAGCGGAAGATTTTCCGGTGGCCCGATACGGGGAAGGAAGAGATCGCGGCGGCGACGCGTCTGCTGAAAACGAGTCAGCTGAGCTTCAGTGAGGACGCGGACATTCTGGTGAAGGAGTTCACGAAGCTGACGGGGACGAAGTACGGGGTGTGCACGGTAAACGGGACGGCAGCGGGACACGAATGCTTCTTTGCGATCAATATCCGTCCCGGGGACGAGATCATCGCGCCGTCGTTCACGTATTGGGCGACGATCCTTCAGGCGCTGTATTGGGGCGGGGTTCCGGTGTTCGCGGAGATGGACCCGAAGACGCTGAACATCGACCCGAACGACATCGAGCACCGGATCACGAAACGGACGAAGGCGATCGTGGTGGTGCACATGCTGGGGTTGCCCTGCGAGATGGACCCGATCATGAAGATCGCGAGGAAGTATAAGCTGAAGGTGATCGAGGACGCCAGTCACGCGCACGGGGCGACGTATAAGGGTCAGCCGGTGGGGAGCTTCGGGGACGTGAGCTTCTTCAGCATGCAGAGCAGCAAACTGATGCCGGCGGGTGAGGGTGGGATTTTCGTGACGAAGGAGAAGGAGTATTACCATCGTGCGCTGGCACTGGGCCATTACGCGCTGAACCGTCGTGCGGGCTCGGAGTATTCGCGGTTCCTGACGGGTCTGGGGTTCAAGTACCGTGTCCATCCGATTGCAGCGGCGATCGGGTTGTGTCAGCTGCGGAAGCTGAAGGAACACACGAACACGAGGGCGCGCAACGTCCCGCCCCTTCTGAAGGGACTGAAGAAGATGAAGTGCTGGGACATCATGGAGACGCCGAAGCACGTGAAGCACGTGTGGTATGAGAACTGGCAGGCGTGGCGTCCGGAGGCGGCGCCGGGTGTGACGAAGGAGAAGTTCCTGGCGGCGCTCCAGGCGGAAGGGTGCCGAGTGGTGGACATGCGGTACAACCTGCTTCACCAGCAGGATATCTTCACGGACGCGACGCTGTATTCGAAGGACGGGATTTTCCCGTGGTTCGCGAACATTCCGAACAAGCCGCTGTATCGCGGGGACGAGCTTCCGATCAGCGCGGCGCACCGCGAGAAGCTGGTGTCGTTGCCGACGTTCCCGAACGGGACGATCAAGGACGTGGAGCGTCACCTGGCGGCGTTCAAGAAGGTGGAGGACAATCTGGACGAACTGAAGGACTAATTAGCCACGGAGGCACAGAGGACACAGAGAACTGCCAAAACTGAGTCAAACAGCAGAAGAAACGGCAACAACGAAGAGGGCACAGATTCGCAGCGTCAGAGCATAAGCAAGCTATGACAGGAGGTTGAGGAGCGGGGCGAGGAAACCACAGGTAAGAAGCGCGAGGGCGGAGGCGAGGGATCGCCGCCGCCCATTTTCTTTGGGGGGCGAGGACGGGGGTCAGGCTTTGCGGAGGGCTCGTGCCCAGAGGGAGAGCCAGATGGCGAGGAGTGCGAGGACCCAGATGAGTACCTTGAAGAGGGCGGTCATGCAGAGCCAGACGAATTGGATGGAATCCCAAGTGAGTGCCCAGGGGTTGGCGATTGTGCCGGCCGGTGTGCAGGAGGGCTGCCGAACGCCTCCCCAGAAGGCGAGCATCCAATCGGGTTGGGTGTGGATGATGATGAGATAGACGAGCCAGTTCACGACACCGAAGCCGCCTGCGATGAGGAGAGTCCACCAGCCTGCGACGGCAGCAGAACGGACTTTTCGGGCGAATTCGTCGTTCATCGGCGATTCCTTTCGATGAGGGGGTAGGCAACTCCCTCTGTGGACAGGATAGCACATGGGAGGGCTCCGGGGAAGCCCGGGGGCGGTCTGAAGGGGTTGGG
>CAZVTD010000372.1:0-2364 GCA_964629945.1 uncultured Planctomycetota bacterium | reverse complement strand
TCGGGCGGTGCGGATTTCCGAGGAGGCGTTCGGGGCGCGGGAGGGCGGGCTGGGGCAGCGGGTGTGGGCAGGGTGGTTGGCAGCGGGACTGGCGCTGTCGTGCGTCATCCTTCTGCGCGGGAACGCACTGCTTCTGGTTCCGGCGGTGATGGTGTGGCTGTGGGTGGCGCTGAGCGGGAGCCGCCGGCGCCGACTGGTGATCGTGGGGATCTGGCTGCTGGGGGTGGTGCTGCCACTGCTGGCGATCTCGGTTCGGAATTACGCGGTGGGGGGGCAATTCGTTCTGACGAGTGCGCACGTGGGCTTCAACTTTTTCATCGGGAACGGTCCGGACGCGGACGGCACCTACAAACCGGTGCCTGGGGTCCGGGAGGATCCCGTTTATGAGGCCGAGGACGCCAGGGCTCTGGCGTCGGCGCGGCGCGGACAACCGCTGACGATGGCGGAAACGTCGGGATATTTCGTGGGCCAGGCGACGGCCCACATGCGTGCGCCGCCGGGGGGGTGGCTGAAGCTGATGGGGCGTAAGCTGCTGCGCTTTTTCAACGGCCGGGACTTTCCGGACACGTGGACGATGGAGTTCTGGCGTGAACGGTTCGGGTTCCTCCGGGTGGCGTTCCTGCCGTTCTGGGTGCTGGTGGGTCCCGCGCTGCTGGGGTTTGGGGTCACACTGCGCGGGGGGCGTCAGCGAGGCGTGCTGCATGCGGTCCTTCTGGGAGCGCTTGTGGGGACACTGGCGTTCTACCTTGTGAGCCGGTACCGTCTGCCCTTCGTGTCGGTGTTCATGCTTCTGGGGGCGGCGGGATTGGGGTGGCTGGTCCAGACGTTCCGGCTGCGTCGGTGGGGCAGGGCGGCGGCGGGATCGCTGGTGCTGGTTTCGGGGATGGTGGTGGCGCTTCTGCCGCTGCCCGGGAACAGTTCGTTGAATTACCGTGCGAACGACATGATCAACCTGGCCGAGATCTACAAGCAGGAACATCAGATCGAGTCCGCCAGGGAGGCGGTGATGAGTGCGCTGGGGTTTGCGCCGGAGCTGTCGCGGGGATATACTACGCTGGCGGAGCTTGCGTGGAGAGACACTCGCTTCGATGAGGTGGAAAAGAACGCGCGCAAGGCGATTGAGTTGGACAAGGCGGATGCGCACGCGCACTACTTGTTGGGGATGCTGCTGTTGAAGAGGGAGAAACGCCGCGAGGCGGCCGCTGAGTTGAGACTGGCGACAACGTATGAGCCGGGTTTTGCGGAGGCGCTTCGGGATCTGGGGTTGGTGCTGATCCAGGAGCAGCGGTTCGATGAGGCGCGGGCGTGTTTGGAGCGTGCCGAAATGCTGTGTCCGGATGATCCGCAGATCCTGTTGAACCTGGGATCGCTGTACCAGCGCGACCATGAGTCGGGACGTGCCCGGGCGTACTGGGAGCGGGTGCTGAAGGTGTCGGCGGGTTCGCAATACGCGGAGGTGGCCCTGAGCAATCTGAAACGGTTCTTCCCGGAGGCGTATCCGGCGGGGAAGGGCGACTGAGATGGCACGAGAACACATGAGCTTCGAGCGAGAGGGCTTCGAGTCGGACACGGCGGAGATGAACATGAC
The DNA here is from genome assembly GCA_964629945.1 of uncultured Planctomycetota bacterium. Lineage (GTDB taxonomy): Bacteria > Planctomycetota > DG-23 > DATKVD01 > CAZVTD01 > CAZVTD01. The sequence goes on along the minus strand of CAZVTD010000372.1, from coordinate 776 downwards.
GCCGATGATCGACGTGGTGTTCCTGCTGATCATTTTTTTCATGGCGGCGTATCAGCTTTCAGAGGCACAGACGAGCGGGAAGGTGGACCTTCCGCTGGCTTCGCACGCGTATCCGAAGGAGCATCGAAGTCCGAATACGGTGATCATCGAGGTGGTGACGGGCGGCGGGATTCTTCAGCCGGTGTATATGGTGGGGGGGAAGACGTATCTTCCCGTGGGGGCTCCGCTGGACCCGCAGCGCCGGGAGGTGAGAACGTGGGCGGACCTTCGGGTGCTGCTGCGGGATACGGTGGAGTTGGCCAAGGCGAAGTTGGAACCCATGCCCCCGGTGATCGTTCACGGGGACCGACGCGTGCAGTACAAGTACATTCAGCACCTGATGGCGTTGTGTGTGGAGTTGGGGATCACGGAGTTTTCGTTCGAGGCCAGGCAGCCCGCCGAGGGTTGACCTGCGTGGGGGTGAGACGTGCGTTTCACGCCGGAAGAGGAAAAATCCGGGGGTCAGCCTCACCTGATGATGACGCCGATGATCGACGTGGTGTTCCTGCTGATCGTGTTTTTCCTGACGGTCAAGTTTGCCGAGCGGGCCGGTGAGCTTCAGACGCGGCTTCCCAAGGTGCAGGGGATCATTCCACGGATGGAACGGTTGGAACAGACGGTTTCCCCGGAGGTGTGGATCAAGGTCGCGCGGGCAGAGGAGGGGGCATTCGTTCCCGAGGGGCAGATGGAACCTCTGAAGATCGAGCTGAACGCGCAGCCGGTGAAGAATTTCGAGG
>CAZVTD010000371.1:0-2368 GCA_964629945.1 uncultured Planctomycetota bacterium | reverse complement strand
GGCGGGGCCGCGCCGGGGTCCGCGCCCGGGGCGACCCCGCCGCCGCCCCCGCCGGCCACGCCGGCGCGTGAGGCATGAAAGGGTGGATTGCGTTCTGGAACATTCTGCTCAAGGACATTCGGAGCTACTATTTGAAGCCGCCGAACATCAGTTGGGGGGTTTTATTTCCTCTGGTGTGGATTGCGATGTTCAGTATTCGTTCGGGTCTGGGGATGGAGAGTCTTGGGACACTTCTTCCGGGTCTGGTGAGTCTGAGCATTCTGTTCGGGACGACGAGTGTTCTTTCGGTGACGGTGACGTTCGAGAAGAAGGGTCGTTCGTTCGAGCGACTGCTTCTGGCGCCGATTTCGCTGGAGGTTCTGATGCTGGCGAAGACGACGGGAGCAATCGTTTTCGGGATATTCAACGCGTTCGTTCCTCTGGTGATCGCATGGTTTCTGACGGATCTTTCGGGTGTGAACTGGCTGACGCTGTTCCCGGCGGCGCTGCTGATCGCGGTAAGCTCGACGTTTCTGGGGTTGTTCATTGCGGTGTCGGTGAAGGAGGTTTTCGAGGCGCAGACGTTTTCGAATTTTTTCCGTTTTCCGATGATTTTTTTGTGTGGGCTGTTTTTCCCAATCGAGCAGCTTCCGGTGTGGCTGCGTCCGGTGTCGTATGTTCTGCCTCTGACGTACGGGGCGGACGTGCTTCACGGTTCGATCGGGGGGATGAATCGGATGTCGCCGGGTCTGGATTTGGGATTGCTGGCGGGATTCTGCGCGGCGCTGTTCTGGATCAGTCTGCGGAACATCCGAAGGAAGTGGATCACGTGAGGGACGTCGGGGAGTCCAGCAAGGCAGGCCTCGGGAGGTGGAGAACCTTGGCGAAGCGACGAAGACATAACTGGCTGACGTATCGTCTGGAGATGCTGGTGATCCGGGTGCGTGACCGGTTTCGGTCGCCGATGAAGGTCTTGGAGGAGGCGGGTGTCGGGACGGGGATGGTGGTGGTGGATTTCGGCTGCGGACCCGGGGGGTTCACGCTGGCGTGCGCACGGATGGTGGGCTTGAGGGGGAAGGTGTATGCGGTGGACGTTCAGAGGGCGGCTCTGGAGCGTGTCCGTCGAGTGGCGACGCGCCGGGGACTGAAGCAGGTTCAGGCGCTCCACGGGAGCCGGATCGAGGAGGTGCCCGAGGGAAGTGCGGACGTGGCGCTGCTGTATGACGTGCTGCACATTCCGGCGGAGCCTGAGGGGGTGGAGGCGATGTTGCAGGCCACGTGGCGTGTGCTGAAGCCGGGGGGTGTGCTTTCGGCGAGGGACACTCACCTGGGCGAGACGGAACTGGCGGAGGTGGTGACGCGAGGTGGGCTGTTCCGGCAGTCAGGCGTCGGGAAGCGGCAGGTGCAGTTTGCGAAGGTGTAACCCGTGAGCCTTGTGGCGAGGTTGTCAGCGGGACGTCGTGAACGTGCGGGAGCGTGCTGAGGCGGTTTTTGTGAAAGACAGTCAGGGGATGAAGATGCGGATTTCGGTGGCGTCGGGCAAGGGTGGGACGGGGAAGACGACGGTTTCGGTGAACCTGGCGTTGTGTGCGCCTGGGTCGGTGCAATTGCTGGATTGCGACGTGGAGGAGCCGAACTGTCACATTTTTTTGAAGGCGGAGGAGGTGTCGCGGGAGGTGGCGGGGGTTCCCGTGCCCGTGGTGGACGAGGGGAAGTGCACGGGGTGCGGGGAGTGCGGGAGGATGTGTGCGTATCACGCGATTCTGTGTGTGAAGAAGAAGGTTCTGGTGTTCGAGGAGTTGTGTCACAGTTGCGGGGGGTGCATGAAGGTGTGTCCTGAGTGTGCGATTCGGGAAGAGGCGCGGGAGATCGGGGTGGTGGAGCGTGGGAGGCGAGACGGGGTGGAACTGGTGACGGGGCGGTTGAAGGTTGGACGTGCGATGTCGCCTCCTTTGATTCGTGCGGTGAAGCAGCGTGCTCGTGGGGAGGGGCTGACGCTGATCGACTGTCCGCCCGGGACATCGTGTCCGGTGATTGCGGCGCTTGGGGGGAGCGATTTTGTGATTCTGGTGACGGAGCCGACGCCTTTCGGGCTGCATGATCTGACGCTGGCGGTGGAGACGGTGCGGGTCCTGGGGCTGCCCTTCGGGGTGGTGATCAACCGGGCGGACGCGGGGGACGACCGGGTGAAGGCATATTGCGAAGAGGAGGGGATTTCGGTTCTGCTGGAGGTGTGTGAGGACCGTCGGATCGCGGAGGCGACTTCGCGTGGGGAGTCGATGGTGGAGGCGCTGCCCGAGTATCGTGCGCGGTTCGAGGAGTTGTGGGGGGAAGTGAGCCGACGCGCGAAGGGAGGCGCGAGATGAAGGAACTGGTGGTGATCAGCGGG
>CAZVTD010000370.1:1702-2376 GCA_964629945.1 uncultured Planctomycetota bacterium | reverse complement strand
CATCTCCCCCCCCTCATGCACCCGGAACATCAGCACCCCCGCTGCGCGTCCCGCCGCCACCGTCGCTGCCGTCCCCCACGTCCGCTCCTGGGCCTCTTTCCCTAACACCTTGCCAATAGTCGACTTCCGCGATGTCCCCAACAGGATCGGCACCCCCAGGCTCCTCAGTTCCCCCACCCGACGCAGAATCTCCAGGTTATGCTCGACCGTCTTGCCGAACCCGAAACCCGGGTCCACCACCAGTTGATCCTCTCCCACCCCGGCGGCTTTCGCCACCGCCAGTCCCTCCCGAAGGTGTCGGCTCACTTCGCTCATCAGGTCTCGGTATCTCGGGGCCTTCTGCATCGTCCTCGGCGTCCCCTGCATGTGCATCAGCACCATCGCCGCCCCGCGTTCTGCCGCAAGTCCCGCCAGTTCCGGGTGCCCGTGCAGCCCCGTCACGTCATTCACGATGCTCGCACCCGCCGCCAGCGCCTCCCGAACCACCATCGGCTGATAACTGTCGATCGACACCACCAGCCCCCGACCTGCCAGCGCCGCCACCACCGGGACCACCCGCCTCAGTTCCTCCGCCACGGACACCTCGTCCGAGCCCGGACGCGTCGAGCCGCCCGCCCCGGCGGGGGTGGCCGGCCCCTCGGCGGCGCGGGGGGCCCCGTGCGGGGTCGCCGTCG
>CAZVTD010000370.1:0-1692 GCA_964629945.1 uncultured Planctomycetota bacterium | reverse complement strand
CCCACGTCGATGATTTCCGCCCCCTCGCCGGCCAGCCGTTCCCCGTGCTTGATCGCCGACTGCGTCTCGAAATGCTCCCCGCCGTCCGAAAACGAATCGGGCGTCACGTTCACGATCCCCATCAGCAGCGACCGCGGACCCATCGTCAGACGGTGCTTCCCCGCGCGAAGCGTGAACGTCGTCTTCACGAACCCCGCCACCGCCTCGGCCGCCGCCCCAAGAGCCCCGCCTGCCTCGCCGGCCAGCCGCCTCGCCGTTGCCAGCGACATCTCGCACAGCGCCGCTTCCCCTTCGCCCGTCGCCGCACACCCCAGCCGCGTCCATCTCACCTCGCCCCCGTAGGCCGACACGCTCTCCGACCCCACGTTCTCCACGTGGATCACAAATCGCTCCAGACTCTCGTCCAGCGGGGGACCATCGCAGGGCAGGGGAGGGTGGCCGGTCGGACGCAGCACTCTTGCGTTATGGCACACGCTCATAGGCCGTCATCTTCATGCAGGCTTGGGACCCAGGTTCAGCTCTTCCCCACCCGTGTCTTCTTCAGACCGATGTCCTTCCGGGATCGGAGGAGGCGTCTCCGTCGACGGAGCGTTCCCTCGACGTTCCTTCACCTTCACCGGGCGTCCCGCAAGGATATCATCCACGTCCGTGCTCTCCAGCACCTCGTGCTTCAGCAGCGCCTCCGAAATCAGCTCCAGTTCGTGACGGTGCTCTGTCAGGATCGCCTTCGCCTTCTCATAGCACTCCGTCATGATCCGTTTCACTTCCTGGTCGATCTCCACCGCCGTCGCCTCGCTGTACGACTTGCTCAGAAGCACCTCGCCCCCGTACAGTTTCTCCTCGCTGTCCGCGTAGCTGATCGGACCCAGCTTCTCCGACATCCCCCATTCCCGGACCATCCGTCTCACCAGTTCCGTCGCTTCCTTGATGTCCGACTGCGCCCCGCTCGAAATGTCCTGGCAGAACATCTCCTCGCTGATCCGTCCCCCGTACGTCATCATCACCGTCCCGACTACGTTCTTCCGCTGGAGGTGATACCGGTCTTTCGCCGGAAGCTGCATCGTCGCACCCAGCCACGTCCCGCGCGGGATAATCGTCACCCGGTGCAGAGGCTCCACGTCCGGAATCAGTTTCGCCAGCAGCGCGTGTCCTGCCTCGTGGTACGCCGTGATCCGCTTCTCTTCCTCGTCCATCACGCGCGAGCGCTTCTCGCGTCCCCACCGGATCTTGTCACGCGCCTCCAGGAGGTCTTCCTGGAACACCGCTTCCTGGTTCTTCAGCGCCGCCAGGATCGCCGCCTCGTTGATGATCGCCTCCAGGTCCGCCCCCGAAAACATCGGCGTTCCCCGTGCCAGTTCATTCAGGTCCACGTCTTCGCCGATCTTCACCTTCCGCGCGTGAACCCTCAGAATCGCCTCGCGGCCCCGAACGTCGGGCAGGTCCACGTTGATCGCACGGTCGAACCGCCCCGGACGAAGCAGCGCACGGTCCAGAACGTCCGGACGGTTCGTCGCCGCGATCACGATCACCTTCTCGTCCGTCTCGAACCCGTCCATCTCCACCAGGATCGCGTTCAGTGTCTGTTCGCGCTCGTCGTGTCCCCCGCCCCCGCCGTCCCCCCCCCGGCGGCCCCCCGCGGCGCTCGCAGCCCGAAAGGTGAGGCCGGGGGCAATCGAGTTGGCCTTCAGGACC
>CAZVTD010000369.1:0-2387 GCA_964629945.1 uncultured Planctomycetota bacterium | reverse complement strand
CGACCCAGGACTGCTGTCGCCAGCCGTAGTACACCTCCCGCTTCGCACGCCCACCACCCAGCAGGTTCTTCCCGTCCGCTGACAGGGCCTTGTTCACCCGGATCGACATCTCCGTCACCGTCAGCCGCTCCTCGATGTACCCCGTCAGCGTCACCACCAGCTCCCGCTCTGACGTCTTTCCTGCCCCATCCCGGAACCGCTCCATCACGTCGTTCCGACGCTGCACCGAATCCACCTTCAGCACCACCGGACCCGCATATCCCCCGATCTCTCGCGCCTCCTTCCCCCTCGCCCTCAAAACCAGCCCCCACTTCTCCATCTCATCCTGTTTCTGCCCCGCCTTCTCGTCCGCCCCCGCCGCTTGCACCGGAATCCTCTTCATCCTCCCGGAGTAACTCCCCACGCTATACTGCGCACCCGCCGCCTCGCACACCGCGTCCAGCGCCTCCCAGAATGGCTTATCCTTCACCTCCAGCGTCACCTTCGCGCCTCTCGCCTCTCTTCCTTCCGCCGTGATCAGCTTGTTCCCGCTCTGCTTGGACAGATCCAGAAGCACGTCTTCCAGCGGCGCGTCCTTCACCGACAAACTCACCCGCGACCCTTCCGTCGCCCGCTTCTCCTCGATCGACCGCAGCACCATCTCGCAGCGCGTCTTCACCTCCGCGTCCGTCGTCTCCCCCGCCACCTTCTTCACCAGCTCCACCACCTCGGGCCCCATCCCGATCAGCTTCTGCGTCGCCTCTTCACGGACCCTGAACTCCGCACTCGCGAACGCCTTGATGTACCCCTCAGCCTCCTTCACACGCTCGGGCGTCATCTCCCCGAACGCCAGCCCCACCATCAACACCACCGCCACCGCACACGCCGCGCCGCGTATCATCTCTATTTCCCCCCTTCAGGTGCCTTCATCTCCTCCATCCCGTACCGCCAATCCCGATCCTCCGGCCAGTCCGTCTCCATCAGATACGCCCCGTCTCGGTTCACTGTGTTATATCTCAGCCGCTTTGGCGTCGTCTTATACGCCCGCGTCACCACCACCATCCAGAAGTTCTTCCCCTCCACGCCGTCCACCACCACGCGCCAGTCGTGCACCGGAATCCGAAACTCCGGCTCATCCTTGCTCAGCGTCCACACCAGGTGTTTCCCGTCGGGCGAAAACATCGGACCCGACGACCAGTTCTGATATTGCCGCTTGCTCCTCATCCCGTCGCACACCAGATACGTCTTGCGCGTCTTTCGGTCGATCACCGCATACGCCACGTGCTCCCCCTTGGGCGAAAGCACCGGATTCCCCACCCAGTCCACCAGGGGACCCTCTTTCCCATCGCACACCACCTGCATCCTCCCGTCCTTCTGCGCGACGTACGCCACATGTTTCCCGTCCTGCGAGAACACCGCCGCCGGATAGTCCGAATCGTGCCCCACCCGCGCGTGCGTCCCCGTCTCCTTCCCGTCCACCACCAGACACCACGTCCGGTCTTCACGCTGGGCCGCATACGCCAATCGCGTCCCGTCCTCCGAAAACGTCGGCTGCCCGCATTCCAGATACCGCTTCTCACCTTCCACGCCGTTCACCACCACGAACTGCTTCCCCTCGCGCTGCGCGCGATAAGCCAGCTTCGTCCCGTCCGACGACACCACCGGCTCACCGATAAAATCGTAATCCTTCCCCTCTTCTTTTCCCACCACCACCAGCAGCAACCGACCCCCCTCCTTCGCGCGATACGCAAACCCCTTCCCCTTCACGTACACCGCCCTCGGCGACACCCACTCGTACGCCTTCCCCTCCGTCTCATCCACCACCATGAACTCTCGGCCCCCTCGCAGCGCACAATACGCCATCGAGTTCCCATCCGGCGAAAACTGCGCCGGCCGCACCACGTCGTAATGCTCCCCCTCCGTGCCGTCCCGCACAATGAACCACTTCTTGCGAAAACAAGCCTTATATGCCAAGTGCTGCGCATCCGCCGAAAACGTCTGTGTCGAGACATACTCGTAAATCGGCCCCTCTTCCTCGTCGCACACCAGCGCCTGCCCGCCCACCTCACGCTTGATATAGCTCACCCGCGACCCGTCATCCGAAAAATGCACGGGCCAGTTCACTTCCCCCAGGAGCGCGAACATCTCCTCTTCAAGATGACGCTCCTCCTCTTCCTTCTCCGGGATCCGCTCGGGCTCCTCCTTCTTATCCGTCAGAGCGCGGATCACCATGTCACAACGCAGCTTCACCTCCCCGTCTTCCGTCTCAGCCTTCGCACGCTCCACCAGGGGCAGCACGTCCATCCCCATCGCAACCAGCTTCTTCACCGCCGCATCCCGAAGCCTGAACTCCGCGCTCGCAAACGCCTTGATGTACTCCTCCGCCATCTTCTGACGTGCGGGCGTCA
>CAZVTD010000368.1:923-2404 GCA_964629945.1 uncultured Planctomycetota bacterium | reverse complement strand
CCATCGGCCAGTAGATCTGATTCACTATCCCGCCCTGGCTCTCGTCGGGCGCAGCCGGGAACGTGAAATCAGCGTAGCATCCAGTCTCGAAGAGCAGCGGGATCTCCGCGTCCACTCCGCAGTAGCGCCCATCACGGCGAGCATTGGCCAGACACCAGTTGCCGTGAATGAAGGCATAGCGAAACGCGCCGTCCGCGCTGCGGCTGAGGTGCCCGTGCCCCGCGAACAGGGCGAGGTGCTCTCGAATCGTTCGGCGCAGGTTCCCCGCGGTGTCCCGATCGTGATGGAGGTGGAACTCCACCTCACCCAGGTCAGCCCTCGCCAAGCTCGCGAGCGAGTCGAGGAACTGAGGATGGTATTGCTCCCCGGGGAAGAAGAACGTGTGACGCGGCGGGCGTCCGTCCGCGTCGCGGAACTCCGCGAAGCTGGGATACCCCTCCACCCAGGCCCTCATCCGGTCTTCACCCTGCGCAAGGCTCGCTTCGCCCCAGAGCGGCTCGTGGTGATCACAGACCGCGAACAGCAGGTGGCGGGGACCTCCTCCGCTCCCGGAACGCGAAGTCCGGAGCAGCCGCCGCTTCACGTAGCCGGGCAGCCACAAATGCAGGTTCTTCTCGCGCAGGTACTGCAAGGCGCGGCGCGGATCGATCATCTTTCACCTTACGCCGGGGTGTGTCTCTTCTAGCGCCAAACCACGTGGCCTGCAAGACGCAGGCGGGCTGACCGTCCATCACTTCCGTGAGGCGATAGTTCAGCAACTTCGATCACTTCCACGAGGGGCTTGAAACAGATGGGGACCAAGGGTTCTCTGGTGTTGTCAACGCACCGAGGAGAACCACATGGTCCCCGAGAAGGCATACCCCTTTCTGCGCAAACTGCTAAGCCCTTTTGAGAGGCGCCATCAGAAGACCATGGGCCTGGTGATCGCCGCGATGGCCGTCACGGGCCAAGCCCGGTCCATGGCCATCGGGACGACGCTGAAGCGCTGGCTCAAGATCGGCTTCGGCAGCGCGCTCAATCGGTTCTACCGCCTGATGCGTAACGCTCGGGTGGACTACACGGAATTTGTCGCCAGCTGGGCAGCGCTGCTGGCGCGCACCAAGGAGCGTGCGCTGCTGGTGGCGGTGGACTGGACCGAATGGCACCACGACCTGCGGATGCTGACGGCGGCCGTGGTCACGGGCAAGAGAGCCATTCCGCTCTTCACGCAGGGCTTCGAGAAGCAGGTGAAGCGCGGTTCGCAGAACAAGCGCGAGAACACCTTTCTGCGGCTTCTGTCCGAGGCTGTGCACCGAGCCGGATGCACCGCGACCATCTTATGCGATCGAGGCTTTCGGCGCGTGAGCTGGATCGGCCTGCTGCAGCAGCTCGATCTTTCTTTCGTGGTGCGGCTCAAGGACGACGTGAAGGTCGAGATCTATCCTGGAGTCAGAACAGCCCTGCGAGACCTTCTGCTCCAGGAAGGACGCGTCCTCGATCTA
>CAZVTD010000368.1:0-913 GCA_964629945.1 uncultured Planctomycetota bacterium | reverse complement strand
CGATCTAGGGATGGTCCCGCTTCGTTCCGACGGCAAAGTGAACGTCCGCGTCGTCGGCTATTTTGCACCGGGGGCGCACGAGCCCTGGTGGCTGGCGGCCAGCGAGGAATGGTCAGCCAAGCAGGTGCTCAAGCTCTACGACCGCAGGATGACCGTCGAGGAGCAATTCAGAGACACGAAGGGCATGCGTTTTGGCGTCAAGCTCTACTGGACCCAGTTCCGCAACCCCGAGGCGCTGGCGCGATTCGTGATGCTGCTGGCTGTGGCCCTGCTCATCTGGACACTCGTTGGGATAGACGCAGCTCGCGAGGACCGAACGCTGCGTCTTCCGCATCCGACGAAAGGCCCGCGGCAATCCTATGTCACCATCGGTCTTCGCATCGTCGTCCTGGAGCATGTGCCCTTCTTGATAACCGTCGCCGCCATCCACCGTCTCCTCGAGGCGCCGACGCTGCGCCAAATCGGCAGGCTCTGCCCGGGAGGGAAATGAGGCGCCGATGTGCGCCGCCCCGCCTCGTCCTTCGCGGCGCTGAACATTCAGAACGGGGTGGAACCACCGCCGGGGCGACTCCGCGGAGCGCTCCACCGAGGGCGTGGACTGAGCGCTGTCGCGCTCCGCGGTGCGCCGCGAAGCACAAGGCGGCAGATCAGGCCCAGGTCCGGCCGCGCCGGCGCACGGCGTGGCGCTCCATGCGTGTGCCCGGCCCGCAGGCCCAGTCGCCGCGCCGAGCCCACCCCGACGTCGGAAGCTCCCTGTGCCTTTCATGGAGCGCCGGCGCGGATGGACCTGGGCCCCGAGGGAATCGCCAGACAATCCCGCAAGCCGGGTCCGAGAAAGTGATCTACGGTCAGGCTATCGGCTGACCGTCAGTCACTTTCGTGAGGCGATAGTTCAGCAACTTCGATCGGTTCC
>CAZVTD010000367.1:0-2410 GCA_964629945.1 uncultured Planctomycetota bacterium | reverse complement strand
CTGCCACGGGGGAACTCCATCCATGGGCCTCATCTGTCCTCTTTGCGAAGCCGAACTCCTCACCACCCTCTACGAGACCACCGCCGTCCGCGAATGTCCTGCCTGCAAGGGACATCTCCTCTCCCCCGTCGCGCTCGAAAAGCTCAAGTGGACCGGCGCCCTCCCCCATTCTCCCATCTCGGACGCCACCCCCCGGGACGTCCTCCAATCCCAGGCACAGGCTCTCTTCAAGGGAAGCACGCCCCACCGTCTCCGCTGCCCATCCTGCCGGAACCTCATGCACAAGGAACGTCTGCCGCTCCCTGCCATCGAAGCCCGGTCCGACGTCTGCAGCCGCTGCAACCTCATCTGGCTCGATCCGGGCGAACTCCCCCTCCTCCTTCTCGCCTTCCGTGCCTCCCCAAAATACTCCGACACTCTCGAAATGCGCCGCCGGTCCCACGCCGTCGAATCCGACCCCGAGCGCAGAGCCGCCTTCGAAGACAATCTCGCCAGTCTCCCCGCGAACCTGACCCATCGAGAGGAAAGCCGTTTCACCAAATACTGGCTCCTTCGGCTCATCCTCCGAATCCTGCTTCGTTTCTGAAAGGACCGCTCATGACCTCCCCCAAACGCATCATCATCGCCTCACTCTCCGGACTCCTCTTCGGCTTCGTCTGCCTCTCCCTCGCCTGGACCGGCTCAAAGGGAAACATTCCCACCGCCGCCGCCTTCCAGATCGTCGCCTCACGCACACTCATCGGCGTCGCCATCGGAATCTCCTGTCTCCGACTCCACTGGTCACTCCACGGACTCCTCCTCGGTGCCCTCTTCTCCGTCCCCCTGGCCATCTCCGGACTCATGGCCCCCGATAACCCCCAATACTCCAAAGCCTCCTTGCTCGTCTGCACCATCATCCTCGGCGCCATCTATGGCCTCCTCACCGAACTCATCACCTCCGTCCTCTTCAAAGCACGCAGAATCCCCACGCCCATGACTCCCTGACGCAACAGCATCTGTTTCCTTGGTGATGGTTGTTGTTGTAGCGGTGTGCGGTGTGCGGTGTGCGGTGTGCGGTGTGCGGAGCCAACCCATGAAAAACTGTCCCGTCTGTTATGCCAGGCTCGATCCCTTCGACTACGAGGGCTTCCGTGTCTTCCGCTGCACCGCCTGCAAAGGCGTTCTCCTCTCATCCCAGCGCATCGAGACCATCAAGCGCGCCATCCGAAAGACCACCCCCGAACTCAAAACCGAAGCCTCCGATTTCAAAGGCTCCACCGACCGCTCTCTCAAGTGTCCCCGCTGCCGGCTCGCCATGCACAAGGAACCCCTCAATCTCCCCGTCCTCAAGGCCCAGATCGACGTCTGCGACCCCTGCGCCCTCATCTGGCTCGACCCGGGCGAACTCGCACTCATCCAGCTCACCTACGAAGCCTCTCAAAAACACCTTAACGTCCAGCAGATGAAGGAGCGCATCCGTCAGCTCGAAGCCGACCCCGTCCGAAAAGCCGCCTTCGAAGCCGACCTCGCCAACCTCGCCGACGAACTGGTCCATCCCTCGATCCTCGACTCCGAACTCAACGAACTCCTCGACCCTCATCTCGACGAAGCCCTACCCTCCGAAGTCAACACCGCCATCGACGTCGCCCGCGCCATCCACGCCCTGCGCGTTTTCCGCTGACGTCCCGACCCCGTACAACACGAAGGGAACGGCACGCCGTTCCCTCCGCCGCCTTGTCCTATCCCCGGACGACACTCAGCCTCTCGGCCCCCCGGGCGGACCCGAAATCCCGCGCTGTTCCATCCGCTCGTGCATCCGCCTCATATATTCCGACATGATCGCACGCTCCTCTGCCGGAACGTCCGAGATGAACCCCTGCATGTGTTTCTGCATCTCCTCCGGATCCACCTTCCGTTCTGGCCCGCCTGGACCACCCGGACCGCCAGGACCCTCGGGCCCCTTCCCCGCCTCACCCTCAGGACGTTTCGACTCCATTTCCTTGTGTCTCGCTTCCATCTCGTCGATCCGTTCATCCAACGCCTTCGTCTGGGCCTCCGCGTCCAACTCGAAGAACGCCCTCGCCTCTTCCAGCATCCGATCATGCATCTCATCTCTCATGGCCTCGTGCGCCTTGCGCATGTTCTCGTGCAGCGCCGTCCGGGTCGCCTCGTCCACCCCTTCCTCCGCACGGAACATCTCCTGCCGCTTCTCTTCCGGCAGGTCCCGAAGCTTCTCCATGAACCCCTTGCGCCCCTCCTCTGAAAGCCCCCCGAACTCCTTCGACGCCATGTACGCCACGATCTCCTTCGCCTCCAGTTGTTCCACCTCGGGCGTCGTCTCGCGTCCGCCCGTTGGGCCCGGGGGCGCCGTCAGGAGACCCCCCCCCGCCCCGGCGCCGCCCGCCCGCCCCGCCTGCCTTTCTCGTCCGCC
>CAZVTD010000366.1:0-2416 GCA_964629945.1 uncultured Planctomycetota bacterium | reverse complement strand
GGAGGGAACGGACGAAGCCGTTGACGGTTCACGTGGCGGTCGTGGGGGCGGTGGGCGGCGTGGTGGGGACGGTTCCGGAGGTTGGGCAGCGGTTGATGGAGCGGTGCTGGCCGGGGCCTTTGACGATCGTGTTCACGCGGGAAGACGGGAGCACAGTGGGGGTCCGCGTTCCGGACCACGAGATTGCCCGGGAACTGATCCGTGCGGCGGACTGTCCTGTGTTGGCGCCGAGTGCGAACCTTTCGGGGGCGCCTCCGGCGACGACGGCGGAGGAGGTCCTGGCGGGGTTCGAGGGGAAGGTGGAAGCGGTCCTGGATGGAGGTGCGACGCATTTCGGGGAGTCGTCCACGGTGGTGAGGCTGGTGGGGGATGATTACCGGGTGGAGCGCGAGGGTGTGCTGTCGGTGGAACGGCTGAAGCGGGTGATGAACAGGACGGTGCTGTTCGTGTGCTCGGGGAATTCGTGTCGGAGTCCGCTTGCGGAGGCGATGTGCCGAAAGATGCTGGCGGAGCGTCTTGGCGTGGGGGAGCGGGAGCTGGGGACGAAGGGGTATGAGGTGGCCAGCTGCGGGACGCGAGCGGTGGTGGGGATGCCGGCGAGTCTGGAGAGCCGGCAGGTGGCGTCGGAACTGGGGCTGGATTTGAGTGAACATCTTTCGAGGCCGCTGACAGAGAAGATGCTGCGCGGCTCCGACGTGGTATACGTGATGACGGCGGACCAGATGGGTGAGATCCTGGCGATGTATCCGTGGTCACGCGGGAAGGTGATGCTGCTGGATGGGAAGGGACGTCCGATTATGGACCCGCACGGCGGGGATTTGGAGACCTACCGACGCTGTGCGTGCCAGATAGAAAAGGCTCTCCGAAAGCGGACAGGGGATCTGTGAAGATCGCGTTGGGTGGAGATCATGCAGGTTTGCCGGTGAAGAAGGCGATCGAGGAAGAACTGAAGCGTCTGGGACACGAGGTGAAGAGCTTCGGTTCGGAGGACGGGACGTCGGTGGATTATCCGGATCCGGCACGTGAGGTTTGCGCGAGCGTGATGAAGGGGGAGAGCGAGCGGGGAGTTCTGGTGTGCGGGACGGGTCTGGGGATGAGCATCGCGGCGAACAAGGTCGAGGGGATCCGCGCGGCACTGGTGCACGACGAATATACGACGATCATGTCGCGTGCGCACAACGATGCCAACGTCCTGTGCATCGGTGGTCGGACGATGGACGCCGACAAGGCGAGGGGGCTGGTGGGTCTGTGGCTGAAGACGAAGTTCGAAGGGGGACGCCACCAGAACCGTCTGGACAAGATCAGTCAGATGGAAAAGGAATGCCGGGGGTAAGAGACGGTTTCATAACCCCATCCTGGCTTCTGGTCGGCTGCGAGCCCCGGAGGGCGGCGTCGGCCTGCATCGACGATACGCTCCGTTGGTACGTCCGTTCGGCCTCCTTGCCCCCGGTGCTCTCGCTCGCCCTCGGGCCGACGGAGCGGGTTATGAAACAGTCTCCAAGGCGACTCAGCGGTCGTGGACGTTCTCGCGGTGCCAGGCGTTCATTTTACGGATGAGGGCGAGTCCCTGCTGTTTTCCGAGGACACAGATAGCGGTGGCGAGTGCGTCGCAGGTCATGGCGTCGGGCCCGGTGACGGTGCAGCTGTCGAGTCCGAGGACGGACTGGCCGGTCCTGGGGTCGATGAAGTGGGAGTAGATCTCTCCGCGGATGACTTTTTTCTGCCTGTAGTTTCCTGAAGTGACCACGCCGAAGTCGGTTCCCTCGACGAGTGCGACGAAGTCGCCACCCGGAGTGAAGGGGTTTTCGACGGGGATGCGGTAAACGGACCCATCAGGTTTCTTCCCGAAGGCGGCGATGTCGCCACCGAGTTCGACGGTGGCGGCGGTGACGTTTTCCTTTTCGAGTTCGCGCGCGCCTTCATCGGCGAGGAACCCCTTGGCAATGGCCGAGAGGTTGAGGGACATGCCTGGCTTGAGCAGGGCGACGGTGCGGGCTTCCTCGTTGAGTTCGACAAACTTGTAGCCGACGAGTGCGCGGGCCGCCTCGATCTGTTCGCTGGAGGGGATGGTTCCTTCGGCCAGGGCATCGTGCCAGAGCCTGATGAGGGGATCGACGGTGGGGTCGAAGGCTCCGTCACTGAGTTCGGCGATCAGGAGAGCGCGCTTGATGACGGTGAAGAGTTCGTCGGAGACGGGGAAATGTCCTTTTCCGGCGAACTGGTTGAGCTTTCCGAGCTCTCCATTGGGATCGTAGGCGGAGAGGGCTTTTCCGAGATATTCGATGCGGTCGAAGGCGATATTGGCGGCGACGCGGTTGACGTCTTCGTCGGGTCCCCAGATGCGAATGGCGCCCTGGGTGTTGATGACGTCGCGTGTGACGAGAGTGGGGAGGGGGGCGCCGGGGACGTCATCAAC
>CAZVTD010000365.1:0-2429 GCA_964629945.1 uncultured Planctomycetota bacterium | reverse complement strand
CGCCTTGCCGCAGCTCGCGGCCCCACTGCAGCAGGTCCCAACTCCGCACCCACACCGACACCCCCGCCCAGATCTCCGGCTTCCGTCCCGCCATCAGCAGTGCCGTATATCCCCCACCCGAGACCCCCATCAGGTAGATCCGGCTCTCGTCCACGTTCGCGTTCTTCTTGCAGTATTCCACCGCGCTCACGATGTCCTCGACGACCAGTTCCGACCCCGTCGCCTCGGGCCGACGGTTCGCGCCGCGGAAATTCGGGTGAATGAACACCCATCCCTTCTCGATGGCCAGCTTGTCTCCCCGGTAATCCGCAACCCCCGAATTGTACGTGCTCCCCCACGTGTGCAGCGACACCAGCAGGGGCCGCTTCTCCTTCACCCCTGGGTTATAGAACAGCGCCGGCTGCATCGTGTTGTCCGCCGAACTCAGGTATTTGATCTCTTGCACCGGTGTGGACTCCTCTTTCGTCTCCTTCTTCGTCTCCTGCGTCCATCCTGTTCCCGAAAGGGCCAGACACAGAATGCCCATCCCGCCCCACCTCCACCATCCTTGTCTCATCGTTGGTCTCCGGATTCCTGCGACCTGTCTCCTGAATCTTCCCGGCGGTTCAATCTATCATGCGTCGCTGTCCTGTCAAAGCTGTTTTCCATCCGGAAACGAGAAGCGCGCCCCTCTCGGCAAAGGACGCGCTTTCGAACCAGGCACTCCTCATCGGCACGTTCAGCTCAACCGTCTCCGGCGGAACATCCCGGCCAACCCCATCAGTCCCGTTCCCAGCATCATCATCGTTCCCGGCTCCGGAATCGGGCTTTCCGAGACCGTCATCACCAGTTCCGCCATCGGGAACAGCCCGTAATTGACCCGCAGGGGATCGCCCGGGATGAGCTGTCCCCCGATGGGCGATGCACCCGGAGCCCCCGTCGCCGGATCGATGTAATAGATCCAGGCGTTTTCGACGGACTCGATCAGCTGGTTCCCGTTCACGTCATTCCACTGGAGACCCGTCACGGTCAGGTAATGTCCCCAGTCGCCGTCCACGATCAGAATCTCCACGTCCTCGCAGGCGTTCAGCTCGTTATAGAGGAACATCGCGTCGGGCTGGGTCAGGTCCTGAACCCACCACGGCTTCGGAATCGGCGGAATCTCATCCGCGGGACGAGGCATCCCAAAGGCGTCCATCACCCACCCCCACTGGGACTTCATCTGTGCCGCATACGTCGAATGATTCGGCAGCATGAACTCGAAGTACGTCGTCTTGCCGTAGATGAACATGTCGTCCCACGTCCCGGCGCCGCCCCCGCCCCCCATCAGGTTCGGCTTGGTGTTCATGTACTGTGCCCCGGCCAGCGTCATCGCCACCGCGATCATGTCGTCATAAGAATCCCCGAACACCCCGTCACCATTGAGGTCCTGTCCCTGCGAGGACCCCAACGGAACAAGTGAGGTGTCGTACACCCCGGGATAGGCGGTCTGAAGGTAGATGAACGAGTTCACCGCCGCCGTGGGACCGCACATGTACTGTCCCCCCTGCGGGATGTCGTCCTGGTCCAGGTTCCCATACTTCGACGGGTCCTTCAGAATGCTGTACTCTTCCGCCTGCACCCCCTGCGTCAGACTCATCACCAGAACAGCCGCCACCACGCCAAGCACACCTGCACCGCACCGTCCCCACACCCGTTCCCATGTGCCCATGGTCCACCCTCCTTGAGCTTCCGCGTTTCGGCCGCAGGGCCTTGGGACCCCGCTCCTCACCTGAAAAGCCCTTCAAAATGATGGATGCTGCAAATGTCGTACCCATGGCCCGTTGAATCTTTTAAAGTCCGATGCCCCGCCCGTAACCCATGCTGTCGCCTCACCTCTGGACACCGAAGCGAAGCCCCAAAACGAAGATTTAAAAATTTTCAACATCACGCCAAGGACCGTGTTCAGCCTGCGCAACACCGATACGATCCCCGAGACGTATGCAACAGCCCATCTCGTTGCCGGACAACCACTTGCCGCCGCGTTTGAAATTCTCCACACCTTCCCCTCATTTGTTCATCCTGTCCCACGCACCCCTGAAGCTTCCCCGGCCGCTTCTTCCGAGCAGGCGGTCCCACATTGAGAAGACGAGACGCTTGCCTTCTTTTGTTGTGTATAGTATTCTTGTTCTTCGCAAGGAGTCCTGATTGGAAAGGAGACCCCCGTCGTGCAGAGAATCCAGCCGCACCCGCGTCCCTCACGTTCCAGGAAAAACCTGTGGATCGTCATCGCCGCCGCGGCCGTTCTGCTCCTGATCCTTATCCTGGTCTTCAACCCCTTCGGTCCACCTTCCGAACAGACGCCGCCGTCCCCCTCGTCCTCTTCGTCTTCCCCGCCTCCCCAACCGTCCTCGGCTCAGGTCCCGGCGCCCCAGAACGCAACAGCACCCGACTCAACTCCCGACACATTA
>CAZVTD010000364.1:0-2430 GCA_964629945.1 uncultured Planctomycetota bacterium | reverse complement strand
GGTCGGCCTAATTGGCAGGAAGTCGCCGGGTCGTCTTTGGGCTGGACCGCGGCCGGGGGGTGGTGTATAGCTGCAGCGGGCCCGTGGAGGCGTATGGTGAAGGAGGGGAGTGCGTGTCGGAGCCGGTGCGTTCGGAGAAGCGGATTCTTGGGGTGCCGCGGAACGTTTTCGCTTTGGGGCTGACCAGTTTCCTGAACGACCTGAGTTCGGAAGTGGCGCTGAAGACGATCCCGTTTCTGCTGAAGAACCTGCTGGGTGCTCCGCTGTGGTTCATCGGGCTCATCGAGGGGACGGCCGAGACGACGTCCACGCTGGCGAAGATGCTGAGCGGCTGGTGGAGCGACCGGATGGGGAGGCGCAAGCCGCTGACGCTGTTGGGGTATGGCCTGGCCGCGTTGACGCGTCCGCTGCTTTTTCTTGTGCACGTGTTGGGGAGCTTCGCCGGTGCGTTCATCTTTGTGCTGCGGGTGATGGACCGTGTGGGGAAGGGGATGCGCGGCTCGCCTCGCGACGCGCTATTGGCGGATTCGTGCACGAAAGAGGAACGCGGTCACGCGTTCGGCTTCCGTCACGCGATGGATGAGATCGGAGCGTTTTCCGGGTATGGCCTGGCGGCGCTGGTGTGCGTGCTGACCCTCGGTGCCGCCGTGGACCTGGAGTGGAAGGCCTACTGGTGGCTGGTGGCGCTGTCGGTGGCTCCGGCGGCGGGTGCGGTGACGGTGTTATGGTTGTGGGTAAAAGAGGGCTCGGGGGTCGCGGTGAAGCCGAAGCCGATTGCACGCGATGCGAGCCCGAAGCCGGATGTGAGTCGCGTGGGATCGCTGGGCGGGGTGTTCTGGTTTCTGATGATCATCATGATTCTCTTCACGCTGGGGAACTCGGCGGATGCGTTCCTGCTGATCAAGTCGCAGGAGGAGCAGGTTCCGCTCTTCGTCATCTTCCTGATCTTCGGTGGGACGAGCGTCATGTCGGCGCTGGTGGCGATTCCGGCGGGGAAGCTGAGCGACGTCGTCGGACGCAAGGCGCTGATGATCGCGGGCTGGCTGCTGTATGCGGTGGTGTACCTGGTGTTCTCGCTCAATCCGGGGCCGTGGGCGGTGGGGGCCATGCTGTCGGTCTACGGGCTCTATTACGGATTGACCGATGGGGTGGCGCGGGCGATGGTGGCGGACCTGGTGAAACCGGAACAGCGTGGGACGGCTTTCGGGTTCTTCAACGGGGCCATCGGCGTGGGGGCGCTGCCGGCGAGCGTGATCGCCGGGGCGCTTTGGCCCTATCACCTGTGGAAGCTGCACCTGCCCTTCCTGTTCGGATCGGTGATGGCGGGGATCGCGGTGGTGCTGATGGTGTTTCTGCCTTTGAAGAACGGGCGGGTACAGCAGGGGTGAGGCGTCCGCTGCCGGTCCTTACACGAGGGGTTTGAGGACGGGTTCGAGGACGTCGGCCATTCGCATGAAGCCGAGGTCGGTGGGGTGGACGCCATCGACGGTGGCTTCGCCATCGGCGCCGAGAAGGTCTTCGCAGGGCACGACGTGCAGTCCTTTCACGCCGGCTTTGAGGAGTCGTCTGTACGCGGCGCGGTGCTCGTCATTGGACGCGTTGTAGAGCACGGCACGGGAGGGGATGAAGGGGCCGTCCTGGTAGATGACGTTTTCGACGAGGACGATGGGGGTGTGGGGGTGTGCGTCGCGGAGGACGCGGACGAAGGGCTCGAGACGTTCGGCGACTTCGGATGCGGCGAGGTTCGGCAGGCCATCCAATACGTAGGCGGAGGGGTCGAGTTCTGCCAGGAGCGGGGCGAGTTCGGGTTCCATGCGACCGGCGCCGGCAAGTCCGAGGTTGAGCGCGGGGCGGTCGAGCCGTCGAGAGAGGATGGCGGGGTAGGTCATTCCGGGACGGGAAGCACAGCAGCCGTGGACGATGGAGGAACCATAGAAGAGGATGGGCTTGTGGGGCGAGGGTGGGGACGGGGTGAGGCGTGCGTCCGGCGCGACGCCGATGGAGAGGGCCACGACGGAGTTGACGAGCGGGAGGTAGAGGAGGAATTCGCGAGAGGCGGGGGGCAGGTCCTGGAGGATGAAGCGGCGGTTGCGTTCGGGGGAGGTGACAAGTCCGACACCGATCCAGCGCCAACTGTTCTGATGACGGACGTAGAGGTCGAGTCCGCTGGCGCCGATGGGTGGATTCCGGTCGGGGATGACGGTTTCGTTGAGGAGTGACCAGTCGGCGGCGATGACGGTGGAGTCGGTGGTGAAGTGCAGGTGGAGTCCGGCGGCGTTTCGGGAGCGGTCCCAGGGCTTCGGGGGAATGAGGGGTCTGATGCGTGCGGGGAGACGGTCATAGGGGCGTTCGGTGTCGGTCCAGGCTTTTCCGAGGACGCCGAGGTCGAGGGCGTCGGTCCACTTGAGTTCGTCGAGAAAAGCCTGGACC
>CAZVTD010000363.1:0-2435 GCA_964629945.1 uncultured Planctomycetota bacterium | reverse complement strand
GGGTCACCCCCACCCCTAACATCCGCTCCAGGTTCCCGTGTGCGATGGCCTCCCGCTGGGTCTCGTCGATCTCCGCTTCCCGCAAGTGTGCGATCGCCGCCCCGTTGTGGCTTTTCCCGCCCGTCCCGAACACCATCCGCTCCACCCCGAACTCCCTCACCACCATCTCCAGCGTCCCGCCCGTGTGGTGCCACGAGTTGTCGATCACCACGTTCCGGCATCGTCTCATCACGTTCAGCAGGCTGAAGTTGAAGAACACGGGCCACATCGCCTGCGTGCACACGATCGGAATCCCGCTGAACCGCTCCGCCAGGTCCAGCAGGTCCTGTTCGCTGGGCGTGTCCCGCATGTCCAGAATCAGCACCGGCTTCAGACGCTCCAACCGTTCCAGAAGTGGCTCCAGATGAGGCAGGCGGTACCGCTGCGTCCCCGGGAACAGCCTCAGCGCCCGGATTCCCCGCCCCTCCATCATCCCTTCCAGCTCTTCCATCACCCCCTTCTCGTACATCATCATCGGCGCGACCACCAGCGAAGGCGCCAGCCGCTCCCGCTTCTGGGCGCTCAATCCGTCCAGTTCCGCCAGCAGCAGCCGGTTTCCCACCGCCGCGTCGTAGTCTCGTGCCGTCGTGTTCCACACCAGCGCGCGGTCGATCCCCAGCCGGTCCATGTGCACCAGCAGGTCCTCGCACGTCCGGAACTCGGGCAGCTCACGGTTCCCGTATCCCACTTGTCCATTCACGTCGAACAGCGCCGGCCTCTTCATAACGCCTCCCTCGAACCTGCTTTCCACTCCCGTGTCACTCTTCTTCCTGCTTTTCCTTGTTTGCTTCGAGCAGCTTCTCGATCTTCTCCCACAGGTCTTCCTTGTTCTTCCCGTCGATGTCGATCGCCCACACCGACACCCCCCACTCGGCTTCCGTTCCCACCTCCTTATTCTTGTAGTACAACACCCGCTCGTTGCTCAGCCACACCGATTGGGCGAGCACCGCCGCCAGCGTCGCAACTCCCTCCTCCCCCTTCTTCTCGCTCCACTTCACCTCGTCCAGGATCTTCGCTCCTGTCCCGTCGCTCTTCATCACCCCGACCTTCGTCTTCCCCTTCCCGTCGAGTTCCGTGAACAGGATGTGTTTCCCGTCGGGCGACTCCACCGCGTACGCAATCGTCTTCCGGGTCAGCCGCTTCACCTTCCCCGTCTCCACCTCCATCGCATACAGCCCGGGCTGTTCCAACTGTTTCAGCAGCGTCTTGCTGACGCCGTCCTTATTCAGCGGCAGGTCCACCTTCACCGGCGCCGCCGTGAACAGCAGCCGCTTCCCGTCTCTCGACCACGTCACCCAGAGCATTCCCATCGCCAGCGCCGTGGCCTGACTCTTCCCTTCCTCTCCCTCTTTATCGATCGTCACCAGCGTCATCAACCGCACCCCAAGTTCCTCGGCGCCCCCCAGAACCGGACCCGCTCGCCACACCGCCAACCCCTTGCCCTCCGGATGAATCGCATGGAACGGCATCACCCCCTTCGCCAGGGTCATCACCTCTCCCGTCGCCACGTTCACCCCCTCCAGTCGGCACGTGTCGTCCTCCGCCACGGTGAACGTCACCCCCTCCTCGTTGGACGCCCACTGTCCCAGCATGAGCACTTCCCGATCTTTCACCAGAACCCGCCAGTTCTCCCATTTCTCATCGCACACCCACAGTTCCCGCTTCCCGCTCGTGCCTTCATCCGCTGGCTTTTCTCCCTCCTTCGGAGCGGGTTTCTCTGTGGGGACCCATTTCACCACCGCGATCTGTTTCCCGTCGGGCGACCACGCCACACCCATAATCTCCTCCCCGGGCGCCGTCTTCGCCACCAGCACCGGCTCGTTGGCCGGGTCATAGATCACCCCGCCCGGGATCGCCATCACCCCGTCGCCCCGCACGCTCACCGCACTGGGCATCCCGTGACACCCGCTCAACGCGACCACGACCGCCGCCAGCACCCCCCACACCAGACCTCGTCTCATCGCTTGCCTCCTGCTCCCGGAAACCTTCCGTCCTGTCCGTCCCACCGCGGCCGTCACTTGCCCATTTCGCATGACCCGTTGCATCCGTCCGAATCCTCGCTGCCCTGCTTTCGCTGCTCAACGCGTCTTCATGTGACACAGGAATGCTGCTGCTCGTCTCCGCTGCTTCCCTCGTTGTTTCTTTGGCTGTTGTTGCTGTACCCCGTCTTGGCCGTTCTCTGTATCTTCCTGTTTTCCTCCTGGTCCTCTGTGTCAGCCGTGCGGTTTTCTTCTGTCGCCGTCACTTTCCCGTGTGATCGTGACCACCTTACATTCTACAGGGCAGGTTTGTCCTTCTCTACTCCTCTTTTTCCTTCCCGTCGGCATCTTCTGCACTCACCCCCCGCTCCACCTTCCCTCCCACGACCGCCACCAACACGAATGCGATCCGGCGTC
>CAZVTD010000362.1:0-2449 GCA_964629945.1 uncultured Planctomycetota bacterium | reverse complement strand
ATTCCCCCCTCAACTGCTCAGCCTCGGACTCCAGGGCCCGCACCACCTCGCCCACCTCGCCCCCGTCCGGCATCGTCAGCGCCTCGAACTCGTGCTTCCGAAGGAGTTCCCCCACTCCCTCGTCGTCCTCGCGAAGGTTCACCACCTCCACCAGCAGCATCCCCGCCCCATCTTTCGCCGCCAGTCGGCTCGCCATCCTCAGCTCGCTGGCCTTCTCGTCCGCCAGCAGGTTGTGATACGACCTCTGAACCATCACCCCAAGCCGTCCCACACAGTGCTTCATCGTCGGAGGCATCTCGGCGTCCGCCTCTCGGAACAGCCCCAGCGTATGCAGTTCCAGTTCCACCTCTTCCAGACGCCGGGCCTTGCCCGAGTGGTTCGCCGACAGGGCGTCCAGACGCTCCACCAGGCCCGCCTCGTCCAGTTCCTCTCGCGCACGGTCGAACTCCTCCCGCGTCACCTCCATCGGCGTCGGAAGAAAATTCTCCTCGAATCGACGCGTCGGCTTGTCGAACGCGTTCATCACCTCCAGCGCCTGCTGCAGTGCTCCCACCCGACGGTCCATCTCCGTCACGTCCGTCGTCACCGTCCCCAGCGTCCCCGACTCTTCGACCGCCTTCCCAAGGTCCGCCACGTGCATCAGCTCATGCTGTGCCAGAAGCCCAAGGAGCTTCCTCAGCTCCCCCGCCTCCACCAGCAGCCACACGCGTTTCATTCGCTCGATGCTCATCGAAGCATATCCCCGAACCGCTTCACCACCCGTTCCACCAGTTCCGCCTGTTTCGCTTGCCCCGCCTTCGCCAGCGCCTCCCGCTCCTCCCCGAGTTCCTTCTCCAGCTTTGCCACCTCCCCCTCCAGCGTCTGCTTCGCCGCCCCGCGCATCGCCTCGTCCCGCCTGGCGAACTCCTTCTCCCGCTCCGTCTCCAGCCCACGCACCTGCTCCGAGGCTTCCCGACGGATCCCTTCGCTCTCCTTGCGGGCCTCCGTTAGAAGTCCTTCCGCCTCGTTTTCGATGTTCTGCACTTGCTTGAAAATATCTTCGCTCAACGGATGCTCCTCGGAAACAGCGTGAACGTTCGCCGCGGGAACGACCTTCACAGGAATAGTCTAAGATAGTGACCCACGCCCTCCAAGTCAAGCGAAACGCCCCCGGATTCCACCGTCCTTGCCTTGAGCCCGGTCCTTCGCGGACCACGGCCCCAGGGCCCATCGTTTTTCCCGTTTCCCCCGCTTCTGAGGCCGTCATTCGCGATTCCTCCCGTACAAAAAAACACCCGGGGCCGTTCCGGGCCCCGGGCGTCGTTCAATCCTCACCGCTTCGTCAGATCTCCAGCCATTCCGTGTGGAAGCTGCCCGGCTTATCCAGCCGCTCGTAGGTGTGTGCGCCGAAGTAATCCCGCTGCGCCTGGATCATGTTCGCGCTCAGACGCTCTCGCCGGTAGCTGTCGTAATATGCCAGCGCCGACGTGAACGCCGGAACCGGGATCCCCAGCTCCACCGAGGTCATGACCACCTTCCGCCACGCTTCCTGCGAGCCCTGCACGATCCCCTTGAAATACGGGTCCAGAAGCAGGTTCGCCAGGTCCGCTTTCCGTTCGAACGCCTCCTTGATCCGGTGCAGGAAGTGCGCACGGATGATGCAGCCGCCCCGCCAGATCATCGAGATTTCCCCGAAATTCAGCGTCCACTTGTACTCCTTCGCCGCTTCCTTCATCAGCGCGAAGCCCTGCGCGTACGAGCAGATCTTGCTCGCATACAGTGCCTGACGGATCGCCTCGATGAACGCCTTCTTGTCCCCCTTGAACTTCCCTTTCGGACCCGCAAGCTCTTTCGACGCCGCCACGCGTTCTCCCTTGATCGCCGAGATGCACCGCGCGAACACCGCTTCCGCAACCGTCGGAGCCGGCACGCCCAGGTCCAGTGCCGACTGGCTCGTCCACTTCCCCGTCCCCTTCTGACCCGCCTTGTCCATGATCACGTCCACCAGCGCCTTGCCCGTTTCCTTGTCCTTCTTGCTCAGGATGTCCGTCGTGATCTCGATCAGGTAGCTGTCCAGGTCTCCCTTGTTCCACTCCGCGAACACCTCGTGCATTTCCGCCGCGCTCATCCCCAGAACGTTCGCCATGATGTAATACGCCTCGCAGATCAGCTGCATGTCGCCGTACTCGATCCCGTTGTGCACCATCTTCACGTAGTGACCCGCACCGTCCGGACCGATGAACGTGCAGCACGCCTCGCCGTCCACCTGCGCACTGATCTTCTTGAAAATCGGCGCCACCGCGTCATACGCCGCCTTCTGTCCCCCGGGCATGATGCTCGGACCCTTCAGCGCGCCTTCCTCGCCGCCCGACACACCCGTCCCGATATACTGGAAACCCTTCGCCTCCAGGTCCTTGTTCCGACGGATCGTGTCCCCGAAGAACGAATTCCCGCCGTCGATGATGATGTC
>CAZVTD010000361.1:1979-2451 GCA_964629945.1 uncultured Planctomycetota bacterium | reverse complement strand
TGCCGGCCAAGCGAAGGGCAATCATCATCGGCCTCGACGGCGTCCCCCACTCGCTCGTCACCCGGTTCGCCTCGGACGGCACGATGCCGAACCTGGCGAAGATTCTCAGGGACGGCGTCCTCCGCAGGATGGAATCCTCCTTCCCCGACATCTCCTGCGTCGCCTGGAGCACGGTGATCACGGGGAGGAACCCGGGGGAGCACGGCATCTACGGCTTCACGAACCTCTCCCCCGGGACGTACGATTTCACCTTCCCGAACTTCGACGACGTGAAGGCCCGCCCCTTCTGGGTGGAGATGCCGGAGAGGCGCGCCGCCGTCATCAATGTTCCCGCAACCTATCCCGCCCGGCCCCTGAACGGCGTCCTCGTCTCCGGTTTCGTCGCCGTCGATCTGGAGAAGGCCGTCTATCCGAAGGAACTCGTCCTGGAACTCCGGCGCCTGGGCTACAGGATCGACGTGGACGCCATGAA
>CAZVTD010000361.1:0-1969 GCA_964629945.1 uncultured Planctomycetota bacterium | reverse complement strand
ATGGGCGCCTTCCTCCGCGACCTTGAGGAGGAGACCGAGTCGAAGATCCGGGCGTACCGTTTCCTGTGGGAGAAGGAGCGGTGGGATGTCTTCTTCTTCGCCTTCACGGGGACCGACCGGCTGAGCCACTTCCTCTTCGAGGCGTTCGAGAACGAGCGGCATGCGCGCGCCGGTGAGTTCCGCGCCCACTTCAGGAGGATCGACGAGGCGCTGGGCGAGATCTACGGCAGGATTGCGGAGGACGACCTCTTCATCATCCTCTCCGCCCACGGCTTCGGCGCCATCGAGAGGGAGGTCAACATCAACTGGTTCCTCAGGGAGAGGGGATTCCTCAACGTCGTGAATCCCACGCCTGATTCATTCAAGGGAGTGGGGGAGGGATCGAGAGCGTTCGCCATGGACCCCGCGCGCATCTACCTGCACATGTCGGGGAAGTACCCCCGCGGCTGCGTGAGGGAGGGGGACAGGAAAAGGATCATCGAGGACCTTGAGGGTGCATTCAGGGAACTCGCGGTCGACGGCAGGCCCGTCGTGAGGCGGATATGCCGCAAAGAGGAGCTCTACTCGGGGCCGTGCCTCGACGCCTCCCCCGACCTTGTCATCCTGCCCCACCGCGGTTTCGACCTGAAATCCCGCCTCACCGCGACGCAGCTCGTCTCGAAGGGCGTTTTCACGGGGCCCCACACCCAGGACGACGCCTTCCTCTTCGTCCGTTCCCGCTCGATCCCCGAGTCGTCTATCCCCTCGACTCCCTGGGTGGGCGATGTCCGCGGATTGATCGAGCGCAGCATCGCCCTCTGAGAAGCCCCATTCTCAATCCCCGACCTCATGACACGATCCGGATCGTCTTCCTGTCCAGCGTGATGACGAACGGCGTCTCGGGGGTGAGCTGTGCGGGGCTTGAAACGGGCGGCATCTTCCCGGCGTTCACCGTGACGAGGTAGAGTGCCGTCTCGCCGGTGAGAGAGGAGGGGAGGGCGAAATCCCTGAGCACGGTCCTCTCGAACGGCGCATTGAGCCGGCTAACCCCACGCGCCGCAGCAACAATCCCCGGCCGCACTCGTCCGTCGAGCATGATGCTGTAGAGGCCGAGGGGGGTCTGAGCCAGGATGTAGGCGTCGAACGGCGCCCAGATGGAGACCGTGGCGCGGATGCCGAGCGTGAGCCGGTCTCCGGGGGAGAACTCCGTCGCATTGAGGGTGAGGGCGACGTGCGGCTCAGGTGTCGGCGTTGCTGTGGCCGTCGGTGCGGAGGTCGGGGTCCCCGTCGGTGGCGGCGTCACTGTCGCGGTCGGTGTGAGCGTGGCGGTGGGTGTTAAGGTGGACGTGTTCGTCGGGCTGGGCCCTGGCGTGGATGTTGAGGTAGGGGGCATGGTGGGTGTCGCTGTCGGCGGAATCAGAGGATCGAGTTCTTCCGCAAACACCTGATCCACTTTAAGAGACACGGGCCTTTGCAAGCCGTCGACGATGGCTTGCTGCAAAGCTACGACTTCCGCGTAGCCGAGTGACGTGCTGGTGCGGATGGTGACGACCATATCCAGAGTTTCGTCCTGGTGGATGATCTGCAGATCCAGGATCGCCCCGGCGGCAATGGTCAGGCCCCAGCCAAGGAATGTCCCCAGTGCCATTCGGTCATCCATGCCGCCTATGCGACCTGTCCGAACTGCGGATATGAATTCCCGCCTCCGGAGCGGAAAAAACACGATTTTAGGGCCACCACCGCAAGCATTCTCTCCGGCCAGATGGAGGATACGGAGTACGAGGTGTTGAGCACACAGTATTCCCGCCATATCAAACGCAAGGCCGGGCCGGATGATCCTCCTACTCTGCGCGTGGAATACAAACTGGGCCTGGGGCACTGGCAGTCGGAGTGGATCTGCCTGGAGCATTCCGGCTATGCCCGGGCCAAGGCCGAGGCGTGGTGGCGTGCCCGCAGCGATGAACCGGTGCCGGACACGGTCGAGCAGGCC
>CAZVTD010000360.1:0-2454 GCA_964629945.1 uncultured Planctomycetota bacterium | reverse complement strand
CGCTTCCCAACCCCCTCCCCCATCGCCTGGGCCTCGGTCTCTTTCCAATTCTTTACCTTCATGCGAATCCTCCTCCTATATCGGATTACACCATCTCACCGGTGCTCAGGTCATACACCCATTCCAGGTCGCACGACTTCATCTCGAACAGTTCCGCCGAACTGAAATACAGTCCCAGCTCGCGTTCCGCCGACTTCGCCGAATCCGACGCGTGCACCAGGTTGAACCGGTTGCTCACCCCGAAATCCCCGCGGATCGTCCCTGCCGGCGCGTCTGGACCGAACGTCGGCCCCACCATCTTCCGCACCACTTCCGCTGCGTTCTTCCCCTCTAGTGCCAGCGCCACGATCGGACTCGACGTCATGAACCGCACCAGCGGCTCATAGAAGACCTTCCCCTGGTGTTCGGCGTAGTTGCTCCGTGCCGTCGCCTCATCCAGCTTCATCATCTTCAGCCCGCACAGTTTCAGTCCCTTCTTCTCGAACCGCCCGATCACTTCCCCCACCAGCCGCCGTTGCACCGCATCAGGCTTCAGCAGGACCAGTGTCCTCTCCATGGATTCTCCCTCATTCCGATTTGATCCGCTGCATCCGCACCTTCCGACAGTTCTCGCAGATCCACTTCCGCTGCTTGTGGTGGACCCGCTTGCTTTCTCGCATCGCCTTCCCGCACCGTGGACACCTCATCGTTCCCCCTCCTGCCTGACCGACCCGACCACACCCCTCCCCCCGCGTGCCCAGCGATATTAGACCCCGCCGACCCAACCGGCAAGCCCAAAAACCATCCCATGTCCTGACCATCCCGGCCCCATCGCAGGCGTCCCCCAAGTCGGCGGACCGTCGCGCTGTCGTTCAGATTTTGCTTGACCCTTTCCCTCATCCCCCGACAATATCTCTTCTTGGGACTCGTTCTGTTCATCGTTGTCCAGCCTCATGATAAAGGAGCACACTTGGAACTCATCCGACTCGGTGAACCGGGCGCGTGGTCGCGCATTCGGCGGGCCCAGGAGCGCCTCAGCGTCCTCGAAGGCGCCGTTTCCAAGCAGTCCAGCGAGAAAACACAGGCCGTCTTCGGACGTCCACTCACCGCCTCACAGGCCGTCGCCAAGATCCTCGAAGACGTCCGTCGTGACGGCGACAAGGCCGTTTTCCGCTACGCCAGGGCCCTCGACCTCTTCGACCTCACCTCCACCAACCTTCGCGTCACCCTCCAGGAGATCTCCGCCGCCGCCGAATCGGCCTCCCCGGCTTTCCTTGACGCCGCCCGGGCCGCCATCGACCGTGTCCGAACCTTCCAGACCCACATCAAGCCCGAACCCCCGGCCCCGCTCCAGGCCAATGGCGCCACCATCAGTCTCAACTACCGTCCCTTCCGACGCGTCGGAATCTACATCCCAGGCTTCTCCGCCAGCCTCCCCTCGTCCGTCATCATGACCGTCGTCCCCGCCATCACCGCCGGCGTCAAGGAATTCGCCCTCGCCACTCCCCCCGACGCCGAAGGCAACATCTCCCCGGCCATCCTCGCCGTCTGTTCACTCCTCAACATCGACGAAATCTACCGCATCGGTGGCGCACAGGCCGTCGCCGCACTCGCCTTTGGAACCGAATCCATTCCCCGCGTCGACAAGGTCGCCGGGCCCGGAAACATCTTCACCACGCTGGCCAAGCGTCAGGTCTTCGGACACTGCGACATCGACATCCTCGCCGGACCCTCCGAAGTCCTCATCATTGCCGACGACTCCGCCAATCCCGCCTTCGTCGCCTCCGACCTCCTCTCCCAGGCCGAACACAACCCCGCCGTCGTCTTCCTCGTGACCAATTCCGACAGCTTTGCCGAGAAGACCCAGCGCGAACTGGACCGCCAGTTGGCCCAGATCGACCGTCAGCACCAGGCCCGTGAGGTCCTCGACTCCTTCGGCGTCGTCGTCATCGCGGACTCCCTTCCCGAGTGCGCCTCCGTCGCCAATGAGGTCGCACCCGAGCACCTACAGATTCAGACCGCCGACGATGATGCCGTCCTCAGAATGATCGACAACGCAGGCGCCGTTTTCGTCGGACCCTACACCCCCGTTGCCGTCGGGGACTACTATGCCGGCCCCTCGCACACCCTCCCCACCGGCGGGACCGCACGCTTCTTCAGCGGTCTCTCCGTCATGGATTTCATGCGTCGCTTCTCCGTCATGCGTTACGACCTCCCCACCCTCATGGCCCACTCGCGTCACATCATCGAGCTGGCCAATCAGGAAGGCCTCACCGCCCATGCCCGGTCCGTCCAGATCCGTCTCGGACAGGAGGGGATTCGGTGAGCTTCTTCCGTCCGGCCATTGATGCCTTGAGCGCCTACACCCCCGGACTGCAGCCCACCGAGGAGGTCGTCCTCAAGCTCAACACCAACGAGAACCCCAATCCCCCCTCCCCCACGGGCCTTGCCGCCATCGCCCAGGAGCCCACCCCC
>CAZVTD010000359.1:0-2456 GCA_964629945.1 uncultured Planctomycetota bacterium | reverse complement strand
CCGAGGGGAAGGCGCTGAAACAGCTGGCCGGGGAACTGGGGGTGAGCGAATGGCTGGAGATGCCCGGTCAGGTGTCGCACGAGGAGGTCAGCCGGTATCTGTCGAGATCGGATATTTACGCGTCGGCCACCGAGGTGGACAATTTCGCCAACGCGGTGCTCGAAGGGTGTGCGCACGCGCTTCCGGTGGTAGCGACGCGCGTGGGTTTTCCGGCGGAGGTGGTGGAGGACGGCTGCACGGGGTATCTTGTGGAGCCCGGGGACGGTCCCGGCATGAGCGAGGCGCTGCTGAAGCTGGTGGACGACCCGGCGCGACACGAGAAGGGGCTGATGATGCGTCGGCGGCTGGATGAGATGGGGCTGACGTGGAAGGCGTGTGCGTCGAAGACGATGGCGCTCTACCGGGACGTGCTGAAGCGGAAGCGGTGAGGTCGTGTATCTTCAGAGGGGGGTGTCCACTGTCCTTTCGGCTTGGGTCATACATCGGACTTCTCGAGGCACTCCGGGGGGAGGGCTACGGGCTCGTGCCGATGGACGCCTGGTTCGACGGCGTGGCGGGGGAGGGGGCCTGCGTGTATCTGCGTCACGACGTGGACCGTTTTGCGTCGCGAGCCGCTGCGCTGGGTGAGGCCGAGAAGGGGATCGGGGTGCGGTCCACGTTCTACGTCCGGTGCGACGCGGATGGGCGGTTTCCGGAGAAGGTCATCGCGCGACTGCTTGCGGCGGGACACTGCATCGGGTATCACTACGAGACGCTGGCCCGGGCGAAAGGGGACAGGAAGGCAGCGCTGGGACGTTTCGGCGAGGAACTGGCGGCGCTGCGCAAGCTGGCGCCGGTGCGGAGCGCGGCTGCTCATGGGAGCCCTCTGACGCCGTATGATAACCGCGACCTCTGGAAAGAGGCGTCGTGTCGGGATTTCGGGCTCGACGGTGAGGTCCAGGAGGACGTGGATTACTCCCGCGTGCTCTACCTGACGGACACGGGGGGACGGTTCAACTCCGAGGCGAACGTGCGGGACCGGGTGAAGGGGTTGAGGCTGGAGCGAGCGTATCGCGTGACGGAATTGCCCGGGGTGGTGGAGCCGACGCGTTATCCGCTGGTGGTGCTGTCGACGCATCCGGAGCGGTGGCCGGCGGGTGTGTGTGGATTGGTGCAGGCCTGGGCGATGGACCGGGCGGTCAACACGATCAAGCGTCTGCGATGGGTGATGAAACGGGCGAAGGAGGGCGGGACATGCTGAGAACGCTGGTGCAGCTTCTTCTGACGCCGATGCCTTCGTGCCTCAAGGTTCCGATCTATCGTCTGATGGGGGCACGGATCGATTCCCGTGCGCACATCGGGGCGCTGGCGGTGGTGTCGGCGAAAGAGATCGAGATGGGTCCCGGCGCGGTCATCAAGCCGCTGACGCTGATCATCGGGCTGAAGCGTCTGAGCCTGGGGCCTTATACGGCGATCAGCAACCTGTGTGTGATCAACGGACCGGCGTCGCTGGTGTTGGCGGCACGAGCGCAGATCGGAGCGGGGTGCATGATCGACCTGCACGCCGACGTGACGCTGGGGGAGTTTTCGGGTCTGGGTCCGGGGTGCATGTTCATGACGCACGGGGTCTACTGGCCCGTGACGTGGGGGTGCAACTGCAAGGTGGCGCCGATCGAGGTGGAGCCGTTCGTGTGGATCACGTTCGGTGTGCGTGTGGGGCCCGGGGTGAAGGTGGCGGGCGAATCGCTGGTCCTGCCCGGGAGCACGCTTTCGCGGAACGTGAAGCAATCGACGATCCTGTATGACGACGGACTGCACCGTGAGACGCTGCCTTTCTACCTGGTGCGTCGCGGGATGAGCCGGGCGGAGCTGGAGGGGATGATCCGCGAGCTGGCGCGGGGGCTGGCGACGGACGAGAGCTGTCCGCTGGGGTTCACGCTGGTGGAGGAGACGGAGTCGGTTCTGACGCTCCGACGGAAAGGCAAGACGGTCCGGATTCACCTGTTCGAGCCGGTGACGCCGACGGACCGGGACGGGGCGATCCACTGGCGATTCGGATATGACCTGGAGGCGGCCCTGGAGGTGACGAACGGGGTGGAGGCGCTGGATTTCCGTCAGCTGTGGCACTCGCGACATCCGTCGCGGCTGCTTCGGAAGGTGACGCACTGGATGCGATATCGCTATGGGGTGCGTTTTGCGGACATCCGGGACCGCGGTCTGTTCAAGGTGTTTCCCCCGCCTTTGACGGACGAGACGGAAGAACAGAGTGAGTGAGTCGAGTTCGGTCGGGAAGCGGCACAGGGACGGCGGCCGCGGGACGTGACGCGCATGAAGGAAGAGATGAGCAAGGCATGAAAGAGAATGTGAAGGGTGTGGAGACGCCGTCCTGGGGTCTATCGGCACGTGAAGGCCATCGGGGCGTCGGGGCGGCGGCGTGGGTTCTGCTGGCGGGTTTCGTGGTGCTGGCGGCGGGGGTG
>CAZVTD010000358.1:0-2457 GCA_964629945.1 uncultured Planctomycetota bacterium | reverse complement strand
GGACGAGGCGATGAAGGCGGGGAGGGAAACGGCCGGCCGTTGAGACGACGCGGCGAGCAGTCCGGACCGTCAGGCAGCAGCCGAAGCACCACGTCAGGACACAAGAGGGGCATGGAAAATGTCCCGACAAGCCGAGATTGTCCGGGCTGGAGCGGATCGAGGCGGGTTCAAGAAGGATGGGGCCTCACGAGAGGACGAGACAACGAGAGAGGGACGTGAAGGATGAACAAGGAGAGACACCGAGAAGCGGGGTTGAACGGTTCGCATTATCGTCCTTTGAGGCCGGCGGACATCGGGAAGATATCCCACGCGGCGCTGGAGATCCTGGAGCATTCGGGGATGACGGTGTATTCGGAGACGGCGTTCCGTACGCTGAGACGTGCGGGGGCGAAGGGAGACGAAGGGACGCGGATCGTGAAGTTTCCGCGGAGCATGGTGGAGGACGCGATCGCGTCGAACCCGTCGTCGGTGACGCTGTATTCGCGGGACGGGAAACACGACGCGGCACTGGAAGGGAGCCGGGTGCACTACGGGACGGGTGGAACGGCGATCTACGTCCTGGACGGGGAAACGGGGGAACGGCGGCCTTCGGGACTGCGGGACGTGGTGATGTGTGCACGCCTGGCGCAGGCGCTGGAGAACATCCACGTGTTCACGATCAGTGTGTTTCCGAACGAGATCGAGAACGTGGATGAGATCGACACGAACCGGTTTTTCCACGCGCTGGACAATACGACGAAACACGTGATGGGGGGGACGTATTCGCTGGAGGGGTGCCGACGGGTGATCCGCATGGCGCAGATGATCGCGGGGGGTGTGGAGGCGCTGAGGCAGCGTCCGTTCGTGAGCTTCATCACGATGATCATCAGTCCGTTCAAGATCGACAAGGTGTACGGGGAGATCACGTGCGAGATCGCACGGGAGGGTCTTCCGGTGGTGGTTCCGACGGAGCCTCTGTGCGGGACGACGGCGCCGATCACGCTGGCGGGGAGCGTCCTGGTGCACGTGGCGGAGACGCTGGCGGGGATCACGCTGGTTCAGGCGGTTCGGAAGGGTGCGCCTGGGATCTGCGGGAGCGTGGGGTCGATCAGCGACCTGAGGACGATGGGACACCTGAGCGGCGCGATCGAGCGCGGGATCATCAATGCGGCGGTGGCGCAGATGGCACAGCATTTCGAGCTGCCGATGTATTCGACGGCGGGCGCTTCGGACGCGAAGGCGGTGGACGTTC
This sequence comes from uncultured Planctomycetota bacterium, assembly GCA_964629945.1. Classification (GTDB taxonomy): domain Bacteria; phylum Planctomycetota; class DG-23; order DATKVD01; family CAZVTD01; genus CAZVTD01. The sequence continues at coordinate 1,226 of CAZVTD010000358.1, read as the reverse complement.
AGGCGGGATATGAGAGCGCGATGACGAGCCTGCTGGTGGCGCTTTCGGGGGCGAATTACATCCACGACGCGGCGGGGCTGGTGGAGTTCGACATGACGGTGTCGTTCGAGAAGATGGTGACGGACAACGAGATCCTGGGGATGTGCCAGCGTGCGCTGCGGGGGATCGAGGTGACCGACGAGACGCTGGGACTGGAGATGATCCTGGGGAAGGGTCCCGGGCGGGATTACATCGGGGAGGAGCACACGCGTCGTCACATGAGGCAGGAGTTTTTCCAGCCGAAGCTGGCCAACCGCGAGCCGCGCGAGGGTGAGGGGTGGGAAGAGGACGCGGCGAGCCGTGCGCGGGCGATGGTGGCGCAGATGCAGCGGTCGGTGCGCGAGCCGAAGCTGAATTCGGAGATGAGACGCCAGGTGATGGAGGCGTTCCACGAGATCGTCTGGCGGCCCGTGGAGCCGAGCCGCACGTCGAAGCCTGAAACCCACTCAAGCCGAAAGAAGCTGAAGTAGGACAGGATGGTCCGAGGGGGCGGGGTTCAGGGGAGCGGGTATCCACCCAACACACCCGTCGGGGAAACACGCGGTTATCACGCCTGGTGGATTCGTCAGGACAAGCGTTTTGAGAAGTCGTAGAGCTCGGCGAAGCCGAGTTCGACGGGTTCGTGGGGGATGAGCGGGGAGGCCGGGACGGCTTCGATGCGTCCGATGAAGGCGGTGAGTCCGTCGGGTTCATCGGCGACGCGCGAGAGGGAGATTTTGCAGACGATGGGGGAACCGTCGCGACGCCAACTGACGGTGCGTCCGACGAAGGGTCCCTGGGCCAGGAGACGCTCGCGGAAGCGGATGTCGAGGACGTTTCGGGCGTCGTCGCGTACGAGGAGGGTGAGGAATTTTCCGATGACCTCGTCGGCGCGCCAACCGAAGAGTTTTTCGGCGCGTGGGTCCCAGGAGCGGACGCGTCCGAGGGCATCGACGCGGAGGGTGATGGTGTCGTCCGAGGGTGTCTGCGCGTGGGCGTCGGGCCGGGGAGCCGGGGCGGGTTCGGGCCGGGGGTTGGGGGGAGCCGGGGGATTCGGGGCGGGTTCGGCGGAGCGGGGTTTGGTCTGTCCGACCAACTGGCGGGCGACCTGTCGGAGCCTGGCTTCGAGATCGGCGATGGAGGGTTTTTCGGGTTCGTGGGGAGCGGCGGCGGGTGGAGCGGGGGCCAGGCAGGGAATGAGGGAATCG
>CAZVTD010000357.1:0-2502 GCA_964629945.1 uncultured Planctomycetota bacterium | reverse complement strand
TTTCGGCCCGTGGACTCGTGTGGCTCTTCCTCTATATAACGGAGGGGCGTGGCTGGATGTCTTGTGGGGGGATGATCTGGTGGAACCTCAAATTGACGAATTGCCTGAACAGCCTGTGAGACCATAGACACGGAAGTCCGGCTCTGTCTGACCTGCCGTGAGGGGCGGTACATATAAAGAGAGGGCATAAATGGCGAAGGGGGGGATATGCACACACACAATGCGATGAGGGGCGTGAGTTTCGGACGAAGAGTTGTCGCGTGGGTATCGCTGCTCTCGGGTGTTCTCGGTGTGTTGTTGGTCGGGTGTGGAGAATCCAAGTATGGGAAGGAAATGATCAATGCGCCGTGGACTGAGATGACGGTGGATTACTGCGTAGGATCGGGCCCCGACGTGAAGATGAAGACGTGGGTCACGAAGGATCCGAAAGTTCTCAAAGAGCTTCAGAAGTCTCTGAAAATCCAGTCGATACGCTGGGTGACAGTTGGAGCTTCCATGACAACCAATCGAATACAATTGAAGACGGCGGATGGCAATAATCTGGAGATGTGTATTCTGGATGAGAATCGAGTCGCATTTCACGACGCGGATCATCCAGGTGATGCGTTCTTTTTGGTCATAGCAACCGGCTTCACGAATCGGCTGCAAGGGGCAATAGAAGCAACGGAAGCGGGGGAAGTTCATTTCTGGTATCGAACGGAAGTCAACGTGTCGCGTTGAATATCTTTGGAATATGCTCAGGGGTAAGCAGTCCCGGGGACGTGCTGGCCTCCTACGCCTACAACGGGACAGGCCGGCTGGTGGTGGAGGATTACGAGCAGCCGGACGTGCGGCTGGACTACTGGGGCCAGACGCCGGACACGTATGCGGGGTTTGACCGGTTCGGTCGGGTGGTGGACCAGCGGTGGTATGATTACGGGGTGTCTGCGGATCGTGACCGGTTTGCTTACGGCTGTGGCCGGAACTCGGAACTTGTCCCGGAACTTGACAGGCAGAGAAAGGGTTAGCCAATGAAGAAGGCATACAATCGCCTGCTATGGCTGACTGCTGTCGTGGCAGGTATGATCCTTCTGATCGTCTTGGTGTGGATGATCCCCTGGGAGAAGCGCGACCCGCTGAGGAAGTTGTGGGCTGAGGACATAGAAGCCAGGCGGCAAGTATTCTGGAACGTGATTCACACCAACGGAATGAGAGGGCTGCCAGAGGAACTTCTGGACAACCCCTCGACGGAACCGGTGAAGGTCGAGGCTGAGCGTCTGCGCCTGGAGACCGAGGGCATCGTCACCTTCATCCATGCGATGTATAATGTGGGGGGAAGGGGAACACGAGGGGTCACGCTGCTCCTGGACGAGAAGGGTGATTGCTTCTTCTGGTCAAGGGACAGAATCTGGAACCGCTTCTTCACAGGGTCGCTGTTCTACGAGGGGGGGAAAGTCGTCGGGATTATCGTGCAGTTTCCGGAAGAGGATGAGGAGTTTGGCGGGCGGAGACGCCCCGATAGACTGCAGGTCTTTGCGTTGGAGACCGACGGGCCACAGAAGATACTGGATGTTATCTACAACATGGAGGCCAGCCCTGGCGAGGAGGGGGATTTGACGTATCGGGTGCCGTCGGAGGCCAAAGGCAGCAGTATCCTTGCGTTGGAGGATATGCACTTTCACCCGGTTGTTGAGTTCGTGTGGGATGCTTCGCGGGGACGGTTTGTGTGGCAAGGAACACCGTCGACAAACTGGCGTGTGTTGTACCCTGTAAGCGACGAATCAAACAGGGAGGAAACACAGGGGCACTGATGGTGATGCGTCCCGAAAACTGCGTCCGGGACGCGACGAAGGAAGAGGACATGAAGAGAAAGCAACGACTTCGCGCTCAATGGGCCGGAACGGTCGTCGTGGGTTCCGTCCTGATCTTCGCAGCCTGCCTGGTGGGTTGTGAAAGCGTAAGTGATGACCCTGCGAGCTGTGACGCGATCATCCCCGCCAATGCTCTGCCCCCGGATTGGAGGATGATGGCTTCGTCGGAAATGCCTCCGATCGACAAGACGCCGTGGTGGCAGGAAAACCCCCAACTCCTCAAGGGGAAACAGACCGAGGTTCTGGAGTGGCATGACCGGCCGACGACCGCCACCAAAGCGTGGGCAGTGATCTATGCGAACAGCGGTTATGACCGTGTCGTGATCTTCAGTTGCACGTACTCAAAGTCCGGCGAAGCGCACAAAGACTATGCCGGATGGCAGAAGAGTCCGCCGACGGGCGGCGCCATGGTAGGGTTCTCCAGGAAAGAGAAGAACACGATCATCTTCATGAACGTTGAGGAAGCATGCCCGGACCGGGCGTTTTTCGTCAACCACTTCAACACGGTTGCCGTTCCTGGTCCGTCCTGAAAAGTCGTGTCTTCCGAAAAGTCGATTCGTTGACGCAATCGTGTCGGGCGCCGGGAGGGAGATGAGACATGAAGAAGCGAGTCATTGCGGTGGGGGCGTGGGTGGTGCTGATGCTCTGTTCG
>CAZVTD010000356.1:0-2506 GCA_964629945.1 uncultured Planctomycetota bacterium | reverse complement strand
GGAGGGGGCGGCTCCGGCGTCCAGCCGGGCGGTGGTGGCGTGCCGGGGGGTGCGGTCGCTGAGCGGGCGACCGATCGCGCGATTGACGGTGCTGGGTTTTGCGCTGGTGCTGCTGGTTCTGGTGGCGGCGGACCGGCTGGTCCCCGGGGTGCACGCCCGCGTGGGCCAGCGTACGGAAGCGACGGAGCAGGAATCATCGGGTCCGGCGAGGTGAGCCGGCCCGGAGCGGAGCGGTCATGCATGTGCTGCTGTTGGGGATGAATCATCGGACGGCGGAGGTGGAACTGCGCGAGCGGTGCGCCCTGGACGGGGAACGCACGCGCGAAGCGCTCCAACGCCTGCGTCGCGAACAGGGCTTGAGCGAGGCGGCGATCCTGAGCACGTGCAACCGCGTGGAGATCACGGCGGCGGGGCCGGAGCCGGAAGCGCTCGAAGCGGTCCTGGTGAAGTTCCTGGCGGAGCTGGGCGGACTGGCGGCGGAGGAGCTGAAGCCGAAGCTGTACCGACGACTGGATGACGAGGCGGCGCGCCACCTGATGTGCGTGGCGAGCGGGCTGGACTCGATGGTGCCCGGGGAGAGCCAGATCCTGGGACAGGTGCGTCAGGCGTATCAGTGGTCGCGGGAAAGCGGGATGTCGGGACGGCTGCTGAACGGGTTGTTCCAGCGGACGATGGCGGCGGCCAAGCGGATCCGGAGCGAGACGGACCTCGGTCGTGGACAGCTTTCGGTGAGTTCGGTGGCGGCGGACCTTGCCCGGCGCGTGTTCGAGGCGTTCGGGGACAAGACGGTGCTGGTGATCGGCGCCGGGGAGACGGGGAAGCTGACCCTGGTGCACGTTGCCCAGCTGGGCGTGGGGCGCATCCTGGTGGCGAACCGGACGCAAGCCCGCGCGCAAGAACTGGCGCGCCGGTTCGGGGGCGAGGCGGTCGCGTTCGACGCGGTGAAGCAACATCTTGCGGAAGCGGACATCGTGGTGTGCTCGACAAGTTCGCCGGAGGTGGTGTTGAAGCGGACCGACGTGGAGGCGAGCCTGGGGGGGCGTCGGGGTCGGCCGCTGCTGGTGGTGGACGTGGCGGTGCCGCGGGACGTGGAGGCGTCGGTGGGCGAACTGCCCGGGGTGTTCCTGTATGACATCGACGATCTGAACGAGGTGGTGCAGAGCAATCTGAAGTATCGCGAGCAGGCGACGGAAACGGCGCTGGAGCTGGTGGACGCGGAGGTGGACGGGTTCCGGGAATGGATGGTGGGGCTGGACCTGGGGGAACTGGTGCAGGGCCTGCGCGAGGCGATTCACCGGGAAGGGGACCTGGAGCTGGAACGCCTGGAACGCCGACTGGGACACCTGAGCCCGGAGGACCGCGCCGCGATCGCGCGTTCGATCCGCCGGCTGCTGAATCGTATTCTGCACGTGCCGATGGAGACGCTTCACCGGGAAGCGCACCGGGGCGGGGACGAGTTCGCGGGGACCGTACGGAAATTGTTCGACATCGAAGAGCCCGGAGATGATGACGAGGACGGGGCGGACAAGCCGACCGACTGAGCGCGGGCTCACTCGGGGGTCTTGAGGTCCTCGATGGACGGCAGATCCTTGGGGGACTTGAGTCCGAAGGTGATGAGGAACTTCCGGGTGGTTCCGTAAAGCAGCGGCCGACCGAGGGCTTCGGCGCGGCCGACCACGCGCACCAATCCCATATCGAGCAGGCTCTTGAGGACGGGCTGCACCCCGACGCCCCGGATGTCCTCGACCTCGACACGCATGACGGGCTGCTTGTAGGCGATGATGGCGAGGGTTTCCAGGGCGGCCTGCGAGAGCTTGCTCTGCTTGGTGTGCTCGTAGAGCTTGGCGATGAGGTCGCCGAACTCGGGCCGGGTGAGGACCTGGTGACCGCCGGCGATCTCGACGATCGTGAAGGCGTGTTTCTCGAGATCGTATTGGGCGGCGAGCTCGCGGATGGCGGCCCGGACCAGCGCGTCGCGGACCTTGAGGACGGCGGCGATGCGTCGGGCGGAGATGGGCTGCTCGGACGTGAAGAGGATGGCCTCGACGCGCCGACAGAACTCCGGGGTGAGCTGGGTCTTGTCATCGACGTCGTCAGAGGGTGCGGCTTCGGCGTCGCCCTCGGGGGCTTCGGTTTCATCCGCTTCGGTCAGGGCGTCCTCGTTGGTGTCGTCAGACTGGGTCTCGTCGGCCGGGGGCTCTTCCTCGGCGAGCACTTCGTCACCCTCGGTCGCGCTTTCGGTCTCGGCTTCGACTTCAGTGGCGTCCGGCTCAGGTGTCGCGTCGTCGCCGACGGCCGGGTCGGGTTGGGGTTCGCCGGGCTGGAGGATGGGCTCGTCGGTCATGACGGGTTATCCTTGAGGAGGGTTTCGAGTTTCTGGTAGGCCTGGTGGATGCCCCTGGCGATGGCGTTGCTGGTGATGGGGGCGCCGGTCTTGGCGTCGAACTTTCGGGCGTCGGGGTCGGCGTCGGCGCCGGACATGCCCTTGAACTGGTCGAGCCAGCAG
>CAZVTD010000355.1:0-2510 GCA_964629945.1 uncultured Planctomycetota bacterium | reverse complement strand
GGTTTCCATCGCTATCAAGCACCAACGCACTGTATTCTCCAACGGTTCCGTTGGTATCTACGATCTGCTTCTGCCAAGAGGAACCATTCCACGCGGCATACTTCAGTTCGGTCACACTGAAGCGGAAATAGGTCATACATGGGTGCCCCAAAACATCCACGGCAATGGAGGTGTATGCGCCGACATTCCCATCACTGTCAACGGTCTGTATTCGCCACTCAGAAGCGGCTGCCGGCAAGTTCATCAAGCACAAGAAGAGGAAACCGAATCGTATGGTCGATGTGTTCATATCCGCCCCTGAAAGATCTTCTGTTCAAAACTGAAGGATTTAATTTTACCTTGCGACCTAAAGCTAATCCAGCAAATCTCATGCCAATCAGAAATAAACGACACAATAAACTCTATATCATCTCCTAACCTCTTACGTTATGATCATTAACGATTTTTTTCCATTCAAGTCATGACCTCGTGGTCAGTCGTAGAAAGTCGAATTTTCCGAACAACCCGCCCATATGATGTTGCAGGAAACGAACATCAGGCGAGTCCCTTCATAAAACCTGTGGAAGAAGACAGGATTCGTCCCGAATATCGACGCGGTCCAGCAAGACGGCGGATGTCGGACTGAGTTGGACCGCTCGCAACGCTTGACGATGAGCAGGGGCGGGACTATGATGCTCGGGATGACGTTCACCAGACACGAACGAGGAGAGGCGGCGCATGACCAAGGCGGAACGGGTGAAGGGATTGCTCGAACGACGAGACTTCGGAACGGACGTGGTGGTGCAGGGCTGGGTGAGGAGCCGACGGGACAGCAAGGGGGGATTCTCGTTCCTGGACGTGAACGACGGGTCGAGCCTGTCGGGGATCCAGGTGGTGGCGGAGGCGGGACTGGCCAACTACGAGAGCGAAGTGATGAAGCTGGTGACGGGGTGCGCGGTGCGGGTGGCGGGAACGCTGGCGGCATCCGAGGGAAAAGGACAGTCGGTAGAGGTGAAGGCGAAGACGGTGGAGGGGCTGGGGGGGGTGGAAGAGCCCGAGACATATCCGCTGCAGAAGAAACGGCATACGATGGAGTATCTGAGAGAGGTGGCGCACCTGAGGGCACGGTCGAACACGTTCGGGGCGGTGGCGAGGGTGAGGAACCCGCTGGCGGCGGCGCCACATGCGTTCTTCCAGGAGCGGGGGTTCCTGTATCTCAATTCGCCGATCAGCACGGCGAGCGACTGCGAGGGCGCGGGGGAGATGTGCACGGTGAGCACGCTGGACCCGCTGAACCCGCCGAGGACGCCCGAGGGAGAGGTGGACTGGGGACAGGATTTCTTCGGGAGGAAGACGAGCCTGACGGTGAGCGGGCAGCTTTCGGCGGAGACGTACGCGTGCGCACTGACGAACGTGTACACGTTCGGGCCGACGTTCCGGGCGGAGAACTCGAACACGTCGCGCCACCTGGCGGAGTTCTGGATGATCGAGCCTGAGATGGCGTTCTGCGACATCGAGGGCGACATGGGGGTGGCGGAGGCGTTCATCAAACACCTGTTCCGCACGGCGCTGGAACGAAACCCCGAAGACATGGGGTTCTTCAACCAGTGGGTGGATAAAACGGTCGTCGAGACGCTGGAACATATCCTGGCCAGCGAGTTCGAGAGGCTGAGCTATACCGAGGCGGTGAGCATCCTGGAGAAATCGGGCGAGGCGTTCGAGTTCCCGGTGAAGTGGGGATGCGACCTCCAGAGCGCACATGAACGGTACCTGACGGAGAAACATCTGCGCAAGCCGGCGATCGTGTACGATTATCCGAAGGACCTGAAGGCGTTCTACATGAGGCTGAACGACGACGGGAAGACGGTGGCGGCGATGGACGTGCTGGTGCCGAAGATCGGGGAGATCATCGGGGGCTCGCAGCGCGAGGAACGGCGGGACGTTCTGGAAAACCGGATGAGGACGTGCGGACTGGACCCGGCGGGGTACTGGTGGTACGTGGATTTGAGGAAGTACGGAACGGTGCCCCACGCGGGGTTCGGGCTGGGGTTCGAACGGACGGTGCAGTTCGTGACGGGGATGGGGAATATCCGGGACGTGATTCCGTATCCGAGGACGCCGAAGTCGGCGGAGTTCTGACCCCGGAAACCGGTTACCGGACACCGGAAACCGGGAACAGGAAACCCGTACGGCAACAACAACAGAACATCGTCGACCGGAAACCGTGAACGGCAACAGACGCCGTTCGGTCCGTCATCGGTGTGGGATGCGGCAAAGGTGCGACGTGGGGACTGAAGTCGGCGGAATTCTGAGGCTCACAGGGGGGCGGCATGAAGATCACGCTCATGGTCACGATTGGGGTGCTGATTGGGGCGGCGGCAGGAATCATGGGGTACTATCACTATCAGGCGTGGGAGTATCGGAACTACCCGGTGGAGTTGAACTACCCGCAGGCGATCAAGGAGGCGCCGAGGATCATGAAGCGGGCGGGGGGGATCGTGTGCGGATGGGTCGCGGAGGTGGTCAAAGAG
>CAZVTD010000354.1:0-2520 GCA_964629945.1 uncultured Planctomycetota bacterium | reverse complement strand
CTCATGCCCGTCCCCACCAGCAGCATCGTCCCCGGCTCCGGAACCTCACCGCTCGAAGCCAGCGGAATGAACCCCATGTTCCGGACACCCGCGTCCCACATCGCACGAAGACTCGCGTCGTCCGTCTCCGCCACGATCGTATAGGCCGAACCACTGCCCAGCCCGTTCCCGTTGGCATCCAGCTCCCACATCAGAAGGGCGCCGCTGCCCGCCGTCGCACTCTCAACCCACTGCAGCAGGGCCCAGTGACCACCCAGATACTCCGCGTCCGCAGCACCGATCTGAATCACGTCCCAGGCCAGAGTGTAATACGCCGAGCCGATGTTGGCGTTTTGTGCCTCCCCAGCCTCGCTCCAGTTGAAGTCGGCGTCAAAATCCTCGGCATGAACGAAATTCGCACCACTCGTGTAATACACGTCCAGGAACCCGGCTCCGTTCACGTCCCCCGGAAGAACCGGACCCGAGTTCGGCAGAAAACCGTTCGTCCATGCCGCTCGGGTCATCTCGATCTTCTCGTAGCCGGTGCTTGCCTCGTTCCGGATCACCGCCACGTGGTAGCACGCCGAACCGGCGGGGTTGACGGCCGCACCCACCACCCCAAAAGCGGAATTGTAGTCCGACGTCCGCTGATACTGGATCGTGGCGCTCATGCCCGTGTTCAGATACTGCTGAAGCCAGACGTTCGTCAGCTCAGGCACCACCGTCCCTGTGTTATACTGACCCGCACCCTCGTTCCACGTCCAGATCGAGGCCGGATGGTTCGTGTCACCACTGTTCAGCAGACCGAAATCCGAGCCGTCCAGCGTGAAGTTGCTGTCCACCACCAGAAATCCGCATGCCACGGATCCCGTGCTCGTCCCGCAATACGTGTTCGGACTCGTGGTGGCCGCACTGCTCCACCCCGTCGTCGTCCCCGCATCGCCGAGGTCATACACCGTGGGACCGTTCTCCTCCACGAAGAACTTCCCACCATTCTTATACTGCTGCTCCACCGCGTCATAATACAGCACCAGCGACGCGCTGCAGTAGTCCTCCATCGTGGTGTTCCCCGTCGGACTCCAGAACTCCACGTTCTTGTCCGCCCAACTGGTCCACCGCGGCAGCGGCACTGAGTCGAACTGCTGGGCGGCGTCACTCGTCACAACCTGACCGTCATTGTCCACCGTTTGCCAGTTCGAGTTCACGTTGAGATACCAGATCTCCTGGTAGCCACCATACCCATCGGAACCCACACCCATGGCGGGACTCTTGAAGTAGAACGTCCCGCCCGGACCCGTCGGTGTTGCAGCCGCCAACCCGACCAGCCCGAACACCAGCACGATCGTCAGAATAATTGCCTTGCGCACTATCAACCTCCTTGTTCTTTCTAAAACATCCCGCAGAACGCACACGCTCCCATGAACATCACCTTGAATGGCCTCGACCTCCTTTCGTTTGTTCAAGATGGCGGTATTCCTGTTTTCCTTTCAAAGTCTCATGCTAACGCTCTTTATAACCCGCAAAACCGATGCCAAGGCAGTACCTTCATTGGCCGGGTGGCCAGCAAACGGCGTAACGCCTTGACACCCAAGGAACAAGGCCCCAAGCCCTTTTGGCCCAAAATCTTCCCCCGCCAATCGAGACCACTCCCGTGTTCATTTTTTTCGACACCCTCACCGGCTAACCTCCCCTTGCATGAAACGTAACCCGTTTAAAATAAATGAGTTGCGTGGTTCTCACGGAATGGTGTTTCATGTGCGCCTGTACCAACAAAAGGGGCCGCCAGGGATTCCTGCGAACCCTCGACGGCCCCATGCCGCGTAATCGTTGACGATCTGTGGATCAGCCCCTACGGCTTATTGGCACGCATGACCTCGCCGGCCAGCCGGTACAGTTCCGCCGTTCGTTCCTGCCAGCCCGAACTCACGAACCACAGGTGACTGTACGCCTGGTACCCGCCCCATTTCCCGTCGCTGTACCCAAGCGACAGCCACATCGTCATATGTCGTTTATGCAGATATTCCTCGCACCGTTTGACCAGGTCCGGCCCCAGCTTTTCTCGCGACGCCTCATCGTCAAGCGCCGCCTCGATCGTGATGCGTGCCTCGCACTCCTGGATTCCTTCCCGGAACATCTCCATCCGGTTTGTTGCCACCGGTCCATTCGGTCCCGGCGCCAGGAGCGTCGTGGGGATCACCAGGTTCCGCCAGTTGCTCTCCGGATACCGTTCATGCGCACGCCCGCCCCGTTCCCCCTGTTTTCCTCTCAGCACCTTCCAGTAATCCCCGCCGATCCGCCCCTGACCCCGCTGGTCCCCCGTGATGTTCGGCTCCACGTAATGACGCCACGCCGTTCCCGTCAGACTGTCGCAATCGAAGCGCGAAAACCGTGCGAACAGGTCTTTGCGCTTCCAGCCCTCCAGGCTCTTGATCTTCCCTTTGTCCTGGTTGCCGCGGTCGCTCCCGTCATCGGAGAACTTCACCGGCCACACCACGTCCTGATACCCGATCCGCACCACGTCCAGAAGCCGTTTGTCCCCGC
>CAZVTD010000353.1:0-2521 GCA_964629945.1 uncultured Planctomycetota bacterium | reverse complement strand
TTGGGGTCGGGGGAGCTTGGTCTACTTGCGGTTGGGGGGGGGGGTGGGGGCGGGGGGGAAGCGAGTGAGCGAGGGCGGGCGTGTGATGCGCTCGGCGACGGACTGGTTCGTGGTGGGGATCTTCGGGGCGGCGCTTCTGAGTCACGCGGTGCATACTTTTCTGTCGCTGTTCGAGTTCACGTTCGAGACGTTCGGGAAGGTGATTCTGCTGTATTTTCTGATCGTGAACATCGTGGACAGTCGGCGGAAGCTCCGTGCGCTGGTGGTTCTATTGGTTCTTCTGACGGGCTTCATGGCGGTGCACGGGGTTCTGCAATCGTATCGTGGATTCGGGATCGGCGGACAGACGCCGATGATCCAGAATAACGAGGTGGTCCGTGTGAAGGCGTATGGGATCTTCGACGACCCGAACGACCTTGGTCTGACGCTGGTGGTGGCGATGCCTTTGCTGTTGATGTGGATTACGGCCCGTCACGGGATGGGGATGCGGATCATCGCGACGGGACTTCTGGGGCTGTTCGGGTATGCCCTGTATCTAACGGATTCGCGTGGTGGACAGCTTGCGCTGGTGGTGATGGGGTTCACGTATTTTTACAAGCGGTTCGGGAAAGCGATGTCGGTGCTCCTCGGGGTGGGTCTGCTGATGGGAGTGATGACGTTCGGGTCGGCACGGATGCAGAGCATCGGGGATGATCCGTCGGGTGCGGGACGCCGGGAGGTGTGGTCGGAAGGGTTGACGTTATTGAAGCATCATCCGCCGATCAACGCGGTGTTCGGGGTGGGCTGGAACCTGTTCGGGGAGTATGCGGAAGAAGGGAAGACGGCACACAACTCGTATCTGCTGGCGGTGTGCGAGATGGGTCTGGTGGGTTTGTTCTTCTATCTGGGTCTGTTGTATCTGCCGATGCGCGACCTGCACCGGCTGACGCAAGCGAACGTGCCGGAGGAGCTGACGGAGGATGAGCTGAGGACGTTCCAGGGGGACCAGGCGCTGGCGCGGGCATTGATTGCGTCGGTGATCGGTTTTGCGGCGGCGTCATTCTTCCTGAGCCGGACGTACAACCAGGTGCCTTACGTGCTGATCGGGATGTGTGCGGTTCTGGCGAGACTGTCGAAGACGGACCCGGTGACGTCGGCAGCGCTTCCGGCGGAGGAGCCGGAGAACGCGATGTACGACTTCCACGGGCGGGATTTTCGACGGGTGGCGGCCGGGACACTGTCGGTGGTGCCTTTGATTTACGTGCTGTGTCGAGTGATGTGGGGGATGTGAGCGTGATGAGAAGGATTTTATTCCTGGTCGGGGCGGTGTGCACCACGGGTGTTCTGCTGTGGCTGACGTGGACGCCGACATCTGCACCGACGGGAAGCGAAACGATGGTGTTGGTGAAGCAGTGGCTATTCAACCTGCTGCACGTGCCCGCGTACAGCGTGGTGATGATGCTGTGGTATGGTGTTCTGGAGCCGCGATGGATCTGGCGGAGGCGGGCGATCCTGGCGGCGGTGTTGGCGGCGGCGCTGGTGGGCGGGGTGGGCGAACTGGGACAGTTTCGGGTTCCGGGTCGATATCCGGGCTGGCTGGACGAGATGTTGAACGTGGTGGGGGCGCTGGTGGGTGCGTGGGGTGTGTTCCTGGTGAGCCGGCGTCGAGAGGACGGTGCGGGCGCCCAAGCGAGCGTGAAGACGACGATCGTGCGGAACGTGTTTTCGAACTGGGCGGGTCTGGCAGTCAACATGGTGGTCGGTTTTTTCCTGATGCGCTTTCTGATCCAGGAACTGGGGGATACGCGGTATGGTCTGTGGGTGTTGATCGGGTCGATGACGGGGTATTTCGGTCTGCTGGACATCGGGGTCCGGGGCTCGGTGGGCCGGTATATCGCGCACTACAAGGCGAAGAACGACCAGGTCAGCGTGAACACGACGCTCAACACGGCACTGGTGATTCTGAGTCTGGTGGCGATGGTGGTGCTGCTGGCGACGGCAGTTCTGGTGGTGATATTCCCGATGATTTTCGAGGTTGCGCCGGAGGACGTGAGTGCGGTCCGGTGGGCAGTGTTGCTGGTGGGGATCAACCTGGCGCTGAGTTTTCCGCTGAACATTTTTGATGGAGTTCTGTGGGCGTTCCAGCGATTCGACGTTCTGAACATCATCGACATTCCGACGACGCTGTTGCGTGCCGGGGCGACGGTGTGGCTGATCAGGCAGGGCGGGGGACTGGTGGCGCTGGCGGGTGTGACGCTGGTGTGCGCACTGGGGGCAAACGGAGCCAAGCTTCTGCTGAGCTTCCGTGAAGACCGGGAGCTGAAGCTGTCGCCCTCGCTGGCGAGTCGTGCGCAATTCATGGTGCTTCTGGGCTACGGGGTGTGGAATTTCATCGGGAGCATCGGTTCGCTGGTGATTTCCCAGACGGACACGGTGATCATCGGGATCTGCATGATTCCGGATGCGGTGACGCCCTATTCGGTGGCGCTGCGGTTGACGGCAAACGCGATGGGTCTGGTGTGGGCGGCGACGGGGGTATTGA
>CAZVTD010000352.1:0-2523 GCA_964629945.1 uncultured Planctomycetota bacterium | reverse complement strand
CCCGCCTCCCGAACCCTTCCTCGCCCTCGACCGGCTCGTCGTCCGTTCCGCCCTCGTCGATCCCTCCACGCAGACCCTCCAGGGCGAACTCCTCAGCCCCGTCATCGCCGTCCCCGACGACCTCAACACGCTCCGCTGGGCCAGTTGGCGTCAAACCACTTTCCATCCCAACCACGCCGAGCTCGCCCTCTACGTCCGTTCCGCCCACGAGCGTTACGAGATCGACCAGGCCCCCTGGGTCCTCCTGACCCACCAGCAGACCACCCGCGTCCCGCTCGAACGCTTCCTCCAATACCGCCTCACTCTGAGCACCGACGACCCCTGGCATCCCCCGGGAATCCACGACCTCATCTTCGGGCTCGACCGTCAGCAGCCCCCCAGTTCCACCAGTCTCCTCCTCAAGCTCCTCCTTCTCGTCCTGACCCTCGTCGCACTGGCCTGGGTCCTCTGGCGGCTCCTCGGAAAGCCCCGTCTCTGGTCGCACAACCCCGACGATCCCCCGTCCTTCCTGTAATCCCGTGCCGTTTCCCGTTTCATCCCGTCCCGGGGCGCCCCTCTCCCGTGGCAAAGCCGCCCTCAAGTCCAACCCACCCGTCGGCCGATACCCTCTCTAGGCGGATAGTGTCTCCTGACCTCTCATTGCATGGAGAAACGATGTCACGCGTCTTCCTGGTCAATTACGTCGGTTTTCCCTACTGTCCCAGCAGTCTCATGCCCGACAACGGACTCGCCGTCCTCGCCGGCTGCCTCAATCATGCCGGACACGCCACACTCATCCTCGACTACGCCACCGTCGACATGATCCGTCGTCTCTATCCCGACTGGATCTCCCGACAGGTCCAGCCCGTCGCCGAAGCCCTCTTCAACAAGGGCACCCGGCCGGGCTTCCTCCAGACCGCAAAAATGGCCGTCCTCGCCCAGTGCCTCGCTCGACGACAGAAGCGTGTCCTCCGACAGGTCTCGCGCGAAATTCTCCTAAGCATCGCACTCCATCGCCCCGACGTCATCGGCTTCAAGCTCTGGAATGGCGACGGCTTCGAAGGCGCCGTTTACATCGCCTCCCAGATCCGAAAGCACTTCCCCGACATCAAAATTATCGCCGGTGGTCCACAGGTCGATTACTTCGGTGAGCACATCCTCGACTATACCGACGTCTTCGACAGCCTCTCCTATGGCGACGGCGAACACACCGTCCCCGCGCTCGTCAATGCCCTCACGCAGGGCGGCAAGCTCGACAGCATCCCCAACCTCATCTTCCGTCGCAGCGGCGCCAGCGTCCGGACCCCAAGACAGGCCGTCGATGACCTCGACAGTCTCCCCCTGCCCGACTACTCCGTCGAAACCTACCCCGCACTCGTCGGCGACAACAAAATCAAAATCGCTGTCATCGACGAATCCCGGGGTTGTCCGTATTCCTGCTCCTTCTGCATCCACCCCGTCAAGTCCGGAGGCGTCTGGCGACAGAAAAGCCCCCAGCGCGTCGTCCACGAGATGCAGCATCTCCGCGACACACTCGACACCGCGCTCTTCGTCTATGCCGGCTCCAACACCAGCGCCAATGTCGCCATGGGCATCGCACACGAAATCCTCCACCAGAACCTCAACGTCCGATACGCCTGCTTCGGACATGCCCGCGGACTTTCCAGCGCCGAGTTCGACACCCTCCGACGCTCCGGCTGTCGCGCCGTCTTCTACGGACTCGAAAGTGGCTCCCAGGACATCCTCGACCGCGCCTTCAACAAGCGCATCCGTGTCGAGGAAGCCGCACGCATCCTCACCGCCTGCAAAAACGCGGGCATCTTCACCATCGCCTCCATCATCCACCCCGCACCCTTCGAAACCGATGCCTCGCGCGACGAAACCCTGCGTTTCCTCCTCCGGATCGCCCCCGATTCCGTCCCCGTCACCGCCCCGGGCATCATCCCAGCAACCCCCTGGCACACCGACCCCCAGCGCTTTGGCTTTAAACTCGACGATTCCCCGGCCGTCTGGCGTTACGCCCTCACCTACAAAATCAAACTCCTCTATCCCCCGAGCTTCTGGAAGCGGCTCCCCTACACCCTCGACGGAAAGGATTCCCGTCACTTCCTCGCTCAATCCTCCCGTTTCGCCCAGGATCTCGAGAGCAACAACATCCTCACCAATGTCCCCCACGAGATGGTCATCATGGCCCAGGCGGCCTCCATGAGCCCTCGACGTTTCCGCGACCTTTGCCGGACCACCTTCTTCAGCGGGAACTCCCCGCGCATCCGCGAAATCGTCCGAACCATCAACCGCTATGGCGAACAGCTCGCCCACTCACCCTGCACCGCCTCCCAGCCCGCCCGGCATCTTCTGGATGTCACCACCTGAGCGTGTCACCCCCCACCGAAAAATGGGTACAAAAAAGGACCCCTTGATTTCTCAAGGGGTCCTTCGTTACGCGTGTTGTGTCGGACTTAGATTCTGCGTCGGATCACCCCGCCGAGGCTGCTCATCCCGAACAGCGCCAGCGATGCACTGCCGCACCGCCCGCAGATCGCG
>CAZVTD010000351.1:0-2526 GCA_964629945.1 uncultured Planctomycetota bacterium | reverse complement strand
CCTGCATCGGCTTACGGAGCCGCCCGCGAAGGAGTGGAGGGACGTGGGGTACAACGACGTGGACTGGCACCGGAAGCCGATGCAGGACCCGGACAGTCCGTGGGTGGGGATGCTGGCGATCCGCGGGAAGTTCCACGTGGACGATCCGGCGGGGGTGAAGGGGATGAGGGTGTCGGTGAAGTATCGCGGGGGTATCGCGGTGTACGTGAACGGGAAGGAGATCGCGCGGGGACACCTGAAGGCGGACGCGGGGCCCGATGAGCCAGCGGAAGACCTGAAGGAGGAGAACCCGAGCGAGGTGCGGGAGTTGGTGGATGTCCAGGTGCCGGCGAGTGTGCTGGTGAAGGGCGTGAACGTCCTGTCGCTGGAGGTTCACCGGAGCGTGATGCCGAAGTCGATGGTGCAGGTCCAGGGATTCACGCGGTTCGACGGAGGTACGTGCGGGGTGGTTTCGGTGGAGGTTCGGTCGGGTGTGGAGGACGCGGTGAGCCCGAATGTGGGGCGACCGGCTGGGGTGCAGGTGTGGAACGGGAACCTGATGAGTCCGGACCTGGATTTCATGTATGGGGACCCGAATGACGTGTTGAAGGCGATGAGGATCGTGGCGCCCCGCGGCGGGGCGGGCTCGGGGAAGGTGCTGGTGGGTTCGAAGGAGGCGATCAAGGGGTTGAAGGCGGCGATGGGGGCGCTGACGACGAAGGGCGGGGAGAAGATTCCGGCGTCGGGAGTGCTGGTGCGATACGGGCTGCTGACGGGGAGCGCGGGGAGCGAACAGAAGGGGATGCTGGCGTATCCGCTGCGGGCGTTCGACACGCTGGACGAGGTGGCGCCGACGGAGGTGGCGGTGGAGATGCCGAGGATCGCAGGGGATACGGCGCTTCGACGAAGCATGCAGGGGGCGGTGGCGCCGGTGTGGGTGACGGTGACGGTTCCGACTGACGCGGAGCCTGGGGAATACGCGGGGAAGCTGACGATCACGCTGGGCGGGGAGAAGCTGGCGGAGGTCCCGGTGGAACTGACGGTGTGCGAGTGGGTGGTGCCTGCGGCGCGGGAGTATACGACGTTCGTGGAGGTGGTGGAGTCGCCCGAGACGCTGGCGATGGGGTATGAGGTGCCGATGTGGTCGGATGCGCACTTCAGGCTGATCGAGCAGTCGCTGGACCTGTTGAGCCAGGTTGGGGCGCAGACGACGTACATCCCGCTGATCTGCAACACGAACATGGGGAACGACGAGACGATGGTGCGGTGGATCAAGCAGGCGGACGGGAGCACCAGGTATGATTTGAGCGTGATGAAGCGGTACCTGGACGCTGTGGTGAAACATCAGGGGAAGCCGACGGTGGTGTGCTTCTACGTGTGGGACACGTATCTGGAGGGTGGGCTGGAGGGGCCTGCGGCGAAGGACATCATGGGGAAGGGCGGTGTGGAATCGACGTGGGCGGAGGCGCGCAAGGCGCACGAGGGGAAGGGGCCGCTGGTGAGCGTGGTGGACGGGACGGGGAAGGTGGAGAAGGTGGCGCTGCCGATGTACAGCGATCCGGAGAGCGTGAAGCTGTGGGGTCCGCTGATGGAGGAGATTCGAGGGGAGATGAGGAAGCGGGGTCTGGAGAAGACGATGATGCTGGGGTGCATCACGGACGTGAGACCGACGGAAAAGGTGGTGGATCTGTTCAAGACGGTGGCGCCCGGGGTGCCCTGGGTGTGCCACGCGCACGAGCGGTACCAGGAGAGGATTCACGACGCGGAGCTTGGGTACGTGAGCCTGGTGGTGGCGTGGGGGAAGTCGCAGTTCCTGGTGGACCCGTCTCTGGAGCGGCTGTACGGGTGGAAACGCGAGGGGCTGTGGGTGCATAACCCGCGGTATATCCGAGACCTGTTCGGGACGCCGACGTGGTGGTTCCTGGGCGAGATGAACGCGACGGGACGGCAGCGGGGATTTTCGCGGATCGGGGGAGATTTCTTCCCGGTGCTGAAGAACGCGAGGGGGCAGGTGGTGGGGAAACTGGCGGCACGGTTCCCGGAATCGACGTGGCGGATGCTGAACATCCTGACAGCGACGCTGGGCCGCGGGGAGAAGGGTCCGACGGCGACGGCCCGGTTCGAGGCGATGCGGGAAGGACTTCAGGAATGCGAGGCGCGGATTTTCATCGAGCGTGCGCTGCTGAACGACGGGGACCGGCGACAGATGGGCGAGGAACTGGCGACGCGGGTGCAGAAATTGCTGGACGACCGGATGCGGAACATGTTCCGGGCGGTGAACGAACTGAGGGCGCAGGAGAAGCCGACCCCGATCATGTGCTACAGTCCGCCGTCGTGGTGGAACCGGCCGCCTTTGCTGGGGGCTCAGTGGTACGCGAGCATGGGCTGGCAGGAAGAGACGAAGAAGCTGTATGAGGCCGCGGCAGAGGTGGCGGCGAAGCTGGAGGAGGGTCGGTAAAAGAAGAAGCGACGGAGTGGATTGAGTACAGTGAACGGCGCTGGACGCCTGAAGAGGAGTCCAGCGCCGGTTTGTTTTGGGGGGGGACA